>JAOPTS010000001.1:0-60521 GCA_051531955.1 Reichenbachiella sp.
TGGATGGTCTTGGCCAGTACATTGGTGCTAATAGCGGGTACTCGGAAGGGAAGTGTAATTTAAACTCTGTCTGGTGGTTTTATTCATTAGGTTTTATGTCTAAATCAAGAGGTAACCTGTTTCCAAATTTAACAGCTTTCATTTTTGTCATAATTAGATTCTCTGTTTTTTTGCTTACTGCTAACACCTACACATCAAGCGTGGCGTATGATTTAGTTCAAGTTCTGAATACCTGATATTCAAATCTCTGATTTGGTCCGCAGACGCGTAGTTTATTCCTTTTTGATTCCATAGTGCTAATCCGAGATATGGCCGGACCGAGTAGGCGGGCCAGCCAGAATGCAGAGACCTTTCATTCACTGCAGAATAGCCATGATTTGATTACAGCATGTCAGCGGTTTTTTATTAACTCATCCATCTTGTTCAATTTTAATATCTTATCAAGATACTTTCCTCTACTGCTGACCTCTCGTTGATATGGCGCAAATAAGTTTGACACTTCATTAAATTGGGCATTCAGTGATATTAGCGTGTCCTTTTCCTTGCCGCTTAATTTTTTCTCTACATTAATTTCATTGAATTCAATGAGCTTTTTGACTGCTATTTCCTTTTTTATTATATCTGATCCAGTCGCATTTAATGTACAAACACCGTACACCCCTTTACAATAATATTTCCATTCATCTTCAAATTCAAGGTCAAGTTTGACATTATCAATTTTGCCGTTTTCATCAAGAATACCGTTATAAGCATATCTTTTGTCAATACTACTCTCCAATGTTTCTAAGAATTCTTGTTTAAATCTTTCCTTAAAATTGGCTGGTTCATTCGCTAAGGCCTTATTGTTTTTTATGAGTTCAAGTGTGTTTTTAGGAAAGAATTTCTTGATTTCGTTAACCATCACTTTGTCACCAAGAGGAGAACTAATTGTATCAGTGGAGTTTATTGTATAGGAAGCGTTCGGAATCAATTCCTTATAGATTAGTTCTTCTAGCTCATCTGAAGAAATATTGGCCATTTTGCATAGTTTCTTATATTCGACATAGTTTTCCTCTATGTATTTAAGATTGATATCCATGTTTTTTTTGTAATAACTGTTAACGTCTTGATATGGTGTGGCGTTTTATGCTTTGTTTGTTTCGGATGCAATATAACTGAATCACAGAATCGGCGGTGTTTTCAAAATCCCCAAACGCTCCCATTCCCTCTAAATCTCCACACATCTAATGTTATGTGTATGCTATGAAAATTGGTTGATAATAATCAGACTCATCTGGCATTAGCCACTTTATCTCTTTGAATCCAGCTTGAGTGAAAATTTCAGTTATTTGACATCTCTTATATGCTTTATATTTAGATGTCCTAACATGAGTCTCATATGTATTACCCATACCTTTTATTGTAAAGTGATTCACTAAGTAAGTATTGTCTTCATACCAGTCCCATACCTGGAAAGTTATTGTTCTATCCTTTTCTGAACCCTTAATATTTGGCGTGGTGTTAGTTATTTTTTCTTCAATAATCAAATCATAGTCTCTAATACTACCTATAAATAATCCTCCCAATTTCATTTTAGAAAAGATGTTTTTTGCAGCAAGTAAGAGCGTTTCATTTGTCAATAAATGTGGAAGAGAATTGTCACAAGATAGCACTACATCAAATTTCCCATTTACTTGAGATTCAAGCTTGGTGAAGTCTGCGATGTTAAAATTTATATTGATGTCTCTCCGCTTAGCTTCTGTTCGTGCTCTTTCAATTGCTTTTGGGCTTAAGTCGGTTCCTGTAACTACATAGTTATTCAGCGCTAACCCAATAGCCTGTGTTCCAATTCCGCACGAACAGTCCAATACAGTTTTAGACTCAATTTTCGCATTTCTTTGAATTAATTGGTCTAATATTTTACCCTGTTCAATAACAGTTTCATTCCAGTCACGAAAAATTAAATGATAGTCTACTGACAGTTCATCATAAAAGCTTTTGGTTGATTGGTTTGACATGATTCTTATTAAGATCTATTACACATATCGCCTAGCTATCCTCCTTGGTGCTTGACGTGTATTTTGTTTCGGTTACCAAATTAGGAAAATCTTCGATTTTNNTTTCATCACTACCTTTTTTTATTCAGTGAGGACAATTGAAGATTTTCCGGTGCTGCTAGAAAGTAGGGGAGCAGAGTCTACAGCTGACCGCCATGGGATATCAGACCTTGTTATCCACTTATTTCACTAGTTTAAACGTAATTCGTTCATAGGGTTCTGGCTCTAAAATCCTCTCGAAAATTACATTTCGTATGTTAATGTGGTCCAATTTGTGCAAAGTTAGAATCTTCTCTTCGGGAATTGTGTCAGAATCAACCAAAACAAGAACTGTTGTCATTGCTTCTTTGTTAGTTGCGGAATTGATTACTTGCTCTATCATTGCTTTTCGTGATTCAATGAAGTCCTCATCTGAGTAATATTCGCGCTCCCATTCGTAGATGTCTTCGTTATTAACCTCGTTTTGCCACTCAATAGCTTCTCTATCAAATGTGTTAATTCCGACTAATACCATGATAGACCAAAAGACAAATCCAGCAATAATTGTTTGTAATCGTTGCTTGTGAAGAATGGTATACCCGTCTTTCTCTAAACTCCAATCTGTTAGAATTGTTCTTGGGAGATACAAGCACATAAAGAACATGTCTAAATAGCTATACTTTTCGTTCCTCTGCTCTTTCTCAATTTTTGCATTGAGATTTTCAACCTCCTTCGTGAGTCGTTCTACAATTTCATTCTGTTCGTCTTGGGAGATGTTTCGCTCCAAAAGTTCAGATTCTGCTTGCTTAACCGCTTCTTGATTCCAGTCTTCAGGAAAGTGAAAAATAGCTATAAGTTCTTCAGTTGTTCGTGATGGGATAGGTGGGTCAAATTCCAAGATTCAATTAATTTTCGTTATAAAGGAGTTGTGGATAACGCCAAGATATGGTGTGGCTTTTGTTGTATTGTTTGTTTCGGATACTAATATAGACGAATCTGATTCGTCTCATACATTTTGATTTTCAATGAGGTGCAGCGCAGAATCGACGGGGCTTGCAAACACCTCAAACGCTTCCATTACCACCAAACCGCCATGCATCTTATATCAATTGTTAGCAAATTTTTTAATAGTCTGTTATTAGCGATTCATAAGGTATTTTTAATTTCTCATGAAGGTTTCGAATCATATTGAGAGTTAGCTTTCGTTTCCGACTAAATATTTCAGAAACCCTACTTTTGTAACCGAGAATTTGAGCAAGTTCTTTTTTGGTCATATCCATTTGTTCCATTCGGAACTTAATCGCTTCGATGGGGTCTGGCGCTTCGATAGGATAATATTCATCTTCGTATTTTTCTATGAGTATTGAAATAATTTCCGCTTCATCACCTTCTGGAGAGTTAGATGGCGCATGAAAGATTTCTTCTAGTCTCCCAAGAGCAGAATTGTAATCACTTTCCGTTTTTATTGCTTTAATGTTCATGGCTCAAATTGTGTTAGCGTCTATATTATCATATTCAGAATGAGTTCCAATAAACCTGACAAAAACCCATTGTCTTAAATAGTTTATATCAACTACTAGTCGGTATTTGTTTCCGCATATATTGAAAACTACACGTCCACCCTTTAATATGCTAGCTTTAGCATATTCTTCTTTTACATCTGCAGGATTACCCCACTTTGCTTTAGATGCTTCCTTAAACCATGTTTTTAATTGGTCTTCTGCATCAGCATGTGTATTCCAGAATTCTCGAAGTATTTTCTTTGCTACTACTCTCATTCAAATGTGTTGAAAGACAAAGATAAGTAAAAGTTACCGTTTTGGTAATTATTGAAGAGGGTTTTTGCTAACGCCTGTCTATCCTCCGTGGTGCTTGACGAGTATTTTGTTTCGGTTACAAATTAGGAAAATCTCTGATTTGCGCTATCCCTTTTTGATTCCATAGTGCTAATCTGAGATATGGCGGGCTTCCAGAAAGTAGAGAACTTTCTATTACAGCTAAACCGCCATGATTTGATCACAGGATGTTATGCATATTTTATTCGCCATTTTTCCAAATGACAACCTTGCCATCTTCGTTTCCACTAACCACGAAAGTTCCGTTAGGTGAAATTCCTAAGCATGAAATATTACTGAATTCAGTTAATTTATCGCCTCTAAATGTAGTATGCAGTTTCCTGTCTTTTCCGAATTTTGATATTATGCTTCCATCTTCTTTAATTACTCTGATTAATCTATCAAAACCTAAGAGTGCCAAAGTGTTATCGCTGCGTGAAGTATTAAAAGTATAAAATTCGGTATCGTCTAATTTTTGGATGTTAGATGTGTTTTGATTGTAAATCTGTTCAGGTCTGCTATTATCGTTATAATCAAAATAGAAATACAAAGAATTCGAAAAAGGTATGCCTGAGTACTTTTCAAAACCCTGGATGAATTCAAGATTGGAAGAATCAATATTTAAAATAATGTTTGGACTAATCAGTAACCGCTCCTCATCCAAAAAGTAAATTTCTGTATTCTTTTTTCCATTATCAATGTTCATTGATTTAATGAATGAGCCTGATTTATCCCAAATCTTCAGGATATTGAACTTGTCAATAGATGCGATCAATTCTCCTGAAGGAGAAACTTCGATGTCCTGAACTAAGTCAAAATGAGATAAGCCTTTGTCTATCTCAGGAGATTGTAATTCATTGGTTTTCAACTCCGTAAAATTTTGATTGATGCTTTTGATGGCGGATTGAACGCTTTTGGTATTTTCCTGATAATAGTTATCTGTCAATTCCTGAGTTAATGTCGAGTCAATTAATTCGAATTGCTCGTTTCCTTTGTTATCGAAGCACTTAATGACAAACCTTTTGGTCAATTCTTGTTTAGTTTCAGTGAGTCCAACAAGAAGAAGATTTGAGTTCGAAATGAATTCTATGGAGTTAATTGTAACATCCATAAGCTGAGGGTTGCCAACTACTTTTCCAGAATAATCCCAGATGAATAAGTTCCCGTCTTTTCCTGCAGTTGCGAAAAATTCACTTGAGTTCGATACAATATTTACTGCTCCAGAATGCTTGATCTTAGATTTTACCTTACGGAACCCTTGACTAGAACAGGTAAAAGCTATTGTTACTAAATAAAGGAAAGCTAGAAGTCTCAAATTATGAAGGTTCATTATGCATAACGCCCAGCTATCCTCTGTGGTGCTTGACGCGTATTTTGTTTCGGTTACAAATTAGGAAAATATTCGATTTTCATCACTACCTTTTTTCAACCATGTGAGGAAAATTGAAGATTTTCCGGTGCTGCTAGAAACCATCGCACTCAAGTCTAGCAGTGATCACCATGGAGAGATTAGGTAATGTTATATCCTTTTTCACTTCCATACATTAAGGACTTTTTTCTTTGAGATATTCTTGATTTCGCTCTTCTTACTTAGGCTCCAAATAATTAAGATATTGTCTTTAACTTGATACTCCTCTGGATGTTCAGAAGTTGGTTTATTTCCTCCCCAAAGTAGACCTTCGAGAAATCCAGTTTTGTCAAACGCTTCTTCGAATTCCAAGTAGAGAATTGATCCACTATCTTTTTTCGATTTGAACGATTGAAAACTCTTAGACTTTACTTTTCCAATGAGCATTGCGTACGTTTCAGGTTTCTCATATAAAATACTGGCTTGGATTGACTTGCAGTTGATTTCGTTTGTTGATTTATATCCTTCAGGGAGTTCTTCTACGGTTAAGAAAAGTTGTTTAAAAGGTTCATCTACTAATAATTGAAAAGAGCTAAGTAGAGTTAAAAGGGTTAATAAGATACCGTAATTAATTTTGTTCATATATGCTAGGTTTCGATAATTGGATATAACGCAGTTATAAAGTGAACTTACCCATTTTTATAAATGCTTTAATGCATTTATTGGGTACCTGCGCTGTAAAACACCTCTATTCTGTCGATATCAAAGATTAGAGGCTAAATATACCCAGATATAGGGAGGTGACTTTTGTCAGTCTAGGGGGCTGTCTTGTTTAGTCTTGCACTGATCCCAGCGCCACAGGTTTTAAAACTCCAACCCCGTACTGTCTACCAAAAAATCATGCAGGGTCTTCATTTGATCTCGTCCCATTTTTTGTCCCGAATAGGAAACCAAATACAAAGTGACAAACACCACCAGTAACACAGGAACTAGCCATAAAATAGCGGCAGAAGTTTTTAGCATCATTTGAGCATACCCCACCACCGAAATGATCAAAGTTGCCAACCCAATAACCGAATAAAATAGTACAAACATGCTCCATACCTCAGGGCGTGGACCAAACATGCCCCTTACCAAACAGCCCTCTTCATTATCTTCTAGACTCAAACTCAACTGCGGCGACCAATAATGTTGCTCTTCTTTGGGTAGATATAAGGTAAAATGGCCGTCTATGCTTTTTCCTTTGCAAGGAGCATTTTTAGCAGCAAGACCGTTGATGATGCGTGTCTTTATTTGCTCTAGATTTTCAGCGCTCTGCACACGAAATCTCGGGCGGATTTCATAACTATGATTTTCGGTTTTGTCTTCCATCTTATGCTGTGAATTTACTAGAATTCTTAAACAAGATCATTTTTGATAAGGAATTAAAAGAGAATAAACCATTCTGGACTAAAGGCACCCATTTTCAAATTGAGAATGAGATTCTTAACCTTTCTAAATCAAAAGGTAAAAATTAGATAAAAGATACTTCTAGTGTCTGCAAAGCCTATGTCCAGCATAACGACACTTTACATCCTTTTCAATACAGTCTACCATTCGCTGATATTGAGATTCTGAATAATTCTTTCACTCCGTTTCAGAATTTCCAGAATGACGGAACGGTGAATTCTTAGGGTGCTCACATCATTCTCCATTCTTATGAGATTTGCGCTATTCATCACTATTGGGAAAGAAGGATTGTTAATCAATCTGGGTATTCAACAATGACCGTCATTCTAAAAAACTAGATCAGCGCTAGCTGAGATAGGTTATTCAGAATCTCTAACAGCGGGATCTCCTTGAATTCACTTGAGTTAGCGGTTTGTCTATTGAAGTCGAGAAGGAGGAGAGACTTCTATTCTAGTAGATGATAGATAAGTTTGAAATATTGTCCGTTTCAATTAGCAATGCAATAAGTTATGGATTCACTACAAGTGAACAAAGATTAATCATATACTTCTTTAGGTCAGGTCATCTTATTAGAAGGAAAGTAGGAGAAGAGACACTTGTCTTTTGGCATACAGGTATAGCCTCGGAAATGATTATTGAGAAATTTGAAATATTGTCTGTTTCAATTAGAGATAAAATAGGTAACGGGTTTACAACAAGTGAACACGAGATGCTCATATCTAGAATGAATTAACACCGATTTCACGTGAAGCAAAAGATAAATTATTAATTTAGATTGAAATTGACTTCCATACCATGCAAGCTTTAAAAAACCGAACCCAAACACTCCATTCACTGCAAAACGAATACTTTGATATCATCATCGTCGGAGGGGGTATCACCGGTGCGGGTATAGCGCTTGATGCCGTCACGCGTGGACTCAAAGTTGCCTTGATAGAGAAAGAAGATTTTGCCTCTGGTACCAGTAGTAAATCGACCAAGCTAATTCATGGTGGATTGCGCTATCTCAAACAAATGGAGTTTAGCCTCGTTCGTGAAGTCGGTCAAGAACGCGCCATCTTACATACCCTTGCACCACACTTGGTTCGTCCCGAAAAAATGCTTTTCCCTCTGATCAAGGACGGAAATTATGGCAAAATCATGACTTCTGTGGGTCTCATGGTTTATGATGTTCTCGCTGATGTCGAGAAAGAAGACCAAAGAAAAATGTTGAGCCCAGAAGAAACAATGGCCCTCGAACCCTTACTTGACCAAGAAATAATAGAAGGAGGTGGCATCTATGCAGAATACCAAACCGATGATTTTAGGCTTGTAGTAGAAAACATCAAAGCGGCCAAACGAGAAGGCGCCCGAATTCTGAATTATGTTTCATGTGAAGAATTCTTAGAAAAAGCGGGCAAAATATGTGGCATAGAAGCCAAGGATCAACAAACTGGAAAATCATTCCAACTATACAGTGATTATGTAATCAATGCGGCTGGGCCTTGGGTGGACAAAATACGTGGACTTCAAGAAACTGTCAAAGGCAAGAAATTGCACCTCACCAAAGGGGTGCATCTTGTCGTGCCATTTGAAAAATTACCTATTCAACAATCCGTCTATTTCGATGTGTCAGATGGTCGGATGATCTTTGCCATTCCGAAAAAGGACGTGACCTATATCGGAACAACAGATACGACTTATACACAAGACCCCAAAACCGTCACAACTGAGTTGTCCGACATAGAATATCTTCTCAAAGCGGTAAATGATAACTTCCCGAGCATCAATTTGACCATCGAAGATGTCAAATCTTCATGGGCAGGCCTCAGGCCTTTGATAGAAGAAGAAGGAAAATCTGCTTCAGAGATCTCCAGAAAAGATGAAATATTTGTGTCAGAAAAAGGCTTGGTTTCCATAGCAGGTGGAAAACTGACAGGTTATCGAAAGATGGCCAAAAGAGTGGTCAATGAAGTCCTCGAGATTCGGTTTGACAAAAGCGCTAAAAATATACCGAAGTGCAAAACCAAAAAATACAGATTGCCTGGCAATGGTTTCAAGAGCACCAAGTCGGTTCTTAAATACAAAAAGACCTTAGAGGAATCACATGCGTCCTTGGATGCTAGGGAAGTATCCTATCTCGTAGACTTGTATGGCAACCAAACGGAAGAAATCATTGGTCTATATGAGAACAGAGAGGACAAGAGCATCTTGTTGGCCGAGTTAGACTTTAGTGTGCATCAAGAAGATACCCTTCACCTTTCAGATTTTTTCATTCACCGTACGGGTAGACTGTTTTTTGATGTGGACAGTGTCAACGAAAATTTGGAACTAATCGCATCCAATATGCAACAGATTCTAGGCTGGTCTGACGACATCAAAGCGAAAGAAATAGAAAATATGAAACAGCATGTAATCTCTGCTACTCAATTCGTATAATGAACAAAAAAGTAATTCTTATCACAGGCGCTTCTTCGGGAATAGGACAGTCCTGTTATCAATACCTTTCGCAAAAGCATACGGTATATGGCACGAGTCGAAAATCGGATAATTGTGCCGACCCATTTATGCTCCAGCTTGATATCACAGACCCAAAAAGCATCGCCAATGCTGTTGGGGTTATCATCGAAAAAGAAGGACGACTAGATGTCCTGATCAACAATGCGGGTATTTCGGTAGTTGGCTCAGCAGAATTCACCGATCCATCGGAAATCAAAAAGATATTTGACACCAATTTTTGGGGAACGGTCAATATGACACACGCTGTTTTGCCAAAGATGCGCAATCAAAAAGAGGGGCTCATTATTAACATTGGATCTTTGATGGGGCTTTTTGCCATTCCGTTCCAAGCCTATTATGCGGCAAGTAAACATGCATTGGAAGGTTATGTAGAATCTTTGCGAATGGAAATCAAAGACCAAGGCATCCGCGCAACAATTATAGAGCCGGGAGATTTTTTTACCGCAATAGGTGATCACCGCATCATATCCGAACTACACCCAGAACAAAATTCTCCTTATCACTACAATCTAGACAAGACATTGGAGATTATCAGTAAAGGTGAGTTGGAAGGAGACAACCCGATCAAAATTGCCAAGCTTGTAGAAAAAATCATTCATAAGAAAAACCCAAAAGTCAGATACAGCATAGGCAAACCACTAGATGTAGCTGCTGCGAAACTCAAACGCCTCCTGCCTCAAAAAGTATTCGAATGGCTGATTATGGATCATTACAATATTTGACTATTAGAGACTAGGTTTTAGACAAAAGACGGAAGATTATTGAAGTGAAATACACTAAAAGTATACGCTTACGCTTCACAGGTAGGTTTCAACTAGATTTGAAACCAATGAAATTATCCTATCGTCGATAGAACAAAGCGGTTTCATTAAGCCTGAAAATGATAATTCCATTTTTCAATTTGAATTAATAATACTCCGTTAACATTGATTTTCTAAAGGTCTAACTCACATTAATTAGATTTGATGTAGAATTTTAAAACTATGAGTCAAAAAATAATTTCTTGGAACGTCAATGGCATCCGTGCTGCCATCAAAAAGGGCTTTCATGCGTCTACTGATAAAATGGCTGCCGATATCATTTGTCTACAAGAGACCAAAGCCCAAGATGACCAAATCATAGAAGCATTAGGAGAAATTGACTATCATGTCTATTGCAACAGTGCAGTCAAAAAAGGATATAGTGGCACAGCCATATTAAGTAAAAAAGAACCTCTTAATGTTTCACGTGGAGTCGGTATAGAAGAGCATGATCAAGAAGGCCGTGTTTTGACACTGGAATATGAAGATTATTATTTGACCAACGTCTATGTACCCAATTCTAAAAATGACTTGAGTAGACTGGACTATCGAAAAAGATGGGATGCTGATTTCAAGGATTTTCTCAAAAATCTTGAAAAAACCAAACCTGTCATCGTATGCGGTGATTTGAACGTAGCGCACAAAGATATTGATTTGGCAAGACCAAAGGCCAATTATAACAAATCTGCTGGTTTCACCCAGACAGAAATAGACGGTATAGACAATTTTGTAAATGCTGGATTGATTGATTCATTTAGACATTTGCACCCTGATAAAACCGAAACCTATTCTTGGTGGAGTTACAGAGCTGGCGCTCGTGAAAGAAATGTAGGCTGGAGGATTGACTACTTCCTATTAAGTGAATCCATCCTTTCGAATTTAGAAACAGCTGAAATTCACAAAGAATACATAGAGTCGGACCATTGTCCCGTTAGTATCACTTTAAAATAAACTATGACAGCACCCATTGCAGAATTTATCGGAACAGCGATCTTGATTTACATTGGCGGATCAGTCAATGCTGGCGCTAGCTTAAAAAATTCGTATGGCGAAAAAGCAGGATGGTTAATGATCTGTGTGGGTTGGGGACTGGCTGTCACATTTGCCATCTATGCAGCTGGGCAAATATCCGGCGCACATATCAACCCAGCCGTCACCATCGGGTTAGCCATGTCAGATCAATTAGCCTGGTCTGCCGTGCCCGGCTATTTGTTGGGTCAATTTCTTGGTGCCATGTTTGGTGCCATCTTGGTTTGGCTTCAATATTTACCTCATTGGAAAGCAACAGAAGACACTGCTACAAAATTTGGTGTATTCAGCACTGCACCTGCCATGGATTCGAAGTTTTCCAATCTACTGAGTGAGTTGTTGGGAACATTTTTGCTGCTTTTTGCACTGTCGTTTCTCGGACCACAAAATTTTGCTAAAGGTCTTAACCCGTTAGTCATCGGTGCGTTAATAGTTGCGATTGGTTTGTCGCTTGGTAATACAACTGGTTTTGCGATTAATCCCGCAAGAGATTTAGGTCCCCGTATCATACATTTCCTCTTGCCTATTGCTGCAAAAGGAAAGTCCAACTGGCATTATGCTTGGATTCCTGTCATTGGGCCAATTATTGGAGGCGTATTAGGAACAACAACCTACGATGCATTGTTCAATCAGCAATTGTCACTTGGGCTATATATATCTGCTCCATTGAGTCTATTAGTGATAATTTTGGCCATCAAAGAACAACAATGAAATTATTCCTCAAAACAATTATTTGTCTACTCGTTATCCACATGAGTAGTTGTACCACTAAACCTACTAAAATGTACAAACCTAACTTGGACGTCCAAGGTCACCGTGGTGCAAGAGGGCTGATGCCCGAAAATACCATTCCAGCATTTATCAAGGCTTTGGAACTAGGCGTGACAACATTAGAGTTAGACTTGGTGGTAACTCGGGATAAAGAATTGCTAGTTTCTCATGATCCATTTATGCACCATCAAATTACATTGGATTCATTAGGTCAAAATATCGAAAAAGAAGATGAGGGTAAGCATAACATCTATCAGATGTCTTATGAGCAAATAAAAAAATATGATGTTGGCTCCAAGTTTATTTCTTCGTTTCCTGAGCAAGAAAAACTGAAAGTACACAAACCGCTCTTCATCGAGGTTTTGGATGCTGTAAAAGCCTATTCGGCTGAAAACAAGATTAAAGACATTCGGTACAATATAGAAGTCAAAAGCCTTCCCATAGGAGATAACCTCTTCCAACCCATACCATCAGAGTTTTGCGACTTGGTTTATCAATTCATACAAAAAAACATGGACCCTAGTCTAGTCAATGTCCAATCCTTTGACTTCAGGGTTTTGCAATATTTTCATGAAAAGTATCCTGAAATAGAATTAGCGATGCTTGTTGAAAACTCCTTGCCAATAGATGAGAATTTAAATGACTTAGGCTTTACACCAGCAATATATAGTTGCTACCATCCTTTGTTAGACAGCACAAAAATTGAATATTTGCACTCCCTAGATTTGAAAGTAATTCCTTGGACGGTCAATGATCAAAAAGACATTGAAAAAATGATCCAATGGAATGTCGACGGAATCATCTCCGACTACCCTAACCGCGTATTAAACTTACTAAGTAACTGATTTTCATTAATAAAACAGAAAAACATTATTCAACATGAGTAATTTTCCAAGTCTCAGCGATATCAAAAGGGCACATACGAGAATCGCACCATACATATACAATACTCAAATCATGACCTCTCAGACGATAGATGACATGGTCGGAGGCAAAGTTTATTTCAAGTGTGAAAACTTTCAAAAAATCGGGGCATTCAAAATGAGAGGTGCGACCAATGTGATCATGTCTTACCGACCAGAAGAAAGAAAGAATGGTTTTGCCACTCACTCGTCTGGTAATCATGCACAAGCGGTAGCCAAGGCAGCCAAAGATGCAGGTTCAAAAGCCTACATCGTCATGCCCAAAAATGCACCACAAGTAAAAATCAATGCGGTGAAAGGTTATGGTGCTGATTTGACTTTCTGTGAGCCTACAGAAGAGTCAAGAGCAGCAGTATGCCAAGAAATCATTGATAAAACAGGTGCCGTTCAAGTACATCCTTACAATGATTATAGAATCATAGCAGGTCAGGCGACAGCCGCAAAAGAATTTATTGAAGTACTTCCTGACTTAGACTTTATGATGACACCAGTCGGTGGTGGTGGTTTAGCAGCAGGTTCTGCTTTGACATTGGCACATGTCAGCCCAACTACCAAAATGATTCTTGCTGAGCCAGAAAATGTAAACGATACTTATTTGTCTTTCAAGACCGGTAAGCTACACCGCCCAGAAAACCCAGTATCAATAGCCGAAGGTTTATTGGTTTCATTAGGAGAGTTGAATTTTGAAATCATCAAGCAATATGTCGAAGAGGTATACTGTGTGAGTGAAGAAGAAATCATATCAGCCATGAGACTCATATGGGAACGTATGAAAATCGTCATTGAACCCTCTAGTGCTGTAGCAGTAGCCGCTTTATTGAAAAACAAAGAGCAATTTGCAGGTAAGACAACAGGTATTATTATTACAGGTGGTAATGTTCAAGTTGATCACCTTCCATTCTAATAAAAGAGATGGTTAGAGATTAGATTTTTAGATAATAGACTTCATGTTTTTTGTATTGGTTATAATGTCTAACAGCTGAAAAATAGTTTTTAACCGGAAAGAACAAAGGGGAATACTTTCAGCTATATTTTGAGACCAATGAAATTGTTCAAAAGGCTGTCTAATTAGGCAGCCTTTTCTATTTTCCAGTTGCGACACAGGCTACATAGATTCTTGCAGGGTTCATTTGAGCCAATAGATTAATAAGCACTGTAACAGTAGCACCGGTAGTGATCACATCATCGAGTACCAAAATATTTCGCCCAGCTAGAGATGCAGTATCATCCTTTATATAATACTGTTTCTCAATATTTGCCCACCTCTTTAACTTCCCCTTTTTCGCTTGAGATTGTTTGGATTCATTTCTAGCCACCAATGAAGCCCTAATTTCAATATTCAACACTCCACTAATCGCTTCAGCCAATACTTCTGTTTGATTATAGCCTCTACGCTTTTTCTTGGATTTATGTATCGGCACAGGGATGATCAAATCAATATGATTGCCTTTTACAAAATATTGCATGTCATGTGCCATCATTCTGCCCAAAAATTCACCTACTTTCCTATTTTGAGCGTATTTCAATTTGTAAAGTAATTTCTGAGCTATACCTTCCTTGTTGTATTTAATAAAAGCATAAGCACTGGAGACTTTGTGGGCATTGAAAAGGTCATGCGAAATAGGGTTGGGGTTAGCGTTATGATAATCCAATTTGGGAAAATCTAATAAACAATGTGTGCAGATAACCTCTTCTTTTTGATTCAATACGGTATCACACCCCAAACAAAGGTTGGGATAGAAAAGAGAAACGAAACTTTGTAGATAAGCCTTCAACTTCTTTGCTAAATTTGAATTTGTATATTCTCAAGGTGTGCTTGAGTATAAATTAAGAATTAATCGTATCAGAGTCAACTAATGATCAAAAGAGATTTAGATTTAAGCAGAAAATGGCTGAAATTAAGAGAACAACTTAAAATAGTCCTTGGTAAAAAACCGGCGGACTTAAATGGTGTTCTTTTCTTGATCGGTGTTCAAGAGCTTGGCCAAGGCCAACAGAGCTTTTCTAAGGAAGAAAAACAAGACCTGATACATCTTGGCATCTGTAAAGTATTGAGCCTGTCTCGCTACTATAAACTAGAAGGGCTGGACACTGACGGCTGGCCTCATTGGGTAGAAGATGAGAAAGTACCGCACTTAGAGATAGGGGATCAAGAAAAACTGCTTAAAATGAATTGTATAGAGTATTTTGAAACAGAAATTGGGCTAGTCTTTTAATGAGAACTTTATCACTAATTCTAATGACGTTTTGGTTGTATGGCTGTGGTGATAGTCAGGCTACAAAACACCCTGTCAAAATTGATCCACGTAAAACACTGAACATCAACTTTGATACCAATATCAACAGTACCGACCCATCACTAGCGACAACAGAATCAGAACTATTTATAAAAAATCTCTTGTACGATTCAATAGATGAACAATTCGTAGCTGGAAAATTTGAATTGATCATATCAGATGATGATATTTTATACGTCTTGAAAAGGAAGATACCACAAGAAAATAAAATCAATACTGTTAATATTCGATTCATAAAAAACAGAAAGAGCATTATTAAGGAACTTCTACTAGGCCAGTTGGACATTATCAAAGCCGATAGTAGTTACCAATTGGAAAATGAAGTCATTAAAATTATAAATGACCCTTACCACCAAATCAAAAAGAGTAAAACCATTACGGGTTCCATTTCATATTGGTCCTTTTATAATTGTTCAGATAGTCTCATCAAGACACTGAGTCAACAACTATTAGACTCCAGTGCCGTTTTATATCCACTCACCACTATAGAAGGAAGAGTTTTTATGGATACCATACCTCTTGTATATCATTCATCAGCAACTACCATCGAAAATCACATTTCCAAAAACTACCCCATTGTAACTTATCAAACCAGACAACATTCAAACCTTAACTTACCCAACATACAATTAAAAGATACATTGGTTAGTTTAGATAAATATAGCCAATCCATTAGTGCCATGAGTATAGATACTATTCAGTTCGATTATTATTTATACAATAGCAACCTAAGTACTATCAATGATTTTTCAGAAATATCTAAAGACATTGATTTGTTGAATCATAAAATTATAAGAAGATTCTAATTCATTGAAAGATCACAAAAACATACTGCTCAAAAATTTAGCTGCTTATAAACGCAAAGCACTTCTAAATCAGTTGATCAAAAGTTCGATTCTATATATCACCATTTCATTATTACTATTTCTTGCCATCTCGACTGTTGAATACTTTTTTCATTTCAATAGTGTCATCAGAGGAATACTATTATTAATAGCATTGTCTTGGCTAATAATATTAGTTTTAAAAGGCCTGACATTTCCATATTTAAAGTTCATTCGGAGCAATAGTCAGATATCAAATTCTCAGGCCGCCAGAGAGGTTGGTGAATATTTGCCAGAAATACAAGATAAACTACTGAATACCATACAGTTAGAACTAAGTACCGTATCTGTCGACCTAGCCAATGCAAGCGTTAAACAACGATCCGAAGATCTCTCTTTGTTCACCTTCTCCACGGTGATTGACCTCAAAAAGAACTTTAACTACCTCAAATATTCAATAATTCCGTTAATTCTGATAATTGGAATTGGAATTCTTGCTCCACAATTTTTTGGAGAATCAACTCAAAGGATTGTCAACTATAACACGATTTATGAAAATCAACTTTTCCAAATCAATCTAGAAACATCAGAACTAGTCGCATACAAAAACGAAGACTATACGATCAACTTCAATGTTGAAGGCCAAGCCATTCCCAATCATATCTTTGTAAATAAAAATGGAGTTAATCACAAGATCAATTTAGATAGCCAAAACGAGGGAAGCTTCACTTTTGAAAAAGTAAATCAACACTTCCAGTTTCAATTCCACTATCCAGATTACAAATCATCTAATTACAATGTGGTTGTCGTCAATCGACCTGAAATCAATAAGTTGGTCATCAATTTATTTTACCCCAAGTATACCAAACTTGGTAATAAAGAAATTAAGAACAATGGAAACCTACAGGTTCCAGAAGGCACGCTTGTACAATGGTCCATGAATACCATAAGTGCAGAACAAGTCTATTTCAAATTCAGTGAAGACACGACTCAATACCAAGCCAAGAAAAACAATCTAGTATTCAACTATTCAAAAGCGGTCAAAAACAACCTCAAGTACCAAATTGAACTAGAAAATGAATATTCAAAGAACAAAACACCTATCACATTTGACGTAATGGTTATCAAAGATGAGTATCCGTCTATCACGGTTGATCAATTTCAAGACTCAACATTATTCTCTTTTATCAGCTTTTCTGGACAAATAGGGGATGATTATGGATTCAAACTACTCCATATGAAATATGTGATCAATGATGTGAGTCATACAATAGATATTCCAATCCAGGGCAATCAAAACAATGAAAGTTTTCTATTCAACTGGAACCTGGACAGTCTCAACCTCAGCCACAAGGACAAAATAGAATACTACTTTGCTGTGTATGATAATGATGGCATCAATGGACCTAAAATGTCCAAAACAAGCAAATTTATCTTTGCCATCCCTAGTCAAGACAGCATAAGTCATGACATTGACAAGAATGCAACCAATGCCAAATCATCACTAGAACAATCATTAAAACAAGCTCAAGAACTGAACAAGCAACTCAAAAAATTATCTGAAGACTCCAAAAGACAAAAAAACAGCACTTGGGAAGAAAAAAAGAAGGTTGAAAACCTAATCAAACAAAAAGAGCAACTACAAAATTCTATCAAAGAACTTAATGAGGAATATGAACAACTCCTCCAGAAGAAAAAAAGGTTCGAAAAACCGAATCCTAAACTAGAAGAAAAGGCCAACCAACTACAAGAATTGATGGATGAGCTCTTGGATGACGAAACCAAACAGCTCTACGACGAGTTACAAAAGCTTCTACAAGAACAATCACCAGATAAAGAAATGGAGCAAACGGTGGATGATCTCCAAAAGAATGAAGAAAACCTTGAAAAGAACTTAGAACGTGCTATTGAGATGTTCAAGCAGTTACAGTTTGACTTTCAGCTAGACAAATCAATTAACAAATTGGAAGAGTTAGAAAAAAAGCAAGAGTCCGTCCTCAACGACACTAAAGAAGACAAAAAGTCCAAAGAAGAGTTACTTAAAGACCAAAAAGAAGTCTCTGAAGAGTTTGAAGAACTGAAAGAAGAGCTAGAGAAGCTCGATAGTCTAAATAACGATCTCAAATCACCAAAGTCTCTTGATGATATGGAGCCATCTACTGAAGACGTTTCTCAGGAACTAGAAAAATCAGAAGAAAACCTACAAGATGGCAAGAAGAGCAAAGCAGAGCAGAGTCAAAGCAACGCACAAAAAGGCATGGAGTCAATAAAAAAGAAGATGCAGGACATGCAAGCTTCTATGGAAATGACACAGCTACAAGAAAACATGGATCATTTACGTGACATTTTACACAACCTTTTGATTCTTTCCTTTGATCAAGAAAAAATTATGAAGGACTTTCAAGGAGTAAATCAAAGTGACCCACGTTACATCAGCCTTTCACAGCATCAACTCAAAATAAAGGATGATGCCAAAATCATTGAGGATAGTTTATTATCTCTCGCCAGTCGTGTATTCCAAATACAAAGCTTTGTCACGAGAGAAGTACAAGACATGAATGATTACATGGAAAAGAGTCTACAGGGCTTAAAAGACCGTAAGAAGTCCGCAGCTGTAACTAATCAGCAATACACCATGACTTCTATAAATAACCTTGCTTTACTACTCAGTGATGTCCTCAAACAGATGCAAGCCCAAATGGCTGAAGCTATGGGAATGCCTCAGAAGGGCAAAGGAAAGAAAAGTCAAGACCTTCCATCAATGTCTCAAATGCAAAAAGGTTTAAAAGAGAAGATCGAATCACTCAAGAACAGCGGCAAGTCAGGTAGACAACTATCCAAAGAGTTGGCACAGTTAGCTGCAGAACAGCAAATGCTGAGACAGGAACTCCAGAACATGGAGTCTGAGTTAGAAGGAGGGGAGTCTTCCAACAACCTCAAAGAAGCCATTAAGAAAATGGAGCAGACTGAGAAAGATCTTGTCAACAAAAACATCACTCAGCAGACCATACGTAGACAAGAAGAAATACTGACACGCATGCTCCAAGCTGAAAGTGCAATGAAAGAACGAGAAAAAGACAAAAAGCGAGAAGCAGAAACTGCAAAAAATCAATCCTCTGAGATTCCTAAAGAATTTGAAGAGTACATTAAGCTAAAACAAGCAGAACTTGAATTATTAAATACCGTTCCACCTAGTATGAATCAGTACTACAAAGAAGAAGTAGATAAATATTTCAAAAGACTGAACGAACAATAATATATTTGTGCCTGAAAAAAGAGCGACACTATGGATGCTGTAAAAATAGAGATACCATCACTTTCTGATAACATTCGAATCATTGAAAGTTTTATTGACAATGCCAAAGAGAAATTCGATCTCAACGACGACATCTATGGCAACATAATGATAGCCGTCACAGAGTCGGTTAACAATGCCATCGTGCATGGCAATAAGAATGACAAGACAAAGAACGTGCAACTCTCGTTGCATATCGAAGACCAACTTGTTCGATTCGTAGTAGAAGACGAAGGAGAAGGTTTCGATTATGACACTTTACCAGACCCTACTGCTCCAGAGAACCTTGAGAAGACTGGTGGTAGAGGAATCTTCCTAATGAAGAACCTATGCGATGATGTCAAGTTCGACAACAATGGGAAGAAGGTAGAGATGAGCTTTTACTTACAGTAATGAACGAAATCACTTTCTTCACTGAAGATCTAGAGTTCAGTCTACCTCAAGAGGACAAGGTCAAAGATTGGATCATTCACACAGTGGAAGCTGAAGGTTACAAAATTGAGACCATCAGTTACATTTTTTGTTCAGATGAGTACCTACATAAGATCAATGTAGAATACCTGGATCATGACTACTACACAGACATCATCACTTTTGACAACTCTGAAGAAGACGAGGCGCTAACATCTGACCTCTTTATCAGTATCGAAAGAGTAAAGGACAATGCAGAAGAGCAATCTATCACGTTCATAGAAGAGTTGAGAAGGGTAGTAATTCATGGCGTTTTACATCTGGTAGGGTATCATGACAAGACCCCTGAACAAAAGAAGGAGATGAGACAAAAAGAAAATGCTTATCTATCTTTGCCGGAATTTCAATAATAGGTAATACAAGTGTTCCACGTGAAACACCTAGATCATCCAAGACTAGTGTTCCACGTGAAACATCTAAAAGACAAAACACATGTTTCCAGTATATGATGTCATAGTAGTAGGGGCCGGACATGCCGGATGTGAGGCAGCAGCAGCAGCAGCTAACCTCGGATCCAAGGTGCTCTTAGTAACCATGAACATGAACACCATCGCACAGATGTCTTGCAACCCTGCAATGGGTGGTGTAGCCAAAGGGCAAATTGTAAGAGAAATAGATGCCTTAGGAGGGTACTCAGGAATCGTATCGGATAAGTCCATGATACAATTCAGGATGCTCAACAAATCTAAAGGTCCTGCAATGTGGAGTCCTCGAACACAAAACGATAGAATGCGCTTCGCTGAAGAATGGCGAACCATGCTTGAACAAACTCCTAACGTAGACTTCTGGCAAGAAATGGTCACAGGTCTCATCGTTAAAAACAATCAAATCAAAGGAGTTAGAACCTCAATGGGAATAGAAATCCCAGGCAAGTCAGTCATACTTACCAACGGAACATTCCTCAATGGTCTTATACACATAGGGGAAAAACGTTTTGGCGGTGGTAGAGCAGGAGAGAGGCAAGCAACAGGAATCACCGAACAACTCATAGAACTAGGGTTCGAGGCGGGCCGTATGAAAACAGGTACTCCTCCTAGAGTAGATGGAAGAACACTCAACTGGGATGTTATGGAAGAACAACCAGGAGATGTAAACCCAGGTAAATTTTCCTTCTCAGATACTAAGCCCTTAGAGAAGCAACGTCCATGTCACATCACGTATACCAACTCAATAGTCCACGAAATACTTAAAACAGGGTTTGAACAATCACCTATGTTCACTGGGAGAATCAAAGGATTAGGACCCAGGTACTGTCCATCTATAGAGGATAAGATCAATCGCTTTGCAGATAGAGATAGACATCAAATATTCGTAGAACCAGAAGGGTGGAGTACAGTAGAGATCTATGTCAACGGATTCTCCACTTCCTTACCCGAAAACATACAATACAAAGCCATCACCAAAATACCAGGTTTTGAAAAGGTAAAAATGTTCAGACCAGGCTATGCCATAGAATACGATTACTTTCCACCAACACAACTCAACCTTACCTTAGAAACCAAACGAGTATCAGGCCTGTACTTCGCCGGACAGATCAATGGCACAACTGGATATGAAGAAGCAGCCAGTCAAGGATTAATGGCGGGGATCAATGCACACAATAAGATCAACGAAAAAGATCCATTCATCCTCAACAGATCCGAAGCTTATATAGGTGTCCTAATAGATGATCTAATTAACAAAGGAACTGATGAACCTTATAGGATGTTTACCTCTCGTGCAGAGTTCAGGATTCTACTAAGACAAGACAATGCAGACATACGGTTAACCAAGCTAGGTTTTGATCTTGGGCTCGCTTCTCAACAACGACTGGATAATGTCAATCGAAAGATTGAACAGACAGCGCAACTTTTGAAAAAATTAGGTAGTATCAAAGTCAAACCAGAGGAAGTAAATTCCAAACTAGAAACTAAAAACACAGCAGCTATAAAGGAAAAATCCCCGCTACTCAGCTTTCTCAAACGACCAGAAATAGAAATAGAAGACCTTATAGAATTACACCCTGATGCAAAAGAATATGTATCGGGACTACATGATGATATACTACAACAGGCAGCTATTATAACTAAGTATGAAAATTACATAGAGAAAGAAAAGGCCTTAGCAGAGAAGATGACTGATCTTGATAATAAGAAGATACCGTCCAACTATGACTTCAGAGCAATCACAGCATTATCATCTGAAGCTAAAGAAAAACTAACCAAAGTTCAACCAACCAATCTTGGACAAGCGTCCAGAATAAGTGGTGTAAACCCAGCAGATATTCAAATACTGTTGGTTTATATGTCAAGATAATATGTACGAAAGAATAGATAAGTGTCCCACGTGTAATTCAAAAGAATTTATCAATCACATCATATGTGATGATCACAGCGTAAGTAAAGAAAGCTTTGCCATCACTAAGTGTAGCAACTGTGATCTTCTACTGACTAATCCTAGACCTGATCAGGCATCCATAGGTAAGTATTATCAATCAGAAGATTATATATCTCACACCAATCAAGCCAACAACATTGTCAATAGAATCTATAAAGTAGTTCGTAACATAACACTAAAGCAAAAGTACAACTGGCTCAAAGCATACAAGACCAAAGAATCCATCCTAGATTATGGATGTGGTACAGGTCATTTTCTCAACTTTCTAAACGGAAAGGGTTGGTCCACTACCGGTATAGAACCAGATAGTCAAGCTCGAGAGATTGCCGCCTCCATCAATGATTCCAAAATCTATCCCAACATAGATTCCTTACCCAATGGCAAATACGGCATCATAACACTATGGCATGTATTAGAACATGTACACGATGTATCAGCCTTACTTACCAAACTCAAAAATCACCTCACCAAAAAAGAAGGAAAACTCATTATAGCAGTACCCAATCACAACTCCTATGATAGAAAGTTTTACAAAGAGAAGTGGGCAGCATACGATGTACCTCGTCACCTCTATCATTTTGAGAAAGCTACACTTATTGAATTACTCAAGCAACATGGTTTCAAACTAATTGACATCAAGCCAATGAAATATGATGCCTATTATGTCAGCATGCTTAGTGAGAAAATAAAATCAGGTAAAAGCAAATTCATCAAATCATTCTTCATCGGATTACTATCCAATCGATCTGCAAGAAAAAACGATAACAATTATTCCAGTCTTACATACATATTTCAGAAAGTATGAAAACCCTAATACCTTATATCCTCATTACAATACTATCTATCTACGTCTACTCCTGTGCCAATCCAGGTACTCCATCCGGTGGGCCCAAGGATACGATACCCCCCACTCTAATTGAATCATATCCCCTCAATCAAAGTATCAACTTTAATGAACAAGAATTCACCTTTGTATTTGATGAGAAAATTAATGCTGACAAAGTAAAATCTAAACTAGTCATTACACCTTTCACTGAAAATCCATACAAAGTAAAATATAAGAAGAATACTGTCACCCTTCTATTTGAAGAACCATTCCAAGACTCAACCACTTACACTTTCAACTTTTCAGATGGTGTGGTAGACCTAACAGAAAAAAATCCTGTTACCAATTTTACCATCGCATTTTCAACAGGTCCTTACCTTGATTCTATCAATGTAAGTGGGAAAATAACCAACTTATACAATAATAAAAACAGTGACAAAACAACCATATCACTATACAGCATAGACGATTCACTCAACATCCTAACCGGAAAACCTAGATACTTCACTCAAACAGATACATCAGGAACCTACCACATTGAAAATATTAAGAATGGATACTATAGAATCTATGCCTTCATTGATAACAACAACAATCTAACAGCAGAAACAGATGAAGAAGAACATGGTTTTTTAGCTGACTCTCTTGATCTCAACACGAATCAAATAGATATAAACATACCTGTCCAATTAATAAACGCCGAAGAATTCAAATACATCAGATCCAAAAAGACAGGAAGATATTACGATATACTATACAACAAGCCTGTTGATACTTTCAATATTACTAAACTTAAAACATCTCTATTACCTATACCCCATCATAACCTGATCAAAGAAGCACAAACATTAAGATTCTACTATGACAGCCTTTATCAATATGACAAGGACAGCTTAGCTATCATATCTACAGCCTATGATAGCTTAACCAACATTACAATAGATACTACCTATATTCAATTCTCTGAAAGCAAAAGAAAACCAGAAGCATTCAATAATTCTATCACTCCAAATGACGGGAAGAAAATTGTATCTCATCATTCAGCCAAATTCAACTTTACAAAACCATTACAAACAATCAATTATGACAGTATGTTTCTATCATATGACACATTGATTATTCAGAATATACCAGATAGTATTTTTACATGGAACTATAACAATACAGAAGGCGCTTTACATAATGAACTTAATAGAAAGTTCTTCAACTCCTATCGAGACAGTTTACTCTACACCATCAAAGACACTACGATCATAGAACTAGATACTATGAATATTGAAATGGATACTTTGAACATTGATTCAGTTGCAATACGACAAATAGCTTACCTCGAACGAATCAATACCAATAGAGTCTCTTACACCTACAAGAAAGGTTCTTTCATCAGTATTGAAAATGACACAGCAGAAACTGTAACCAGAACCTTTCAATTCAAACAACCTGAAAACTATGGTATGATATCAGGAAGTATCGTGACAGAACAAACTCATTACACGTTACAACTAGTATCAAACAAATATGAAGTCAAAGCTCAATCAGGACCCAATGACACCTTTCATTTTAAGTTAGTTGATCCTGGTAAGTACACATTCCGTATACTTATCGACGCTAATCAAGATGGCCAATGGCAATCAGGAAACCTTATTCAAAACGTAGAACCAGACCCTATCTATTTCTATCCTGATTTAATAGATATACGTGCAAATTGGGAGATTGAAAACATAGAAATCACGTTCTAAACCCTGTGGATAACTGGTTAAGATCACTTGAATAACTAGGTCATAACCTCATGCTAACTCATGACTATCAACAAAACCCTACCAACCCAATTAATAACTCAAGACAACTACACATATATCCACAACTCATCACAACATCGAACAGTATGAATAACTAATCCACATCTAATCATAATAATGTGAATAACTCTGTAACTATCTATCAATCAAAATTTAACAACGTAGATAAGATGTCAACTAAACTCATCTTTCAACCATTCATTCACATTAGCTAAATTCATTTCAACTTATCCACTTATCCACAGCCTTAATAATTAATAGTAGTTTATTTATAATCTATTTTATATTATTGAGTTTTAATTATTTGTGGACAACCTCATGAAAAGATTACTTTATCTGATAATACTCTTCTCGAACATTGCGCTCGCTCAAACTAATCAAGAGATTCAGTTAGCCAATGAATATTACATCCAAGGTGATTATGAAAAAGCTCGTGGGATATATGAACAGTTAATAAATAATAAAAAGAATATTCCGGGAATCCATAATAATTACTTCAATCTACTATTATCCACAAATGATTATAAGAGTGCTGAGAAATATATCAGGCGTGCCCAAAAATATTATCCAACGAACATCTATTACAAAATCGATGAAGGGATAGTCTATAGCGCATCAGGTAATGAAGAAGCTGCTGATGAAAAATTCATTGAAGTAATAGAAAGTATAAGTGACAATCAATTTTTGACGCGTACTGCTGCGCAGTACTTTACTAATCGACAGCAAACTGCTTATGCACTGAAGACATATCAAATTGGTCGAAAAGCAAGTAATGATCCTACCTTATTCTCCTTGGAGCTAGCCAATACATTTAGACTGTTGGATCAGAAGGAAAATATGATCAATGAATATCTCGTCTTCGCTTCGCTCAGACCTAATAATTTGAGATATGTAAAAAACATTCTACAATCCATTTTACAAAACCCAGATGATATTGAATTGTTTCAAATGATTTTAATTGAGAAAATTCAAAAAAATCCAGATTCAATCCAGAATGCAGAATTATTGATTTGGGCTTACATGCAACAAAATGATTTTAATGGCGCCTATCGACAAGCAGTTGCGTTAGTCAAACGTCATGGTGAAGACCCATCTAGAATAATGAGTATCGCGAGAATAGCTAAGAGTAACGAATCATATCTTGAGGCAGAGGAAATCTACCAATACATTGTGGACAACTTTGCCCAGTCTAGATTTTACTCACTTGCTAGAAATGAAATAATAGATGTTAAATCCATTATGGTCAAAAGCGAATACCCTATCGATACTAATTCGGTTCGAGATTTGACTTTTCGATATCAAGACCTGATTGAGGAAGTTGGAATCAATAACCAAACAATAGAGGCTTACCGATCCAAAGCTTTATTGCATGCATTTTATCTTGACGAAAAAGATTCAGCTATTTTGATATTAAACGAAATCATTGCTACTCCAAGAATAAGTAAAAATCTTACAGCGGAAAGTAAATTGGACTTGGGTGATATTTATTTGTTGGCGGATGAGCCTTGGGAATCCACACTGCTTTATTCACAAGTTGAAAAAGATATGCAGTCTAGTAGGATAGGTTATGAGGCCAAACTCAAAAATGCTAAGCTCAGTTATTATTTAGGAAATTTTGAATTGGCTAAGAGTCACTTAGATGTGCTCAAAACTTCTACGACCAAAGAAATTGCCAATGATGCTTTGTCTCTCAGTTTGTTGATAACTAACAATACGGCATTTGACACTTCAGACTTTGTCATGAAGGAATTTGCGTTTATTGAACTTCTGCAGTTTCAAAACAAAATAGATGCTGCTCTGGTCTCCTACCAAGAAATGCTCGTTAATTATCCTGATCATTCAATTGTTCAATATATTTATTGGAGACTCGCGAATCTTAATGTTGACATTGGTGGCTATGAAAATGCTCTTTTATACTTAAGTTTAATAGAAGAGAAATATGCTACAGATCTTTATGGGGACGATGCAGCATATTTGAAAGCAAAGATTTACGAGGATAAACTGGATCCTACATATGCTATGGAACTTTACAAAGCTTTCATCATCCAGTACCCAGGTAGTATTTACGTGGCAGAAGCTCGTAAGAGTTTTAGAAGACTGAGAGGGGATTCTGCCTTTCAGTAATATCAAAGGTGATTTCTTGAGATAATGAGTCATATTTAGTATGCGCGCATAATATTTTATTATATTTGGTGATTAGCGTTTAGAATATGAAAAAAGAAGAGACGGTAGATTATCACATCAAGGTAGTATGGCACGCCATCTCCAGAATGTATAATCAAGGAGGGGCAACAAAAGGAATTACGGCTTCATTGGGATTTGTATTATTGAACATTGACACAGAACATGGTACACCTGCTACAAAAATTGCTCCTTTATTGGGAATGGAAGCCAGGAGCTTGACTCGTATGCTAAAGACGATGGAAGAAACTGGGTTGATCTATCGTGAAAGAGATTCTGAAGATAAGCGCTCTGTAAAAATACTGTTAACAAAAGAGGGAAAAATAAAAAGAGATATTTCAAGAAAGGCTGTTTTGTATTTCAATGATACTGTAAGGAAAAAAGTATCAGATGAAAAGTTGCAAGCATTTTTTGAAGTAATGGAGACTATTGAAGAAGTAATAGAAGAAAATAAAAATTTAGAACAAACAATCACTTTAATCCAAAATGAATAGAGCCATCAGAAAAGTGGCAGTACTAGGTTCGGGTATTATGGGATCTAGAATTGCCTGTCATTTCGCAAACATCGGTGTACAAGTACTGTTGATGGACATTGTACCCAAAGAGCCAAATGAAAAAGAAGTAGCAAAAGGATTAACAATTCAGGATAAAGCTGTGAGAAACAGAATTGTCAATGATGCGTTTCAAACTACTTTGAAAACAAAACCCGCTTCACTGTATGAAGCATCCCATGCATCGAAAGTTGAACTAGGAAATTTTGAAGATGACATTTCCAAAATTGGAGATGTTGATTGGATCATCGAGGTTGTTGTCGAAAACCTTGATATCAAAAAGATAGTTTTTGAAAATGTTGAAAAGCATCGTAAGCCTGGTACCCTGATTACATCCAATACTTCAGGTATTCCGATCAATATGATGGCGGAAGGAAGAAGTGATGATTTCAAGAAACATTTCTGCGGAACACACTTTTTTAACCCTCCGAGATATTTACGATTATTAGAAATTATTCCAACAAAGGACACTGACCCAGCTGTCGTCAAATTCTTGATGCACTATGGAGATTTGTTCTTGGGTAAGGAAACAGTTTTATGTAAAGACACGCCAGCGTTTATTGCAAATAGAATAGGAATTTATGCAATCATGTCCGGCATGCATACCATTGAGAAGATGGGAATGACCATCGGTGAAGTGGACAAACTCACAGGACCATTAATTGGTCGAGCTAAGTCTGCAACGTTCAGAACTATGGATGTCGTCGGACTAGACACTACTGTAAACGTTTCTAACAACCTTTACTACGGTTTACCACATGATGAGTCAAAAGAAGCGTTTAAGCTCCCTAACATCGTAAAAGAGCTCTATGATAGAAAATGGTTAGGAGACAAGACTAAACAAGGCTATTTTAAGAAAACGGTAGATGAAAACGGCAAGAAGGTAATTCTTGAATTAAATCTAAAAACGTTTGAATATGGTGAAAGAACTAAGGCTTTTTATGATAGCGTAGGAAAGGTAAAAGACATTGAAGATGTAAAACAAAGAATTCCGATTTTAGTCAATGCTGAGGATAAGGCTGGAGAGTTTTACAGAGCCACATTTTACGACATGTTCAAATATTGCTCTTTCCGAATTCCGGAAATAGCGGATGAGTTATACAGAATTGATCAAGCAGTTGCTGCTGGTTTCGCCTGGGAATTGGGACCTTTCCAAACTTGGGATTTGTTGGGAGTAAAAGACACGGCTGAAAAAATGGAGACCGCTGGCCTCAAGCCAGCTGATTGGGTTGGAGAAATGGTCAGTGCAGGTCACGACAGTTTTTACAAATTTGAAAATGGGAAAAAGCTGTATTATGACATTCCTACAAAATCTTACAAAGTAGTCCCAGGTACTGAAGGCATGATTATTTTGGATGCTTACAAAGAAAATAATATTGTTTTCCAAAATGCCGGAAGTACGCTTTATGATGTTGGCGATGGCATACTGAATTTAGAATTTCATACTAAAATGAATTCTATCAGTGCCGAAGTAATTGAGGGAATCAATACCGGTATTGCGAAAGCAGAAGAAAATTTCAGAGGCTTAGTGATTGGAAATGAATCACAACAATTTTCAGCGGGTGCTAATTTGGCCATGTTGTTTATGTATGCTTCTGATCAGGAATATGATGAGATAGATTTGATGATTCGTCAATTCCAAGGAACTATGACAAGGGCTAGATTTTCAGATGTGCCAGTTATTTCGGCTCCTTCTGGTTTGGCATTGGGTGGTGGGTGTGAATTGTCATTGCATTGTGATGCGATTCAAGCACATGCCGAAACCTATGTTGGCTTAGTTGAATTTGGAGTTGGACTGATCCCAGGTGGTGGAGGCACAAAAGAATTCACGTTGAGAGCATCAGATCAATATTCTGAGGGTGATCCGGAACTAAATGTCCTTCAAAAGTATTTCATGAATATAGCAACTGCTAAAGTCGCTACTTCTGCTGAAGAAGCAAGAGAGATGAATATTTTGCAGAAAGGAGATGCAATCACATTGAACAGGTCTCGATTGTTAGCTGACGCAAAGGCAAAAGCGATAGAAATTTATGAGGCAGGCTATACACGACCTATCGAACGTACAGACATAAAAGTTCATGGAAGAACTTCGATGGCAATGTTTGAAGCAGGCGTAACGGGCATGCTTTATGGAAATTATATTTCCGAGCATGATGCAAAAATTGCGAAGAAATTGGCTTACATCATGAGTGGTGGGGATTTGACCTCAGCTTCATTGGTGTCGGAGCAATATCTTCTTGATTTAGAAAGAGAGGCATTTTTGAGTCTGTCCGCAGAGCCAAAAACGCTAGAGAGAATTCATAGTATTTTGTTCAAAGGCAGGCCTTTGAGAAATTAGACTTTAGACTCTAGATATTAGACCTTTTAAAATCAACCGATGCATGATTATAAGAAACTACATATTTGGAAAAGAAGTATGAATTTGGTGACTGAGATTTATGAAATAACAGAAAAGTTTCCAAGCGATCAAAAATTTGGTTTGACGAATCAAATTCAAAGATCGGCAGTATCTGTACCATCAAATATTGCAGAAGGCTCAGGAAGATCGACTGACAAGAGCTTTTCACATTTTCTCAGTATAGCGATGGGTTCACTTTGTGAGCTTGAAACACAAATAATTATTAGTAAAAATTTGAATTACATCCATGAAGACACATTAGGCAAAATCACACTAGAAATAAATGAGATACAAAAGATGATAAGAGTATTCTCCAAGAATCTAGAGTCTAGAGTCTAATGTCTAAAATCTAAAAAAACAATGGAAGCATATATAGTTAAAGGATATAGAACAGCAATTGGTAAATCAAAAAAAGGTGGATTCCGATTTACTAGACCGGATGATTTGGCAGCAGATGTAATCAAGCATCTTGTGGCTGAAGTTCCCCAGCTGGACCCTAAAAGAATAGATGATCTGATTGTAGGAAATGCAATTCCTGAAGCAGAGCAAGGCATGCAAATGGGCAGAATGATTTCCCTTTTGTCTTTGCCAATGGAAGTACCGGGCGTCACTGTCAATAGATATTGTGGATCAGGTCTTGAAACCATCGCAATGGCTACTGCAAAAATAAAATCTGGCATGGCGGAATGTATCATTGCAGGTGGTACAGAATCCATGTCACTTGTGCCGATGATGGGATATAAAACTGCCCTCAATTGGAAAATCGCAGAACAAAACCCTGAGTACTATTTGTCAATGGGTATAACTGCCGAGGAAATAGCAAAAGATTTTAGCATCACAAGAGAGCAAGCGGATGAGTTTGCAGTGAATTCTCATGCGAAGGCTTTGGCAGCAATCAAGGATGGAAAATTCAAAGACGAAATCGTACCGATTAACGTTCATGAAACATATGTAAACGCTGAAGGCAAAAAAGCCGAACGTAACTATGTTGTGGATACTGACGAAGGCCCAAGAGCTGGAACTTCTATGGAAGGTTTGGCCAGATTAAGACCTGCTTTCAAAGTGGGAGGAATGGTGACCGCAGGTAATTCTTCGCAAACATCAGATGGAGCAGCTTTTGTCATGGTCATGTCAGAAAAAATGGTAAAAGAATTGAATTTGGAGCCGATCGCAAGATTGGTGACTTATGCAGCAGCAGGCGTCAACCCAAGAATAATGGGAATAGGGCCAGTAGCAGCAATTCCGAAAGCATTGGCGCAGGCTGGTTTGAAACTGAATGACATAGACCAATTCGAATTGAACGAAGCATTTTCCACTCAGGCATTAGCTGTGATTCAAGAAGCAGGTTTAGATCCAAGCAAAGTGAATCCAAATGGAGGAGCGGTAGCGCTCGGTCATCCATTAGGATGTACAGGTGCTAAATTGTCGATACAACTGATCAATGAGATGCGTAGACAAAAACAGAAATACGGAATTGTATCCGCATGTGTTGGTGGCGGGCAAGGTGTAGCAGGGATCTATGAATTTTTAAATTAGTGTGTAAATAGCTGACGGCATTGAACGTCAGAATAATCCAAAAATGATAAAAAGGCTTCTCTAAAGGGAGGCCTTTTTTTGTTTAAGCACCTTCATTTTTGAAATACATATCACTCTCTAAGTACTGATTGTAAGTAAAATAAGTGTTTTGAAATGAATGGGTTTTTTCGTAACTTATATATCAATATTTACTTAAATAGACTTGATATGAACAAAGAACTTAAGTACTCACTTTTACCAGTTGTTGCTCTTCCTATGCTATTTGTCTCATGCGAATCTGAGGAAGATGACCCAAGTGGTGGCTCCAACGAAGACCTTCTATTGGGAGAGTGGAGCCTAGTTTCTGTAGATGGTGATTCATACGAATCATATAATATTACCATGAATTTTAAAGCTGATGGTGATATGATTTGGTGTGGAGACTATGAAGAGAACGGGACGATAATTAATGAATGTGACACATATGAATGGGAATTGGTAGGTTCCACCATTACATATGGTGAAGCGGGAACTGTAGGTGACGATTACAAAATCGATATCATTAGTATTTCTGCTGATGAATTGATTGGTGATCATTATGATGATGATAGTCTTGAAGGCGGTGATAAGTATAGAATTGTATTAGAGAAATAGAATGAAATTATTGATTCAAATTAGGGAGGTCATCTAAATTTAGGTGACTTTTTTAAATTGATAATTACCAGAATTAAAATATGAAAGCACCCTTTTTTTATTACTCTGACAATTTTTCACAAATTCTTCACGACCTCAAAATAACAATAGCATATAGTACTTATCAGGCAGGAAAACTGATCATGATAAGCTCTAAGAATGGAGAGAATATTACCAAATATGCCAAGAATTTTAAAAGACCTATGGGAATTGCGATTGACGAAACCAGTCGCAAATTAGCGCTGGCCTCCAAAACCCACATTGACCTTTTTGCGAGTTCTTCAAAACTGGCTATCACCTACCCAGAACAAGCAAAAAAATATGATCAACTGTACATCCCACAGGCAAAATATTATACTGGGCATTTGGATACGCATGAAATAGAATGGTCAGGAGGGGAGCTTTGGATTGTAAATACACTTTTTTCTTGTCTATGTACAATGAGTGGTTCTGATCATTTCGTTCCACAATGGAAGCCCAAGTTTATTTCAGATTTGGCGGCAGAAGATAGATGTCACCTCAATGGCTTGGCTTTGCAAAATGGAAAGCCGGCATTCGTTTCTTGTTTTGCTGAATCAAATGAAAAAGAAGGCTGGAGAGCTAAATCATTAGAATCTGGGATGATCATCGATATTAGAACTGACGAGATATTACTTTCGGGTCTATCCATGCCGCACAGTCCAACTGTAGATGGCAACATTTTATACTTTTTACAATCTGCTACAGGACAAGTAATGTCATATGACCTTGAAACCAAAGAGCTAAAAGAGCTCAATAGGTTCAAGACCTTTGTTAGAGGGCTGGCATCAATTGGGGACTATTTATTCATAGGCGCTTCTAAAATAAGAGAGGAATCTACTGCATTTGGCAACCTTCCGGTAAAGGCAGAAGATAGCTTCTCAGGTATCATTGTTATCAACAAAAAAACAGAAAAACAAGAAGCAGGTTTGACCTATACTGATGTAATAAAAGAAATCTTCTCACTGAAAATATTGAACGATGTAATTTCCCCCGCAATAATGACAGAGCGGGATGAATATTACAATCGATGCATCATGGTAGAAGGTGAATTGGACCTTTGGGTTAGCCCTAAACCTAAGAAGTAAATGTTAAAGTAGCTTTAGATGTTTTTCACAAAAACCACCTTGCTGTTATCCGCTTTGATTATGCTTTTGTAAAATGATCGGAAATCGTCATACTTTTCTTTTTCAAAAGACCCTTTAACTCTGTTGATTTTTCTAACGTAGGTCAGTTGACTATCCTTGAATAGGAACCGTGCCTCATATTTTCCAAACTCAGTATCAATCAATACATCATTGGGTAAATGTTCAATTTGATAGCTTGGAGGTATATCGTATGTTAGTGAGTCGCTATCTTGATAAGCCATCTTCAATATTACCTCCGATTGTCTGTTAGAGACTTTTTTTGGATGGAGGCTGTTTTTATTAGAGGGTAATAATTTTAAAGTTACAAAGCTCAAATTAAGTAGAGCTTTGTAAAATCAACTTTGTATTGTCTGTTGATTTAATTCTGTGAATAAACTCATAAAATGCATCAAATTCTTCATTGCTATATTTTCCTGATTTAATTACAACTTTTCGTTTTACTTCTACAGAACTTTCAATTCGTTCAATCTCCATGGAATATGAACCAAATTTTGATTCAAAACTGATCGATTCAGGTACAGTTTTTAACCACATTTTATCTGGGGTTTCTATCACCACTTGTTCTTTGATAGTAAAGCCTCTTTTGATACAAGAAAATTTCTTGTATCTGTCTAAAGTCACATACTGGTCTATTGGTTGAAGAACGTTCATAGGTAACAATACTTTATTCTGAGTATTCTTAGCCAGGTTGTGAATTGTAATTTTTGCACCACTTCTATAACTCGCTCTGTTTAATGCTTTTTTGGTTTCGTATGAATTGATTACAAAATCACTATAGGAGAAAAGAGAATAGTTGTACTGTTCAACTTGTTCTTTCGAACGACTCTGGTAGATATCATAATTATCATAATAAACCCCATCATGATAACTCACTAAATCCAAAGTTGCATTTCCATCACTACTTAACTCCAAATGCGCTTTTTTTTGAATGAGGTTATCTTCTTCATTATACTTTCGATTTCTAATTATTTCACTTTTGTCTTTTTTGATCCATAAAACATCTCGATCATCAGTAAATGTGCCAATATAATTAGAAGGGTAGGTTTGGCTTGTACATTCTAAAAGTACGGTATCTGTTTCCATAGGTACAGCTAAAAAAACATGATTGAATTGAGTGCTTGGGAAACCAGGTTTGATGTCATTGGCATTACTTCCAGCACGAACCAAGATATAATTGGAAGGAATATTTTTATACTCAAGCATGGCTTTCATATAATTAGTGAGTGCTTTGCAATCTCCATATCCTTTTGTATCTACAAATTCAGAAGACAAAGATTGAAAACCACCAATTCCTAATTGAATGGATATGTATCTGGTTTTATCTTGCATATACTTAAATACCTGATCAACGATCACTTTTGAATCTTCATCATTGATTTGATCAAGGTCTGCTTTTGTCTCTTCACTAAAATTGTTTAAACCTTTATTTAAATCTAAAAACCAATTTCCAAAATTGGACCAACTATTCATTTCTCCATTATAGTTACCATAACTGAATTTAGTTGGAGCTAAATACACTTTGGTTTGATTATCAATAAATTCATCGTAATCATTATTCTTTTCGAGACCCTTTATCTGAGAAATTTCCCAGTTATATGTTTTCATGTCATTGTTGATAGATTCGGTTTTTTTCACATTTGTACAATGTTCTTCCATGATTCTCAACCCATAATCTATTGGAGTTGTTACCTCCATTTTACTATAAGAAACATCTACATTGAATTGATCCATTGGAACCCAAGTTGGAAGAGAAATAAAGCCTTTCAAATCAACGATTGTTTCAATTTGGATAGTGAAAGGAAAGTTTTTGTAATCTGGATCCAAAAAAACAGACCTTATATCATTGATCTCGTAACTTGAATTAAATGCATAATCTAAAGCATCATTTTTTGTGTATTTTTTTACTTTCTTGCCATTTGGGTCCATAATAATTATGGACAAAGAACGTATTTTTCTATACTTATCATAGTAGTCATGAAAGCGGACCAAATTGTAACCGTTCTCATTTATTATGGTAATATTCTTTGTTTCGGTGATCGTACAATTATTTTCATTCTTGATTTCTATGGATAAAGATGCAGAGTTAATTATTGCATTATTATTGGCCATTAAGAATGATGAACCAAATAATAGTATTGTAAATAAGAAGGTTCTCATGCTAGCTCTTTTTTATCAAATGAATTGATTCACTCATTTTATTAATGGCTTGACTATAAAATTCTTTCAATAAAAAGTACTCTTCTTCGTTAAAATGCACCCTTCGAATATCTAAAAAGTAATTAATTTGAATGCTGTTGATTGTCTCAAGATAACTGTATTCAATTTTAAAATTAATACTTCCTTCTGGAAGTGTAAGGCCGAGAGGTTTTGGTAATGATGAAATAGTGTAGCCGTTTGGAATACTGATATTAATAATTGATTGTTTCCTTTTCAAATAGTTTAGGTCAATAGGTAATCTTCTTTGGTCTGATTTAAAAGGGTTTTTTGCCAGAGAAGTCATTATAAAAGGGTTAATGATAATTTCATCACCTAAGTCATCTATATAATCATCAATTTTCACTTTGAATGTCTCCGAACACCGAGCCTTGCTTTTATCAAGACTCTTAACTTTGTATCCATCAATTATAATTTTGTTTTCATTTTCAATTCGTTTTGCCATTAACTCCTCAGTGCCTTCATGCTTGTAATTTTTAAACCAGTCCAAGAATGTATGGTTGGTATATGAGTTGTTGATTATTGCATAATCATTTTGTTCTTTTAGATCAATTTGCACGTACTGAATAACTCTAGATTGGTCTTGTTTAATCAAAACCCACTCTCCTTTTCCTGGGTCAATTATTTTCCAACCTCCACCATTGAGACACTTTTTTGGAATTATTCCTGGTGTGCCATATTCATCCGAGGCGTCAAGAAATTTATTATAACCTTCTTCTTCAACTTTTGCTATCACGTAATTAATTTTCCTAGAGCTAGGTTGCCAAGATGAAATAACACCATTATTTCTTGTGCTTAAAACAACTGGATATGCTTTAATATCTATTTTTTTCAATAAAGAAAGGAGTATTAAATTGATATCAGCAGAACTACCTGAATGAGATTTCGTAAAGTTTTCTCTATAATCTAACCTAGCATATTGCCCATCTAAGTTATTCCATTTGATGTTTTCTTGAATGTAATCAAATGCTAATTGGACTTTTTCTTCAGTGCTTATTTCAAGAGCTTTTAATTCTTTTGCTTTTTGGTTTAGGAAATATGAAGACCTTATAACTCCACCAAAATATTCATATTCCAATAATCTTTTACCAACTACTTCCCAACTGGAGCTGTATTCCCTATAATATCCTGGAATACTAACAGATAACAATTGAAACTCCATTTTGCTAAGATAATTACTATAATGGTTGCTTAATGGTTCAATTTTTAAAGCTGGTATATCTTTTGCGACCCAATGTTTTGTGCCGACAGTAGTTATTTTTTCAAAACCTTTGAGGTGCTGACTAAAATTTATGTAAGGAGAGTCATCTATATTCAATTCACTGTATTTAGTCGGAATTAAATCTTGAAACCGCCATTCATAAGGGAGTGAATAATGTGAATATGAAATATCAATGATACTACCTTCTCTAACATTGGGCATGAATATTTTGTAAACAAAATCCCCTTCGAATAATTCTTCAGTATGAATGTCAGATTTTTTTAATTTTTCTTCTACAACTACTCCATTTACTAAATTGAAGACTACTCCTCTAATAGCTCCTTTACTTGGTACTCTTAAGCTGAAATTTGCGTAAGAAGTACCTGCTTTTTTTAGTATTTTGATCCTTTTATGTCGATAAAAAGTAAAGTCATTCCCTTTGAAGTGACCCCTATCGTATAGAACTACCGCTATTGCTGAAGAGTCCTGTGAGTAGTAAGTTTGTTCTAATTCTGAAATTAGAACTTTTCCGTATTTTACTTTTTGGATTTGGGCAAATGACAAAATAGAGCTAAAAGTGATTAATAAAACTAAGCCCAACTTTTTTTCATTAATATACATGTGTAAGGGTTTGTTAGATAATGGCAATAATTAAACTTTAAATAGCAACTTTTACTACTTAGTTGTGACTATATTTTAATAATACCGAAAAATGAAAAACGTCAACACAATTCTTTTCCTATCAGTATTCATCTTTTCATGTAGTGCTGACAAATCTGAAAAAAACAATGCTACCTCAATGCAAGCCAATTCAATAGTTGGTAAATGGACAAACGTCTCTTTATTGGTGACGATGAAACGTCTTGAAAAAGAAGATTCTCTGTTGGAGGCTAAAGAAGGTGAATGGGAAAAAGTATTGAAAATCAAACCAATTGTAACCAGTTTCAATGAGGACAGTACGTTTGCTTCAGAGTATTATAGTATCGATGGGCAACTATTCAATACTTTCTATGGCAAATGGTGGATTCGTAATGATTCCTTGATTATGTTGGGTGAAGAAGGAGAAACATCCTATTATTTTGAAATCTCAAATGACCGAGTTCGGTTTCAATCAAAATTGGATTGGGATAGTGACGGAACTATTGATCACTATGATGCGATTCAAGTGAAAATAGAATAATTTCGAGTTTCAAAACGATTAGAACCATGCTAAAGTTAGGAGACACATTTTCTTCAGAGTTTCATTTATCACAAGAGCAAGTCAATCAGTTTGCGGTATTGTCTGGTGACAAAAACCCTTTGCATTTGGATGCCGAATATGCTGCAGGTACGATGTTCAAAAAACCAATAGCGCATGGCATCTTGTCTGCGGCCTTTATCTCAAAGGTATTGGGGATGGATTTTCCAGGTGAAGGAACACTATACCTGTCTCAAAACCTATCTTTCAAAAGACCCGTCTATCCTGATTTGGATTATGAAGTGAGAATGGAAGTCACTGATATAGTAGAGGGCAAACATATTGCGACAATCAAAACTCAGATTGTGGATAAGCAAAGAGGCAAGCTGCATGTGGATGGAACGGCACAAGTAAAACACGAGACTTTACTTCCTTAGTCATTTAAAAGCCCTTTCGAACAGAGAAATTTATAGAACGATAGTTCGAATATTTACTTAGTCGGTAGGGCAAAAAGGCTTTTTCTGTAACTTGATTACTACGTATGAGTAATAGGTCACTTTACTATCCCTTCCTCAAAAATGACTTTTTCCAAATTAGAGTCCCAACAAAAAATATAGTAGCGACTAGAAAATATAGCGCCCATTGATAGACGTATGCCAAAGGGGCATAATCTACTGCCCAATCGGATCCAATTGCAAAGGGGTAAATTCGAAGTGATACAAAACTCAAAGCTATTCCTAGGGCGAGTAGCCAAGGGTTAATACTTTTCATTTCCATGAGAATCAACGTCATGATGAAAGGAAACCCAAGAAAGAGAATCCGCGTCATGTCTTCTCCCGCCAATATTCCAAAGGCACCATACATCAAGCAAAGAACCAATATTGTTGAGTAAGTTTTGTCTGTGAGCCTTTGTAGGCGAAACAAAACCAATACTAAAAATGGCAAGACTCCATAAGCTGACCCAAATGCCGCAAACCATCGTATAAAACGTGTAGGATCTTGCAGTGCCCATCGGCCATGCCATAGCAATGCGCCAATAGAACTTTTGGAGTCCAATTGTTCTGGCAAAAGGTAAACGACGATTTTCTGAAATAGAATAGCAACCGCCAGAGACAGGCCGAGATGCATGATTGCCTGTTTTCGTTGTGCTCCTCGATCAAAATAGAGGCTGGAAAAAGCCAAAATCACCACCACAGATAAGATGGACTCCTTTTGGATCATTGCAAGAGGTAGTAATAAGTAAAGCCAATAATGTTTTCGTTTGAGAAACAGGAGTAACAGCCATGCTTGAAACAAATAGACTGGGACATCTACCGTCAGATTATCAAACAGATTGTAGCGCACAATTCCTGTCCAGTGTATGACTAACCAAAAGATTCCAATACATTGATATACAAAATCGATGTTTAGATGTTGCCAGAGCTTAGTGATCACAATGACACTAAGTATGAAAAACAGAAAGTTGATGACATCAAATGAAACACCTATATCTAGATTGGGAACAAGACTAGACAAATAGGGAATAAGTGTCCTTAGGAAATAGGGGTGACGCATTTGGTAGGACTCACCAAGTTTGAAATAATCATAGAGTTTTTGGTATTGGTGGCCATCACACAGCTCGCAGTTGCTGTAATCCAACCTAACATTGAATTGAAAGTAAAAAAGATAAACCAATACCGAAAAACCCAAAAGGTAAATCAGTTGATAAGACCTAGAAATATAGTTTCGAGATCCTATCAAGCCCTATTTTGAAAACGATTTGTGAATATTCTCTAATTGAGTGATTGAAACTTCAACATCATCAACACCCGTAATGATCAACATCAATTTGCCTTTAACTTCTTTGATTTGATAGTCTTTAGGATTTTGTTGTACGTAACTCATCACTTGCCCGAATACTGGAGAAGTATAATACCCTTCATTCCCTTGTGGAGGGAAATAGCAGCGCATTCGACTGTTTTTTATGATCAACCTTTCAAAGCCTAAATCCAAGGATAGCCATCTGAGTTTGACAGTTTTGAAGAGGTCTTCCACAGATTGTGGAATTGCACCAAATCGATCGATCATTGACTGTTTAAAAATAGCGAGTTCGCTTTTCGATTTGATATTATCTAGTTGTGTATAAAGGCTCAAGCGTTCGGTGATATTCTTGACGAAATCTTCAGGAATTAGAATCTCAAGGTCCGTCTCAATGATACAATCGTTAACTAGTGACTTGGCCAAATCAGAAGTTTTGTCTTTAAATAAGTCTTTGAATTCATTTTCTTTCAAGTCCTGTACCGCCTCGTCCAGAATCTTGTGATACATGTCAAATCCGATATCCGAGATAAACCCACTTTGCTCTCCACCCAATAGATTTCCAGCACCACGAATATCCAAATCACGCATGGCTACTTTGAAGCCATCTCCCAAATCAGAAAATTCTTCCAAAGCGCTCAATCGCTTACGCGCATCTGTAGATAGTTTGGAAGTAGGTGGTGTGAATAAATAACAAAATGCTTTCTTGTTAGAACGTCCAACTCTACCTCTCATCTGGTGCAAATCGGATAATCCGAAATTCTGCGCACTGTTGATGATGATGGTGTTGGCATTGGATATATCCAAGCCAGATTCGATGATGTTGGTAGAGACTAAAACATCATACTCGCCTTCTATGAATTTGAGCATGACTTTCTCCAATTTGTGACCTTCCATCTGACCGTGGGCAACTGCAACTCTAGCGTCAGGAACTAGCCTGTGGATAAGGTTGGCAATACTCTCAATATCACTGACTTTGTTGTGTACAAAGAATACTTGTCCACCTCTTCTCAACTCGAAACTAATAGAGTCACGTGTGACCTCTTCACTAAAAGCATGTAGTTCGGTCGTGACAGGTTGGCGGTTTGGTGGAGGAGTGGCGATGATGCTGAGATCACGTGCACCCATCAATGAGAAATGCAAAGTTCTAGGAATAGGGGTAGCACTCAACGTGAGCGTATCCACATCTACTTTAAACTCTTTGAGTTTGTCTTTGATTTTGACGCCAAATTTTTGTTCTTCATCAATGATCAATAAACCAATATCTTTGAATTCTACATCCTTGTTGACGATACGGTGTGTACCGATGAGGATGTTGACTTTTCCTTCTTTGACTCTAGCGAGTACTGCTTTTATTTCTTTAGTGGATCGGAACCTGTTGATGAATTCTACTTCTACAGCGAATGGGTCTAACCTTTTCTTGAAAGTATGATAATGCTGCATAGCTAATATGGTGGTGGGCACCAATATCGCTACTTGTTTTCCTTCGGCTGCCGCTTTGAAGGCAGCACGAATGGCTACTTCAGTTTTGCCAAACCCAACATCTCCACAAACCAAGCGATCCATTGGATGGGCTTTTTCCATGTCTTCTTTGACATCATCACAGGCTTTTCCTTGGTCAGGTGTATCTTCATACATAAATGAAGTTTCTAATTCTGCTTGTAGATAATTGTCTGGTGAAAATGCAAAACCAGGTGCTGCTTTTCGTTTGGCATAGAGCGCAATGAGCTCCTTGGCGATGTCTTTGACTTTGCTCTTGACCTTCTTCTTTTTGTTTTCCCATTCTGGAGACCCAAGCTTACTGACTTGAGGGGGGCCGCTTTCCTTTCCGCTATATTTAGAGATTTTGTGTAGGGAATGAATACTCAAATAGAGCAAATCATCATCGCGGTAGATGATACGAACGGCTTCTTGTTTGTTGCCGTTGACCTCTACATGATCCAATCCAGCAAATCGGCCTATTCCATGATCTACATGTACGATGTAATCCCCAGGACTCAGTGTTCTCAGTTCTTTTAGCGTAAGCGCTTTGGACTTAGAGTGTTTTTTACGAATCTGATATTTGTGAAAACGCTCGAACAGTTGGTGATCGGTAAACAAAGCAATTTGCGAATGCTTATCTATAAAGCCTTCCCTAAGACCAACCGTCAGTCCGTCAAATTTTATGAAAGGATTAATTTCTTCAAAAATAGAAGTGATCTGCTGAATGGGTTTATCAGTCTCTGCAGCGACTAACGTAGTATATTCTTGCTGTTGGAAATTTTCAAAACTATCTGCCATCAATTCAAAATTCTTTTGAAAAGAGGGTTGCGAGCCAGCATCAAATATGTATTCGTTACCACCCTTGGAATAAAAGCGGTTGCCGAATTCGATCTTGACATATTTGCTAATTGCTTCGCTAAAACTGGTACTTGTTTCAAACAGGGAATCTGGATTTAAAACAATACTGGAATTATCGCTTGCTTCCATGATCTCATCAAAAGAATCACTGGCTTTCTCAAAATACTTGTCAATGATATCTAGTGTGTGGTCCATGTCCTTGACCCATATTTTGGAATTGTTGGGGACATAATCCATAAATGACTCACGCTGTTCTTGGAGTAGTTTGGTCTGTACATTGGGAATAATGTGAACCAACTTCATTTGATCCTTGGACAATTGTGTTTCAGGGTCAAATGTTCTGATGCTTTCTATTTCATCACCAAACAATTCTAATCTGTAGGGCAATTCACCGGCGTAGGAATAGACATCCAAGATTCCACCACGAATTGCAAACTGACCAGGCTCGTATACGAAATCATCCTGTTCAAATCCATAGGTCAATAATAGCTCTGTTAGAAAAGCAGTATCGACAGCTTCTCCAACTTTGGCGGTCCAAGTATTTTCTACCAAAGATTTCTTATTGATCACTTTTTCGGTCAAGGCCTCAGGGTAGGTGACGATCAATTCACCTGATGTGGATTTGTTGTTGATACGGTTTAGAATTTCTGCTCGCATCAGGATATTAGCATTCTCGATTTCTTCAAACTGATAGGGACGTTTGTAAGAAGAGGGGAACAGAAGGACCTCCTTGTCACCAAGCAAATTTTGTAGGTCATTATGAAAGTAAGCTGCATCTTCTTTTTCATGCAAAATGAAGATATGGTTTTGATGGTTTGTTTGGTAAACCGCTGCAGCAACTACTGCGTCCAAACTGCCGACCAACCCTTTGATTCTTAGGTTGATATTTTCATTGGCCTTGCTACTCTCAGCGATACCTATGACATTACTTTCGGACTTGTATAGAGAAAGGAGTTCTTTGCTTTTCAATGCTTAATACTTATGATCTAGACAAATTTATGTCCTATTGACGACTATTAATTAAAAATAGCCTATGCAAAATGAAATAATTAATTGTAAATGAAACCTTCACGACCCTTTTCGCATTTAACAAGTAAGTAATAAGTTCTAGTTAGTATTATTGATGTTTTGGAAAACATCCTTGTTTTCCAAATGTTAAGGTTAGGTAAGTAATGCAGCACACCCAAACGGGGTGTGCTGTATTTTTTTGTCCTAACATTATTGGTAACTTGTTCTAAACAATCTTTTCTCATTGAAGAATCTCAATCCCAAAGTTTTTTTTCCTCCCATAGTACTCTTGATTATCACGATAGTGTTTGCATTCGTGGATAACGCTGGTTTTGTCGCGAGTCTTAAATTGGCGAATCAATGGATTTTGATGTATTTCCATTCTGTCTTTGCTTGGGCTGCTTTTGCTTTTTTGGTGGTGGTGGTTGTGATTTATTTTTCGCCATTGGCTAAAGTTAGAATTGGAGGAAAAGAAGCCAAACCATTTTTGAGTCGCTGGAAGTGGTTTTCTATTACACTTTGCACCACAATTGCGACGGGCATTTTGTTTTGGGGAACAGCTGAACCAATATTCCATCTCAACGAACCACCAGTCAATTTAGGCTTGGAACCTCTACAAAATGAAACGGCTAATTTTGCGATGGCCTCTTTGTTGATGCATTGGACCTTCATTCCATATGCCATGTATACCCTGGCGGGGTTAGTTTTTGCTTTGTCATTTTACAACCTCAAACAACCTTTTCGCCTGGGCTCCATGTTGTTTCCATTATTGGGAAAAAAATCTCACGGCACAATGGGCACCATGATAGAAGTCATCTGTTTGTTTGGTTTGATTGCTGGAATGGCAGCCTCTCTGGGAACAGGCATTTTGAGCTTTATGGGTGGAGTTGAGTTTTTAGTAGGCTGGGAAAAATCTAACTTGAAACTGGGGGTTATTACGCTCGCGATAGTTGGGGCTTTTGTTCTATCGGCTATATCTGGTTTGCATAGAGGGATTGCTTTGTTGTCAGACATCAATATGAAAGGGTTTATCGTATTGGCAATTTTCGTTTTCTTGACGGGATCGACTTTATCCCTTTTGGAGATTGGGTTTCATGGGCTAATCGAATTTTTTTGGAACTTCGTTCCTAGATCATTGAATATTGGTAATGCTTTAGACCAAAGTTGGTTCAATAGCTGGACGGTGTTCAATTGGGCCAATTGGCTAGCATGGGCACCTGTGACGGCTTTATTTTTAGGAAGGCTTTCGTATGGATATACCGTTAGAGAATTTATACATTTCAATTTGATTATCCCTTCCATTTTTGGTGGTGTATGGATGATGATATTTGGCGGGAGTGCCCTATTGATGGATATGGAAACACAAGGGCAGCTTTACCAATCGTTGCAGACACTGGGAGCAGAGAGTATTGTCTATCAATTGATCTCCACCTTGCCAATCAAGAATTTGGTTACATTGCTTTTTCTTTTTTTAATATTTATGTCCTATGTGACGGCTGCTGATTCTAACACTTCGGCGATGAGCGCTTTGAGTACAAAAGGAATTACACCAGAGAATCAAGAAGCGCCGACTCCAATCAAGATTATCTGGGGAATATTGATAGGTGTAATTGCCTGGGTAATGATTGCCACAGTGGGAATTGAAGGAATAAAAATGACTTCTATATTGGGGGGCTTTCCGATTTTGTTTTTGATGATAGTAATCTCGCTGGCTGCAATTAAGCTAATGTTCTCAAAGAGTNNATGATTATTTCTTAATTTTAGGAAAAGAACAATAAATATCATGAAGAGAACTTTACTTACCCTTGTCAGTTTCTTGATCTCCATTCAATTGATGGCTTGGGGCAAAACAGGTCACCGTGTCGTTGGAGAAATAGCCTATCAACATTTGTCTTCAAAAGCGAAAAAGAATATACAAAATGTACTAGGTGATGAGCAATTGGGGATGGTTGGGAATTACATGGATTTTATCCGATCCGATCGGAATAATGATTTTATGACGGCTTGGCATTATTGCACTATTCCTCATGGTCAAACGTATGTAGAAGTAGGAGCACCAGAACAAGGAGATGCAGTTGAGGCTATAGGAAGATTGATTGCAGAACTTAAATCAAAGCAATTTACTTACGAGAAAGAGCTCGAAAATCTAAAATACTTGGTCCATTTAGTTGGAGATATTCATCAGCCGATGCATGTTGGTAACGGTACAGATAAAGGAGGAAATGAAGTCAAAGTAGAATTCATGTATGAAAAGTCCAACCTACACCGGGTTTGGGACAGTGGGTTAATTGATTATCAGCAACTGAGTTATATCGAATATGTAGCTTGGATAGATATTGCGACCAAAGAAGAAGAGGAGAAATGGCAATCCGATGGTATTAGTATTTGGCTAGAAGAAGCGATTGGTTATCGCGAGGAGATATATGATATTCCTGAAAACAACAGATTGTCTTACCGATACAATTATGACCATATTGGCACTGTGAACGAAAGGTTGTTGAAGGGAGGAATAAGGTTGGCTGGGATATTAAATGAAATATATAGGTAAAAAGACCTACTAAAATATACCTAAATACAAGTATTGATAATCGATCAAATATTACCGAACTTGCATTCCCAATCAAACTAAATTATATGATTAGAACCCCTACTCAAAATTTTTTGAACATCAAGCTGGCCTTGATGGTGTGTCTATATCTGGGATGTCTATTTCTGTTTAGAACAGCAGACGTTAGAAAATTGAATGTTGCGATATACAATGTGAATGCTACTACAGGGTCTAATATGGCCAAAGTAGAATTAAGCCAAGGGTTCTTTAACCCTTTTCCGAATCAAGATATTTCGTATCTTGAAAGTATTGTGAGTAATTAAACCTGATGTGAATTAATCACACCTTAAAAAATTGAAGGCGACTATTCTTAATAGTCGCTTTTTTTGTGAAAATTAAATAGTGTGAAGTTGAGTTGCGCCACTATAATTATCCTCTTTATTCATGACCTTTGCGCATGGATAATTTTTCGTCAATCAATATCAACCCAGCTGTCACCAAATTTTTGGAGGAAAGCGGTATTCACACACCTAGTGAAATACAAGCCAAATCTATTCCCGTACTACTGGATCATGAAGGAGACTTCATAGGTAGATCAGCTACAGGTACAGGAAAGACGTTTGCATTCGGAATACCATTACTTTCTAAAATCGACACAACTAAAGGTACTATTCAAGGAATAGTGTTAGTGCCGACTAGAGAGTTGTGTGAGCAAGTAGGTTCTGAGTTGATGGGATTGGCTAAATATTTACCAGAAATCAAAATTGAGTCCGTTTATGGTGGAGTTGCATTGAAAAATCAGATTCATGATTTGAGCAATGGCTCTCATATCATTGTGGCTACCCCAGGTAGATTGATGGATTTGGTCCAAAGAAAAGTAGTGAACTTGGAAACAGTTGATTATGTGATTTTTGATGAAGCAGACGAAATGCTCCTGAAAGGTTTTCGTACAGATATTGATAAAATATTGGCGACTGCCAAGAGAAACTATGCGACATGGTTGTTCTCCGCAACTATGCCCACCGAGATAAAAGGCATTGTCAAAAAGTACTTGCACAAAGATTTGGTGAGAGTATTGATGGATGAGGCCAAAGGCACCAACAAAGGTATCAAGCACCAATACGTAGTAATATCTGCTGAAGAAAAGCAAAATGTATTGCTTCACTTTCTAAAAGCGAATGGCGAAGATAAAGCTATCATTTTCTGTAGAACCAAGTCCGGTGTGCAGAAATTGTTTAAACAGCTTTCTACCAATAAATTTAGTTGTGGTGCCATTCATGGTGATTTGCCACAAGGGTTGCGCAACAAAGTAATGGATCAATTCCGTGCTGGCCAAATCAACTTTTTAATTGCGACGGATGTTGCAGCAAGAGGAGTGGATGTGGAAGATGTCGCGACGGTGTTTCAATATCATTTGCCAGACTTAGCAGATTCTTACACCCACCGAAGTGGTAGAACTTCAAGAGCGGGCAAGACAGGCACTTGTTTGACATTTGTTTTCCGTGAGGAAAAAGAAAAATTGGAATTGATCGCTGCTGAGTTGAAGATCAAAATGGAACTATTGCCCGTACCAAGTGAAAAAGATCAATTGGTTGACAAGGCTATTATATGGGGAGGTAAAATTGCAAAATCTAAACCAGTAGGTGATAAATTAGATGAAGCTGCCAAAAAAGAATTCAAAGAGCAATTGATGCATTTGTCTAAGGACGAATTGTTGGAGAAGTTGTTAGGAACTTATTTGAGAGAGGAACAGGACAAGTAAGAACTATGGGAGGAAAACTAAAACAGGTTAAAGTAATTCCGAAATTACATCCAAGAAATAAGCATCAAGGTAGATATGACTTAAAAGCTTTGATCGACGTAGATCCTGAGCTAAAGCCCTATGTTCGTCCCAATTTATATGGGGATGAGTCCATTGACTTTGCTGACCCAAAAGCAGTCAAAGAATTGAACAAAGCACTTTTGAAGTTGCAGTATGGAATAGACTATTGGGAAGTTCCTGAAAAATACCTTTGCCCCCCAATTCCGGGAAGAGCTGATTACATTCATCACTTTGCAGATTGGTTGTGTAGCAATAATTTTGGTAAGATTCCTAAGGGCGACAAGTTCACTTGTTTGGATATTGGAGTTGGTGCTAGCGCGATATATCCAATCATTGGTCGGTCTGAATATGAATGGTCTTTTATAGGTTCGGATATAGATGAAGTTTCACTGGAATCAGCACAGAAGATCGTAGACCAGAATGATAACCTAAAAGGGAAAGTGGAGTTGAGGTTGCAAAAAGAGAAGAGTGACATTCTCTATGGCGTAATCACAATGGAGGAAAAAATCGATTTTTCGGTTTGCAATCCGCCATTTCATAGTTCGGCTTATGAAGCACAAAAGGGGAGTCAAAGAAAGGTAAAAAACCTTTCGGAGGGAAAAGCCAAAACGGTAATATTGAATTTTGGCGGCCAACCCAATGAATTGTGGTGTGATGGCGGTGAGAGCAAGTTCATCAAAGAATACATCCGACAAAGTAAGAATTTCGCTGAGTCTGTTTTTTGGTTTTCAACCCTGGTGTCGAAACAATCTCATATCAGAGTAATCGAAGAGACCTTGAACAAAGCTGGGGTGACAAAAATGAGTATTATCCCAATGGGCCAAGGAAATAAAGCCAGCCGTATTATTACATGGACATTTTTAACTAAGGAGCAACAAAAGCTCTGGAAAGCATCTAGGTGGAAATAGCTATAATATTTAGGCGTGTTAGCTTGACTACCTTGACAAAATGAGCGTAAAAACTATAGTCGAATATTTCAATAGTCACTTGTCTCTTTCTGATGAAGAGAAGGAAGCTGTACGTTCGAGGTTCGTTGAGCGAAAAGTCAAATGGCGGCAGTTTATACTGCAAAACGGAGATATTTGTAAATACAACACCTTCATTGTGGCTGGCTGTTTTAGAATGTATATGGTGGATCAAAATGCCAAAGAGCATAATCTCCAATTTGGAATGGAAAACTGGTGGATAGGAGACATTGCTAGTTTTCACAGTGAAGAAGCTAGTCTACTTTATATAGAAGCGATGGAGAACGCGGTGATTCTACAAATCAAAAAGGAAGACCAACTTTCCTTATTTGTGGAGTACCCCAAATTCAACAGGATTTTTAGAGTGTTCACCGAAAATGCATTGATGAGTGCTCAAAGGAGGATATTGCAAAATATTAGTTCTACTGCAGAGGAACGTTATGTTGATTTTATGAATCGCTACCCGGACCTCTTCAATCGTATATCCAATGTTCAAATTGCATCTTATCTTGGTGTAACCCCTGAGTTTTTGAGTACCATCAGAAAACGAATGTCGAATTCTTAAACTACCTTAAGATTCTTTCTTCAACTACTTTATAGGTGGCACTCTCGTGTTTCACTCATCTTTGTATTGTCAATAATTTAACAAAGGAATCATGGCATATCATAATTTGAAACGCATCGTGTTTTTTTTAGCACTGACATTTTTAGTGTTGAGTTCATTCAATCAAAGACAAGTAGAAAACATGGAAAAGGATAATAAGAAAGCAATTGAACAATTGCTGGAGGAGTATAAAAAGTCATTGAATACTTCTGATGCTAAATTGGCGAGCAGCCTCTATATCAAGGACGGAATCTTCATGCCAACCGAAGCACCATCTGCTATTGGAACAGAAAACATATTGGCATCCTATCAGTTTATTTTCACTCAAATTCAACTCAATATTGAGTTTTACATTGAGGAGATTGTGGTAGAGGGGGACATGGCTTTTGCAACTACTAGTTCAAAGGGAACGGTATTAATACATGCAAACGGACAAACTGTACCAGAAGAGAACCGTGAACTTTTCGTATTCGAAAAAGTAGATGGTGAGTGGAAAATTGCCAGATATATGTTGAATAAGACGAGTGCCAAAGCGGAGTGATAAAATTTACTTATGAGGCAAACCAGAATGGAATACCCTATGCCAATGGTAGAACATAAGTTCGCTAGCGAGCTTTGTCTACCTACCAAGAGAGTTTGGAAAATTATGAATTGAGGTGATCTCTAACTAAGGTTTCTAACTCATTGGCAAGTACTTTTGGTTCTTTGCCTTTGGGGTCTACAGGATCTAATACAGAGTAATTGAGTGTGACACCAAAAGTCAAGGGGAAGAAACCGCTTGGCATCAATTGGTGATGGCCGTCAATGACGAAAGGTACAATGACACTGGATGGTGAAGTTCTCAGTAGGGCTTCAATGCCCGCTTCTTTGAAATGATTGATTTCCCCAGTCTTACTCCGTGTTCCTTCTGGAAATATGCTGGCACAGTATTTTTCTTCTTCGATATGTTTGCCCAAGTTCAATATTGCTGTAATTGATTGTCTTCTATTGTTGCGATCAATCAATGCTGAACCACCATGTCTTAGGTTGTAGGAGATGCTAGGGATTCCTTTAGCAAGTTCTTTTTTGGAAACAAATTTTGGGTGATGTGGTCGAAAACCCCAAACTATAGGTGAAATATCGAATGAATTTTGGTGATTAGACACAATGATAAAGGGTCCTTTTTTTGGGATTTTTTCTAAGCCAGAATATTTGATTTTGGCTCCCATAATCCAAAGGCCATATATCAATAAGACATTTAGAAAGTCAACTGATTTTTTTCTAAGAGGGTAACCACCAAGCACCCTGCAAATCACTTGAATGGGATGAAAAAGAACAAGTAACACCCCGTAATAGAGCCAGTAAACAGGTGTAAAAATGGAACCTATAATTTTTTTCATGGTAATTAACTTGAATGTAAAAAAAGCTAATTGGACGTGTCTATGCAACCGTAGGAAGAGAAATTAAATATGATTTGTGGCAGTTACATTGCAGGCATTGATCACCTTTATTAATCAAAATAAGATGGATTGGAGAATACCATTAAAGAATAGACATCTAATTTAAGTCTTCCTGCATTACCTTTGAAAACTCCTAAATCATAATCTTGGTATGACCAGTAAAACTGTCTGTGAAGAGCTCGTATTTTTTCAAGTCCATAAAGAACATGTAGAAGCACTACGTAACTTCTTGTATTATCGGTTTGGAAGCCTTGAGAAGGCCAAAGATTGTTCGCAAGATGCATTTACTAAACTCTGGCAAAATTGCAGTAAAGTTCCTTTTGAAAAAGCCAAGAGCTATTTGTTCACTGTCGCCAACCGGTTGTTTTTAGATGCAATGAGTCATGATAAAGTCATCCTCAAATTTGAAAAACATGAGGCAACAACGAGTGATAGATTAGAAGGTAATCCAGAATATGTCTATCGAGAGGAGGAGTTTAAAGAAAAATTGGAAGCAGTTATTTCAGCGTTACCAGACAAACAACGGGCGGTATTTTTAATGAGTAGGATTGATAAAATCCCTAATAAAGAAATTTCTGAAGCTCTCGATATCTCTATCAAAACTGTCGAAAAGCATATTACTTCTTCTCTGCGTCACATGAGAGAAAACCTAGACGAATTAAAAGATTTCAAAATTTAGTAGGGTATTGGTAATCAGCACCGTTGTATTCGTATAGAGACCAAAAATTATGTCAACAAATAATCAAGATATCGATCAATTATTGAACCAATGGCTCAATGGAGATATTACCGATCAATCCTTAATAGATCAAATTGGAATAGATGACTTTCGAAAGTATAAGCAGATCCTTGGTGAAGTAGACCAATGGAAGCCAAGTTTGGATGCGACAGTATTTGAGCCACAAATTATTACTTCAAAACCGAAAAGTGGCAAATTGGTATCAATAAGGAGGTTTGTACCCTATTCGGTAGCTGCGTCCATTGTATTGATTTTAGCAGTAGGTGCTATGTGGTTACTCAATAGTGAGGTTAGCTATTCAACAGAAATAGGTCAGACAATGGAAGTTGAATTACCAGATGGTTCGATTGCAGTATTGGGCCCTAATTCGGAGTTGAGTTGGAGTAGCGATGATTGGACAATCGAGCAACGTTCTCTTTCTTTACAAGGAAAGGGTCATTTTGAAGTGAAAAAGGGATCTCCTTTCAGTGTCAATACGGATAATGGAAGTGTTGAAGTATTGGGCACCTCGTTTGACATAGTGATGTATGATATTGCAATGCAGGTCACTTGTTATGAGGGGAAAGTTCGTGCTAAAGGGTTGAATAAGGAATCTATCATCTTGACGAAAGGAGAGTCAAGTCATTTTAAGAATGGAAAATGGGAAGGTAAAATCCTTATTGAACATTCGGAACCTTATTGGATTATGGCTGAGCCCACTTTTAAAAATGCTCCTCTTGAATTGGTGATCTTAGAATTGGAGAATCTTTATGGAGCTAAAATCTCCGTTGGTAATATCAATATGGAAAGACGATTTACTGGGTCTATACCAAAGGATGATTTGAAGCAGGCGTTGAAAATAGTTTTTACTACACTGGGAATACAGTACGAAGTAAAAGGTAATCAAGTGTTTTTGTCAGAATAATATTTGATTGAATTTATGAAAATAGTCGGACTTCTATCCTTTTTGATTTTTGCACCATTTTTATTAATGGCACAGGGACAATCAATTGAAATAATCTTAGAAGAGTATGAGGAGGAGCAGGGAATCAAATTTGCCTATGACCAAGGCTTTTTTGATTTGATTGAATTGAATTTTGAATATGAAGAGGATATCAATTTATTTTTTACTGAAGTTCAGAATAACCTTCCTTTGACGGTCAACAATTTGGGTGATAATTATTACTCTTTTTCGCCTGTTGTGCAGGACTATAAAATCTCGTTAATTGATTCTATTGATCAAAAGAGTATTTCACCAGCTGATATTTTCGTTTTTAAAAATGGCAAAACGATTCCTTCTATATTTAACACTACTGCTGTTTTATTCGAATACAAACCAAGCCCATATGATACACTTATATTATATGCTATAGGCTATGAAAAAATTGAAGTGCCATTGGCACAACTTATCAACAACCATCAAATCACGCAATCGATTTCACCAATAACTGTACAATTAACGGGCTTTACGATTGAGGATTATTTGACAACAGGCATTGATCTAGGATCAGGTATGCAAAATGTCAATATCGAAACCAAAGACTTGGCACTTTTACCTGGTGAAACGGACGGGGATATATTTGCTTCATTGGCTGCTCTGCCAGGTATTACTTCCCCAGATAGCCGAGCAGGTAATCTGTATATAAGAGGTAGTTCGACGGATCAATCACTGATTTTGTTTGACAATATTCCGATATATCACAGAGGGCATTATTATGGAACGATCTCGCCCTATAATCCCAAGGTAATTGATGAAGTAGAAGTTTATCGAAGTGGTTTTCATCCAAGATTAGGCGGTAGAGTGGGAGGAGCAATCGTCATCAAATCTGATCAAACGAATGCTAGTCAATTTGGGGGTGGTGTTGGCGCAAATTTACTTTATTATACTGCATATGGAAAGACACCTATCGGTAAGAAAATAGGGATATCAGTAGGGGCGCGGCGTTCTTTACCTCCGGGTTTTCAATCAACTAAACTGACAGCCATATCAGAGTCTGTATTTTCAGGAACTGGTATTGTAGATTCTACAGGCAGTATCGATGCTGATATTGAGACGATATTCGAGGATTACAATGCCAAAATAATATACCAAATCAATAAAAGAAACAGGTTTGCGGCTTCTGTTATTTACACGAATAATGATGTGACCTATTTGGGTGTTGGGTTAGACTCTGTGAAGATGTCTCAAGACGAAAATAGATTCCAAAACCTCGGAGTGAATCTGAATTTCAAAAGCCAATTGAGTGAGAGCTTTAAAAATGAATTTTCGGCAACTATATCGAATTATACGTTTGATTATAGATCTAAACCGAGCACCTCAGCACCTAGAGACAATTATATCTCTACCAATGAGTTGACGGATTTTAATTTGAAAGAGGAGGTTTCAATAGCATTGGGAAAAAACAACTTGGAAATAGGACTGGATTACAAATGGCAGGAAGTGATAATTGATCATCATAATGTTGTAATGGCAGATGAACCATACTTCTTCAATCAGACAACTAATAGTCACTCGGTTTCGCCGTACGTCAACCTGGATTTAATCTCCATGAATCAATGGCAAATCAATGCGGGTGTAAGAGGAACCTACTATTCCTTGCTCAATACAGTGAAACTTGATCCACGATTGTTCGTGACTTATGATGCCAATGATTGGTTGATTTTCAAAGGCTCTGCTGGTCTTTACCATCAATTTTTGAGTCAATTGAAGTATTTGGAATTTAGTGCGGGTGGTTTTGACAATGAACTGTGGACACTGGCGGATGAAAAAATGGGCAATATCATCACCGGCCAACAATACACATTGGGTACGATCATCCATGATAGAGGATGGGTGTTAGATATAGAAGGCTATAGTAAAACAATGGATAACATTTCCATTTATGAAACGAGGAGGCTAAGCGATGAATCAGTAACCCATACTGGTGACCAATGGATCAGAGGTGTGGATGTATTGTTGAAAAAGCGATTGAACAAAAATCTGGATATGTGGGCATCTTATAGTTATAGTCAGTCAGAGATATCGATAGACACAGCGCAAGACATTAGTTATCCTGCAAAGTATGTGCAGCCACATGTGCTGTATATAGGAGCGGCTTATGAGTGGCGACAATTGAAGGTATCTGCTTCTTGGAAGTATGCTTCTGGCCTTTGGGCTAAATCATTGGATATGGTGGATGCAGAAAACATATTCTTGAAAAATTTTGAACCTCCTACTGATAGGCCACCTCCACCAATGGGTGGAAATGGACCGCCTCCAATTATGACACCATTTGATAATTTACCAGAGCGATATGATGCATACCATACTTTGGATATATCAGCCTCTTATAAATTACCAAAAACAGAAAGTAGAAAGTGGTCGGCCTCCCTTGGCGTTTCTTTAATCAATGTGTTTGATAACGAAATCTTGGTTGATCAGGTTTACAAAGGAAATCCACCTGATTTTATTTCGAGATATGCCATTGGTTTTGCACCAAATGTCATGCTGATGATAGAGTGGTGAAATAATTAATTATGAAAAAAACTGCTATTCTTTGTCCTGCTACCATCGCTATTGGACTGATTTCGTCTAAATGGAAAGCTCATCTACTATTTCAAATAAGCCAGTTCGATAGTGGCTGTAGGTTTGGAGAACTATCAAGAATGTTGCCTGGGATAAGTAAAAAAGTATTGACACAGAGCCTCATCGAATTGGTTGAAGATGGGTTTTTGACGAGAGAAGAATTTCCACAGATTCCTCCCAAGGTAGTTTATAAAATGAGTCTGATGGGAAAAAGTATTGAACCTATTATTCTTTCTCTCGCTCAGTTTGGGCTCCAATATATGAATGATAACAAAGAAAAGTTGGGTCAATATTTTGATTCAATAGAGATAGAAAATCAGATAGTGGAGGCAAAAAAACAAAACCTCTTGTAGCAAGAGGTTTGTGATAATTAAGATTTCTTTGGAGATACTTCACAAGTATTTATTCCAAGTAATGCACACATTGGGCACCAGTTCATTACTACAGTTAGTATTAATGTAGCCCCTGATCCTATAAGGACTATACCCCAAATGGGAGAAAGGCTAAGCATAAAATATGCTACTATCATAGCAATGCTCATGATCAGTCTTATTGCCTTATCTACCTTTCCAATGTTCTTTTTCATAATGATATTAGTTTGATTCAAAAGTCAATACTCATCATTATAATACAGTTTGTCAAGTAGTTACGAATTGGTTTCCTAGTAACCAAAAAGTTACTATAGTTGACCCTCAAGCAATTAAAATTTATTTTTTCTGTAAGTAACTTCATTTGGCTGTCAGCGTATACCTATATCGCAAAACCAATTGTCTATGATCCCCATCAACATCATGAACTTTGTACTTATCAGTGGATTTGTACAAAGCATCATTCTGATACTTGCTCTTCTCAGCATCAAAAACAGAAATAAGAAAGCCAATCAATATTTGATAGCGCTGATTGTCCTAATTTCAATTGCTCTGATCGGTAGGCTGACTTACTCTCCAAAAATCTTAGCCATTAGTTATAAGTGGGCCATGATACCAGATATCATTTTGTATCTCTATGGACCATTATTACTGTTGTATATTCGGTCGCTATTGACCAAGTATGAAGGGGGAATAAAAATTATTTGGTGGCACTTTATACTTGCGATGTGTCATCTCGTATATGTAATCGTAGTTGTATCTATCGATGGTGTACAATACAATGAAATGGCGAAAGGGGGTGCATTTTTATTACCTATTCATATTATTTTGACGAGTGCACTTATCACCAATATTATCTTTTGGATTAAGTCTATTCAAGAATTGAGTATCTATAAAAATCAGTTGCATAAAAGTATATCCTATACCACAAATGCTAATTATCTATTGGTATTGCTAATTGGGACGGGTGTATGTTTAGCTGTTTGGGGAGTGAGCGTGGTGTCAACATTATTGAGTTTTTCAAAACCCGATTTTTCCCTTTATAGTTTGGTATGGATTTTTATAACCTTCCTAGTTTATGGCATTGGCTATTTTACGATGAGTCAACCTCAGCTTTTTCAGTTGTCTGTTGAAAAGGAAAAATATCAAGGTTCAAGACTCTCTGTACTCGATATGGAAAAAGGGATTAAAGAATTGAAAATACTCATGCAATCCAAAAAGCTGTTTTTGAACCCCAAACTCTCTAAGAGTGATTTGGAAATTAACGCTAATTATAATTCTACGGAAATATCCAGAATCATTAATGAAGGGTTCAATATGAACTTTTTCGATTTTGTCAATTCGTATCGTATCAAATGTTTTATTGAATACAAAAATTCTGGGAAGTATGATAATTACAACCTAGTGGGCATAGCGAAAGAGGCTGGGTTTAATTCTAAAACAACGTTCAACACGGCATTTAAGAAACATACAGGGATGACGCCAAAATCATATTTTACGATTAACACCAATATATCGTTGATGAAGGTAGACTCTTGATATCAAAAGGTTCGACTTTATAATTCCGTACTTTTTGACTCGTTATTTTTCATCTGTAAGGAAACCTCTGCCCGTTAAGGTGGTCATTGTAAACAATCAAACATATCACAATGAAAACTATAAAAACGACTTTAACGGCAGTAGCCCTATTTATTATCACATTGTCTTGTCAATCCGCTGAGGTTAATGATGCAAAGAAAGTAAGTACTTTCGCTCAAGAAACAGCTCGCATCTGGAAGGATCAAAAAGAGTTTGCGCTTGCACTTATTGAGCAGATGCCGGAAGAAAAAATGGAATATTCTCCAATGGATTCTATCCGTACTTTTTCTCAGCTATTCAAACACATTTCTAATACGCAATTGATTTTAGAAACCATCTTCTCTCAAGTAGAGTTGAGTACTAAGTTTCCAGAGTTTGGAAAAGCAGAGGCAGTGGCGTTAAACAAATCAGAACTCAAGACACTAGTTTCGACAAGTTATGACGTCTGTATTGCTTCTTTTGAAAACATGAGTGACAAGGAATTAGATACTAGATATAATTTTACATTCTTTCCAACTGGTCCTTTTACCAAATCGTATAGAGAGGTAATTACGGCCATGAGTGCACATATTATTCACCATCGTGCGCAAGCCACCATCTATTTGAGAATGAACAGCATTAAGCCTGCTCAATATCAACATTATTGGTAACGAGGAAATTTTTTCATGAAGGAGCGAGACTTAGTCTCGCTTTTTTTACGCTCTAGAGGTTAATTACTCTAAAGCTTACTCCGAGGGCTTTTACAACCCAGCTCTACTAACCTTTTCCCAACGATCCGCTTTCTTTCTGAAGTCCAAGAAATGATCATAAATCTTCTTACTCTGAGCATCTGTGTTCACCATATCTTCTAGCACTTGCTCTGACACAGTTTTCATATCCGCTAATACTTCGCTGGAAAAATTACGAATGTCTACACCTTCATCAATCATCTTTTCAAGATAGATCGCATTCTTAGCATCAAACTCGCTGAGCATCCATTGATTCAACCGTAGGTTGGCAGAGATCAAGATCTCTTGTAGATCTTTTGGCAATTCATTGAACTTGTCTTTGTTCATCGTCATCTCGAGTACCGTACCTGGCTCATGCCACCCTGGAAAGTAGTAATGTTTGGCTACACGATGAAAGCCCATTTTGTAATCGTGATACGGCCCAATCCATTCGGTCGCATCGATTACGCCTCTTTCGAGATTGGTGAATAATTCTCCACCTGCCACTAGGACTGATGTACCGCCCACTTCATTGATGATCTTGCCGCCAATGCCTGGCATTCTGATTTTGAGTCCTTTGTAGTCGTCTATTGAGTTGATTTCCTTGTTGTACCACCCACCAGCTTGTTGACCGGTATTGCCTCCGGGCATAGGAATCAAATTGAATGGTTCATATATCTCTTCCCAAAGTTTAAGCCCGCCAGCATTGAGTAACCAAGTATTCATTTGCTGAGCTGATACGCCAAAGGGCACAGAAGAAAACAAAGTAGCTGCAGGAACCTTACCTGCCCAATAGTAACCAGACCCACTGGCCATCTCTACAGCACCATGACTCACGGCATCAAAGCATTCTAGAGAAGGGATGAGTTCTCCACCTCCATATACGTCGATCTTTAATCGACCACCACTCATTTGCTCAACCCACTTGGCCATGAGTTTGCAACCTTCGCCTAATACGGGGAAATTAGGTGGCCATGTAGTTACCATTTTCCATTGGAAGTTCTTGTTAAAGTTGATGTTAGGAATTTCCTTTTTGATGATTTTTTCACCACATGAGGCCAAAGATGCCGTTGCACCTGCTGCTAATGCAAGGCCACTTGCTTTAATGAATTTCCTTCTTTTGTTGTCAGACATATATCATTTCGTTCTCAAGGCGCCAAGTTATGTAATCAAGTTCTGAAAAGAAAAAAGGAGCCAATTTCTCAGCTCCTTTGATCATTAATATTGCAGTCTACCAAACTACATTGTTGTTGTCTGCCGTTTAGTTTTTGATTAGGTCATAGTGTAATTGATCTTCATTCGTCATGATTTTTAATAGGTAGCGTCCAGACTTGAGGTCAGAGATATTAAACTCCGAAATTCCCGAATTAAAACGTTTTACCTGCTTGCCTAGCAAATCATAAATCTGTACAGATTGCACATTATGGTCATTTAATAAACGAAACGTACTTGAAGATGGATTAGGGTAGATCAACATTTCCCTATCAACTGAGTTTTGAGCTATCCCCAAGATTTCATTGATTGTTAATAGTCCTGATACAAAGTCCAGTGTATAATTGGAACTTAAACCCCCTTGTATGAATATGTCATAAGTACCTGCCGGGCTATTAGAGGAGGCTTGTGTGATTAGATTAATATCTGTCACTACAGATGCATCCTCTTCATTGACAAAACCCTCATAACTCACCGTCAACTCTGGCAATGAACTTGTGCGGTCCATGGACTGATTATCAGCTGTGATGGTCAGTGGAGCAGGAAGTACAGTCAACTCTGCGTCTAGAGGGAGTAATTCATAATTGTCATCAGTCCCACTGATCAATTCAATGATATACTCACCAACACCTGAACTTTGTCCTGCTTCGAAAACAACAGCGGGCAACTCATCAATTACAGTACTATTATCGTCATTTACAAACCCGTCGAAAGAAAACAAGGCCTCTGGATTTTCAGCACCATAGGTACGTTCCAAGTCTTCTACTTTTACGATTAGCAGTTGTTTGTCAATCACCATTTCTAGTGCTAGTTGAGTCAAGGTGACATCATCAGGTGATAAGAGTTGAGCTGTAATGGTACTAGCTCCTACGCTGAGAATAGTTGCTGTATCATTCTCAATTGAGATAACGGTTTCATCTGAACTTACATAAAGCATGGTTCCCTCCGTTGTACTGGTAGCTGACAATTGGAACGCTTCATCACCATAAGTTTTATTGATCAAACTGAAAACAATCAATGGTTCTGGGAGTACTGTTAATTGCCCATTAATTAACAGTAATTCGTAATTGTCATCAAAGCCACCACTTAGTTCAATCAAATAATCTCCTGCAACGGAACTTTGCTCTGTCCCAAATATGGCTGAAGGAAGTTCATCAATTACTGCACTAGTTTCATCATTAACAAAGCCCTCAAAAGATAGTAAAGCCTCTGGATTTTCATCACCAAAGGCGCGTTCCAAGTCTTCTACTTCTACGATGAGCAGTTGTTTGTCAATCACCATTTCTAGTGCTAGTTGAGTCAAGATGACATCATCAGATGACAGGAGTTGAGCTGTAATGGTGCTGGCTCCTGCGCTGAGAATAGTTGCTAGACTATTTTGAATTGAGATAACAGTATCAGCCGAACTGACATAACGCATGGTTCCCTGCGTTGTACTGGTAGCTGACAATTGGAACGCTTCATCACCATAAGTTTTATTGATCAAACTGAAAACAATCAATGGTTCTGGGAGTACTGTTAATTGCCCATTAATTAACAGTAATTCGTAATTGTCATCAAAGCCACCGCTTAGTTCAATCAAATAATCTCCTGCAACGGAACTTTGCTCTGTCCCAAATATGGCTGAAGGAAGTTCATCAATTACTGCACTAGTTTCATCATTAACAAAGCCCTCAAAAGATAGTAAAGCCTCTGGATTTTCATCACCAAAGGCCCGTTCTGTATCCTCTATTGATACTACGAGCAAATGTTTATTAATCAATATTTCTCTTTCAGTTTCTCCTAATAGGACATCTAAGGTAGAAATGAGTTGAGCTGTGATGGTACTAGTGCCTACGCCGTTAATCGTTACAGTATTGTCAACAATAGAGATTACGGTTTCGTCTGAACTCACAAATCGAAATGTCCCCTCTGTTGTACTGGTAGCAGATAGGTCATAGTTAACATCACCATAAGTTTTATCATTGGGGTCGAATACAATGACTGGTTCAGAACCGCCTCCAGTGCCAGTTATTGATTCTATCTCCTTGGAATAGGTTGTTTCACAACCGAGCGCATCATTTAACGTCACTGTAACATTGTGCAAGCCAACGGCAGGCAAGGTATGTTCCACATTTCCTGCCTCAGCACTATCTTCTGCACCATCTTCATCAAAGTCCCATGACCAAGTAAAGTCTTCTGTGACATTAAATTGTTC
>JAOPTS010000002.1:0-21917 GCA_051531955.1 Reichenbachiella sp.
GTGAGTATTGGAGTAGGTGTGGGGATATATTATTCTATCGGTGCAAATGATAATTTTAACAATACCCAACAGCTCTTTTATTCATTGGGTGCTTCGATAGGGACCAGTCTGTTGATTAATTGGATTTTCAAAACAGATATAAAGTTGAAGGTGACGGATGGGTGGACAGTCAAGGTGGTGTCGGCTCACTAGCGATAAAGAGGCGTTATTCAGCGAATTAATTTTATCAAGGAGAATGAATAGGTTTTATTGTAAAAAAAAGAGAACAGTATGAAAACAGTAATGATAATAGCGCTAGGGACTTTGATGATATTTGGATGCAGCGACCGAAGTGAAAAGTTACAAATAAATGGTACTTGGAGGCTGATCACTGGTACGATTGTCAAGCAAGGAGATACAACAGTGACTGACTATACTAAAGGACAGGAGTTTATCAAAATAATCAATGCGTCACATTTCGCATTTATGAAGCATGACCTCAACAAGGGGCAAGACTCTACTGCAGTATATGTAGCAGGAGGAGGTACCTATGACTTTGATGGTAGTAATTATGTCGAGCACCTGATGTTCTTGAATTACAGAGAATGGGAAGGTAATGATTTTGAGTTTGTGATGACGATGAGTGGTGATACCTTGATCCAGACTGGTCGAGAAGAGATAGAATCTCTAGGTGTGAGTCAGTTGAATATCGAAAAATATGTCAAAGAAAAGTAACATAGAGATTCGGTCAGTTGACTTGTCGCTGGTATGGCAAATGCGTCGCGATATCATGTATCCAGAGTTTGAAATCGACAGTGTCAAATTGGAGTTGGATCATAAAGGTGAGCATTTGGGTATTTACATTGATGAGGAGGTGATCTCGGTGATTTCACTTTTTATTGAAAACAGTGAATTGCAGTTTCGGAAATTCTGCACATTGGATTCCTATCAAGGGAAAGGGTATGGTTCGCNNAAAGTGTGGTGTAATGCACGTGCCTCAGCGTTAGGTTTTTACGAACGATTCGGGATGAAAACCACTGATCATACCTATACCAAAGATGGTCATGATTTTGTCATCATGCAGTCGGTTTCTTTTTAGGAGAAGTCTGTTTTTTCTTTGGAGTAGTTTCTTCCTTTTTAGAGGTTACTTCTTTCTTATCTACGACTTCTTTCTTTTCTGATACAGCTTTCTTTTTGGGAGACGCTTCCTTCTTTTGAAATGGGCCTTTCAGTAGATCTAAAAATCCCTTGCCTTGCAAACCTGGGCCAGTACTCTTTCCGACTTTCATGTATTTCTTGAGTAATTGCTCCAACGGGAATACCAACAGCGCAATGCCAACATCAAGAGCGAAATCTACCACGGGCGAACTCTGGATACTCAAATAATTACCAGCTGCTGACTGTAAAAATTCGATGATCATCACGATGGTGATAATAGATAGGGCTTCTGTGACCAATACATATTTGGTGTGTGCTCGACGGTTCAGAATAATGGAGCCAACGACCAAAAACAGCATCAGCGCTATTTGTAGCCCATAAAACCACAAGGTCTGCCAATAATGTGGACGGACAGTAAATTTGATGTTTTCGGATTCTTGAATATGGCCAAATGAATCTCTCGATCTAACATCTAGTGTATAGATTCCTGCATGTAGGTAGTTGAAATCAATGTTCGTTTTCTCACTCCATTCTGACCATGCGTCGTTCAGCCCTTTTAGTTTATATTGAAACTCGGTGTTGAGAATGCCTCTGTAGTCGGGTCGGGATAGTTGAAAGTGAACAATGGTTTCATCATCGTCAAAATACATATGCTCGGAGATTTGTGCATCCCCTTTATTAGTCGTCACCTTTCTGAAAAACATATGGTTTTTAGAAATTAAGGTGTCACTGATAGCCTCATCATGCTGGAGTATTTCTTGGTGATCATTCACCAACCACAATCTTCCGCCAAATTCCGAAATGAAATTCATCTCAGGAAATAATCTAAAAAGTCCATGTTCTTCAACAGATTTGTCTTTGTTGATCCTAAACCAGTTTTCTCCATTGTAGACCCATACTAACCCATTTCTTTGCTGGTGGTGTTTGACAGGTCGTCCAATCTCTTTCATCAGAGTCGAGTCTTCCACAATTTTCTCTAAGGTTGTATCAAGATAGAAGTAACCTTGGTTGTTGATTAAGTAGAGTTGCTGATCTATATAGGCTAGTTTGGCCTGATCGACAAAAGGGTTGTCGAATTCATAGGTGTTGTAGTCCGGGTTTTCGGAATTTAAAGCATTGAATTCATATAGGTACTCTGGAGTTATAAACCAGGTACGTCCACTTGCATCATTGAGCGTGTTAAGGATGAGGTTGCCATGTAGGTCAATTGAGTCGCTTTGTATCCAAAATTGATCATCTTGTAACTCATACAATTTGATTTCATCAAAATAGGTACTGATGATCAAACGGTCAGTTTTCCGTTCTTTTTCGATCAGTCGAACAGGCTCATGAATAACCAATTCGCCTTTACCATCTTCAATACTATAGACTCCATTAGTACCCGAAACGAGTAGCTTGTTTTTATATACAATGAAGTTGTCAGTTTTAGAATGAATCCCTTCAACAGGTTTGAATGCAAATTTGGAGAGAAGGAGCTTTTTTTCTACTTGTTTGATATATTGTGTTTTGGCAGACTTACTGGTCTTGCGAGCAGGTGTGCTAGACTTCTTTTTATTTCCTTTCCTTTTCTTTTTACCGGTTGAGGTGTTGGAAACAGGGTTTCTTTTCACTTCTTTATAGTGAACGGTGTTCTTGTAAATATTCTGTTTATCTAAATAGTAGACACCTTCACTAGTTGCTACATATAGCTTTCTTTTATGAAAAAACATCTCTGAGATGTTGCCGTGGAGTCCTTGGAAATTACTAAAACTCCTAAAAGGGATGTTGATTTCAAGCCTGCTCAATCCGTATTCATGACTAATCCATAGGCCTTCCTCTTGGTCTTGACCAATCGTGAATATCTGATTGTCAGGTAGCCCCTTGCTCTGGTTGACTACTTCAAGGATTTCAGATTTTTGATTGTCATAGAGAATGCAGCCATCCTCTAATGTACTCAAAGCAAAGTATCGCTCGTTTACCCATTTTCCATTCGTGACAAATGACTCATGTTCTTCAAGGAAATTTGATATTTTACACTCATAGAATTTTGGTGCACGGTAGATAAAGGTTCTGTTGTCACTAGTCCCTGCTACATACTTGTCTTGTGTAGGATGTTTGTCAAAAAATATGAAATCGGCATTTTTAGGGATGTCCCAGTCAAAGGCAGCAAGTGAATCCCCTTGATAGTGCATAATAGTATCATGGGTTTGGACGAGGAGTTTGCCATCTACTTCAAATATGTTTTTGAAATAATCTTCTTCATCTTCTAGAAATAATAGGTAAGATTTATCTTGATAGATGTGGTGACGTAAAATAATGTTTTCACTCAAAAAATAAATGCTTGAATCTTTATAGAGTGTTTTGGAATATAAGCCGTGATCAGTTTTGTTAGGGTTTAGTGAGATGAACTGATACTTTTTATCCTTGTAACCTATTCTTCCAAAGTCACCAACGCACCCTACGTAGATGTTATCATTCTCATCAAAATTGATTGATAAGGCACTGCTAGGTGTAGCGATGTAGTCCCAATTGTGTCCGTCATAGAATAATAAGCCAGATCTATTGGCAATACAAAGTTGTCCCTTGCTGTTGGAGACAATTTCAAAATTGAGATTGTCAACACCTTCTACATCTAATTTGTGATGGGTCAAAAAGAGATCGCCCATTTGACTGAAAGTCAGGTGACTAGATAGAATAAGTAATGTAGCAAGAAGGAAATGACGCATGCAGGATGATTTATAAGAACGCTATTTTCAATTAATTAGGAAATATAGTAATTAACCGATGCTTCACAATGCAGTAAGGCATGCTTTTAAAAAGTAAAGCTGATTGTTTGTCAAATTATACCTGTAGTTTTTTTTTATTTAGACTTAATCCACAATCTTTGGGACACTTAAGAATCAACTAACGATCTATAATTAGTTGATAGAGTATATTTAGTAGTGTATGATAAAATATAATCCCAAGAACTGGCTCGTTTTTAATTTCTATAGCCGATTTGTATTCAAAAGGCTATTGCCTATGTTGTTAATGATGACAGTTTTTACTGTAACATTAGAGTACATAGTATTGGATTTGATGAAGATGCACTACCCCGGTGTTCTGACTTTTCATTCTATCTTAGGGATTTTTCTTGGTTTGTTTTTGGTATTGAGAACCAATACCGCTTATGATCGCTGGTGGGAAGGTCGCAAGTTGTGGGGCAGCTTGGTGAATGATACTAGGAACTTTGCGATTAGGATCAATACGTTTGCCAAAGACGAAGAGACAAAGGACTTTTTTAAATACATGATTCCAAATGTAGTGGTGGCTATGAAGGAGCATTTGAGAGAAAGTAGGGTTGTTGGGGAGATGGAAATCTTTGACGATAAGATAAAAGAAGGAATAATTGCGAGTACACATCGTCCCAATCATATCAATAAGTTGATGTATGCTAAAGTGAAAGAGATGAAAGATCGGGGAGACATCTCTGATATTGAGTATCTCATGATGGACAAGGAATTGAAAGGGTTTACTGATATTATTGGTGCCTGTGAGCGAATTCATACTACTCCGATACCATACTCATACAGTATGTTTATCAAGAAGTTTGTCTTCTTCTACATCTTCACGTTACCGTTTGGTTTGGTTTGGCAATTTGGCTATTGGACGACTATGATTGTTCTACCTGTTTATTACTTCCTTCTTAGTTTAGAGTTGATCTCTGAAGAGATCGAAGATCCATTTGGAAAAGATATTAATGATCTGCCATTAGATCATTTGACTAATAAAATGAGAGCAAACGTCGAAGAAATTTTATCGTGATTTAGTCACGCTTTTTATTACCATTATTTCTTTTAGAAGGCCCATCATTGTGCATCCTCTTCATGATTTTCTCCATGACGGAATCGAAATTTTCTAGTTGCTCTGGTCGACAGATAGTGCGCAATTCTCTGAAATGGTAGTAAGCAGATTTGTCCATTAGAGCTTGATTCAGTGCCATTTTGTCGGCTAGAGAATCTATGTTGAAAGTATTGTCACTCAAGTCGGAAAGCAGATGTTTTCGCATTTGTCTTTGCGTTTTCTTCAATAGTTTTACTTCTTCAAAGTGTTGCTTTTTCAAAATTTTGAATTCCTTGGCTTGTTGCTCATCAAAACCAATTTTGTTAATAATGAATTGATCTCTATGCGCTTCCTTGTTGTGTCGAGATGAAGGATGTGATTTGCTATGAGATCGAATTAACATCGTCAATGTAAAAGCGTTGATCAACATCAAAAAGATGATAAAGAGGTTTTTCGGATTTGTTAAGAAAGTTTTCATTCTGCAATTGTTAAATATTCGTAGTAGTCATTTTCAGACCAATTGTAATGCTCTACATACTGGTCGTATTGAGTGTCTAATTCTAAATCACTACCATTATTCATGATCAAGAACACGGCGACAGCATTGATAATCAGTATGATTGCTGCAGCATATTTTAGGGCTATGAATCCGTTTGATTTCTTTTCTTCAAAAAGGCGCGATGTGATTTTGCTATGCAAATCAACAGGTGCCGGTACCTTCTGAATATTTTTCATTGAATCAAATATTTCATCGCTGTTCCAGTTCTGTTTCATAGTTCCTCCTTTTTAATTTCCAACATCTTTTTTAGTTTCCTTTTTGCTCTGAAAATTAGCGATTCTACTGATGAAAGGCTCGTTTTCATAATTTCACTAATCTCTTGGTAAGACAAGCCTTCTACGTGATGCATAATAAAAGCTTCTCTCTGCTTATCAGCCAGTTTCTCTATTTGAACTTGAAGCAAACTGGCCAATTCTACCTTTTCTTCTTCAATAGCAGGATGATTGCAAATTAGGCTTTCGGTATGATTAGCGTCTGAGATGGATAGAAATATACCAAACCGTTTTTTTCTGTTTCGATACCGAATCTTTTCCATTGATTTGTTAACTGCTATTCTATAGATCCATGTTTTGAGAGAAGAATGTTGATTGAATTTACTGATGTTTTTAAATGCGTCAATAAATACATCTTGGGCTATCTCTTCTGCATCTTCTGTATTCTGCAAAAAGTTTAAACATACATTAAAAACCATGCTGCTGTAAGCCTTGAAGAGCGCGTCAAATGCTTGTTTGCTGTCTGAGCCAAATAATTCCAGAATTTCGTTGTTCTTCAATGGGTCAAGTTTACAAAAGGAGGTTAATGATCAACCTCCTTTAAATTTAATCAGACTAACCTTTATTATTTGATTTTTGACCTCCTCTATGACCATCTTTTTGACCTTCTCTTAGTTTCATGGTGTCAAAGATTATCTTTTGATCTTCATTTAGCAATGCTCTGGTTTCAAGACGAGTCATGGTTTTCATAACAAATAGCTTTCCTCTCAAATCTGCTATTTCATTTGCTACTTTCTCCACGTCTTTTGCATTTGGTTGTGCTATTGTCGATAATGTCCTTAACCTTGCTTCCTTTTCTCCAATTTGATTTTGAATTGGCTGGGCAGCCTTTTTCATATCCATATGATTGGCTTTCATTTGATCCGCTTGCTCTGGAGTCAATTGAAGCTTTGCAATTATCATTTCCATTTTGTCCTTTTTTGGACCTTTGTTTTGATTTGGTCCATTTTGAGGCTGAGCAGATGCAGTAAATCCTGCGACTAATACTGCGATGGCTAATGCTGTTTTTAAAAATGTCGTTTTCATAATTCTCGTATTTTGATCTATTTATCTACTTAGATGACTACCAAAAACGAAACTTGCGCTTATTCTAAAAAAAATTATCTCCAGAGCAAAGAAGTGTCTCCATAACTCAGGAACCTATAGTCATTGTTCAAAGCTTGGGTATATAGTTCTTTCCAGTCAGGTCCGACAAATGCAGCCACTAGCAATACAAGAGTTGAGGCAGACATATGGAAATTGGTGAACAATCCTTCTACCACCTTGAACTCATATCCTGGGTAAACAAAAATCTCTGTCTCTCCTTTAAGAACATCGGTTTGTATGGTATCCATTTTATCTAAGATCGCTTGCATAGCAGCTCTTAGTTCAGTTGGTTCAGTCTGGTAGGGCGTGTCTTTTTCAATGAAGAAAGCAGCGTTTGGGTCTTGTGTCAACAATACACCATACCAATAGGTGCTTTCCAATGTGCGCAATGCGGTAGTGCCTACCGCCATAATGGGGCCTTTGGTGCTGAGTATGCTTTCAATATTGTATCTATGGATGATGATGCGCTCATTGTGCATGTCATGCTTACTAAAGTCATCATCTTTGATCGGTCGGAAAGTCCCTGCGCTGACATGGAGTGTGACACGATCGATGTTGCAGTTTTTATTCGCAAGGTCAGCCAATATTTCATCTGTAAAATGTAAGCCCGCTGTTGGTGCAGCTACTGCGCCTTCTTTTTCACTAAATACGGTTTGGTATCTTTCTTTGTCCTCCGTCTCTTCTTCACGATTAAGATAAGGAGGGAGTGGAGTATGGCCAGCAGCTTCTATGATTGCCAAGAACTCATCATCGGTGTTCCATGAGAATTGTACGTGGCAGTTGGCTCGATCAATTAAAGTAGCCGTGAGCTCTATTTTTCCTAGGGTAAGATATATTTCGGTTTGATCTTTCCACTTCTTTAATCCCCCGATCATACACTTCCAAGTGGATTGATGTTGGACTTTGAGTGCTTGCTGGAATTCGGTGTGTGGAGCAATAGGCTCGGTCAGGAATACTTCGATTTTGGCTCCAGTTGATTTCTGGAAAAACAACCTAGCCGCTATGACTTTGGTGTTATTGAGGAAAATGGTGGCATTATCAGGTACATGTGTGATGACATTTTTAAACGCTTGATGTGATATGTCACCGTTTTTGTAAATCATTAATTTGCTATCATCCCTATTGCTCAAGGGGTGTTTGGCAATGCGCTCCTCTGGTAATTGATATAGGTATTGGTCGAGTTCCGTGTGATTTGCTGACATGTGTTGCATTTTTATAGACTCAAAATTCTTCTTTTCCATTCATATTCTCATGCGAATAACTAATTTTATTAAATAGCCAATTGATATATGTCATTACAACTCTCATACGAAAAGTATACTCTCGATTTTAAATTTGATGCGGGGACTTCACGAGGTGTCCTCAAAACGAAAGATTCGTGGATGCTCAAATTGATTGATCCTGCCAATCCAACCGTCTCAGGTTTTGGAGAAGTGAGTATAATTGATCGTTTGAGTTTTGACTATAGTGTCGATTTTGAGTTGGAGTTGGATAAGCTTATCGATGAGCTCGCACCATACAATATGCCTGACTCAGAGGAGAAAGTTTATAAATTAGTGTCAAAACTGATCAGGCAAGAGCGGCCTGCAATTCGATTTGGGTTGGAGACGGCACTGCTAGACTTGCTCAATGGGGGTGAGTTTAAAATATTTGATAATGACTTTTTCTCAGGGGAGTTAGAGATACCAATCAATGGGTTGATATGGATGGGAGAGGAAGATTTTATGCTGGAGCAAATTGCTCAAAAGCTTGAGCAAGGCTATAAGTGTATCAAAATGAAAATAGGTGCGATTGATTTTGATAATGAATGCAAAATCTTAAAGTCTATCCGTAAAAAGCACAAAGCGGATGAGCTGACTTTGCGAGTAGATGCCAATGGTGCTTTCTTGACGCAAGATGTTTTGAAAAAACTCGATGTGTTGGGGCAGTTTGATTTGCATTCCATTGAACAACCCGTCATGCCCAAGCAGTTTCACTCTATGCAGCTGATTTGCAAACGATCTCCCGTGCCCATAGCGCTAGACGAAGAGTTGATAGGGGTATTCTCTCCAAAAGAAAAAAGAGAGCTGCTGATTGGGGTAAATCCAGCTTATATAATATTGAAACCCTCAATCCTTGGAGGGTTTGAGGCGACTAAAGAATGGATTGATCTTGCAGAAGAATTGGGGGTTGGCTGGTGGGTTACTTCAGCTTTGGAAAGTAATGTAGGGCTCAATGCGATTTGTCAGTTTACGGCTCAATATTCCAACCTGTCTCATCAAGGTTTAGGTACGGGACAATTGTATACCAATAATTTTCATTCTCCACTGAATATCAAAGGGGAGGAGATTAATTATAATCAAACGATGACCTGGGACCTCTCGTCCTTGAAAACACTTCGGTAGTCGTGGAAATAGATGCGTTCGTCGAAATTACTTGAAGGGTGACTTCTGGAAGTGCATTTTACTAATCTATATTGGTAATAGGTGGCTGTAGCAATACAGCCAAATGATTTAGTATTCTATACTAATGATTTGCTGGATTCAGAAGCTTCTTTGGTCATGAGTTCAGCATTTTCTTTTCCTAGGTATCTGTCAATCAGGTTGTGCCCCAGATAAATAAATGGCGTCATCAGTATCGCAATCCCAAATTTGTAGATGTAGTTGATGATACCGATGGCGATCACTTGCTCTAGCGGCCAATTCCCCCAGAGATAAAACGCGATAATCAATACCACAAAGCTATCTATGAATTGAGAAATCAATGTACTGCCTGTCGCTCTTAACCAGATCATTTTAGACCCTGTCAACTGTCGAAGCTTTTGAAATACATATACATCTAGAAATTGCGCCACTAGGAAAGCAACCAATGAACCTATTATGATGCCCAGCCCCTGTTGAAAGATGAGTTTAAAGGCTGAATCGATGTTGAAAGATTCGCCATTAGGACCTTCGCTATACAGTCCTACCCAAAAATCTGCAGGCGGAAGTACGGTGATAATGTAGATGAGTACAAAGGCAATGGCAATGAGCCCAACAGTCAAGAAGCTAATTTTTTGAACTCCTTTTTTGCCGAAATATTCGTTGATGATGTCCGTGGTGATAAACACAGCAGGCCACAACACTACGCCAGCGGTCAAATTAAAATCAAGAATGAATGATCCCCATAAATTGATTTGAGCAGGGGCTGTCCCAAGTGTTTTTTCGAGAGAGAAAATCTTGGCGCCTAATATTTCAGCCAATAAAGCATTCATGATGAATACACCTGCCAATACTAGGAATAGGGTATTCTTTCTCTCTAAAAGTTGATATTCTTTAGCTGACTTCAAACTCATGCCCTTCGATTGCTAATTGTGTTTCAGGGAATACCGTTAGTGATTCTTCTAACATGGGTTTGAGCTCTTTGTATCGCGTCGAAAAGTGTCCAATCAATAGTTGTCCAACTTTGGCTTTTTTAGCAATAGTAGCAGCGTCTATCGTAGTAGAATGGAAAGTATGGGCCGCACGAGCTGCCATGTCAATCATGAATGTCGCTTCATGATATAGCATGTCTATTCCCTCAATGTAGGGGAGGATAGATTCGTCGTACTTGGTGTCCGAACAAAATGCATACGATCGAGAGGGTGATGGAGGGAAAGTGACCATTTTGTTCTCGTACTCCATGTTGCCTTCTTCGTCGATCACGTCTTCTCCGTCTCTCAATTTTATGATTTTGAGTGGAGAAATGCCTTCCTTCAATTGAGTCTTGTCAATACGTCTCTTCTTTGGTTTCTCTCTAAAGAGAAAACCTGAACAGCTGATCCTGTGATTCAATGGAAAACAATGAACCGTCAAATTTGAATTTTCAAATAAGAGTTGATGCGCATTGGGCGTCCATTCGGTCAGATTGATCTTGTAGTTAAGGAAAGTCTGAGAATGCTTAAGATTGACTTGTAGGATTTCTTTGAGCCCTGGAGGGCCGTATATATTTAGGTCTTTGGCTCTGCCATATAAATGCATGGAGGAGATCAATCCAACCAGACCGTAATAGTGGTCGCCATGCAAATGGCTGATAAAAATATGATCAATCTTCTGTGCCTTGACCTTGTTTTTTTTGAGTTGCATTTGCGTACCTTCTCCACAATCAATCAAGAAAGGGATCTGCATCATCGTCAGCAACTGTGAAGTTTGATTTCTGTTATGCGCAGGTACGGATGCGTTGGATCCTAATATTTTTACTGAGAACGGCAATAGATGAGGGTAAAGTAAAGAAGGCTTATTCGCCTTCTCCTTCTAGTCCTTTTTCTAGGTCATTCATGAATACCATATCCACAGCTTCTTCTACAGTAGGTAGTATGTCCAATACTTTGTCCAATTGAGAGATCTTGATCAATTTCATCGCATGATCGGATACTCCTGATAGGATGAACGAACCGCCTCCATCATGGAATACTCTGTTGCCTACCAATAAAGCACTCAATCCAGAAGAATCGATATATTTCACATCAGATAAATCAACGATCATGTTGACGATTCCTTGGCCTTGGATGGCTAGGAATTCTGATTTCAACTCAGCAGAAAGGGTTGCGTCCAATTTCTCCTCGTTGAATTTGATAGTGTTGTATTTTTCGTGTCTGTCTAACGTAAATTTCATATCTCTGTATTTCTCTCTTATTGTAAAGTAAGAGATTTTTCGATGTTATTTTTGATTCTGTTGTAAATATCTGAAGTATCCTCTCTATCAAATTTTTCGCCAAGGATTTTTTCGTAAAGTTCAATATACCTTTCGGAGATTGATTCGACTTTTTCTGGTGACATGTCCGGTGCCTTTTGCCCTTCTTTACCTTGAAAACCTTCTGATATTAACCATTGACGTACAAACTCCTTTGAAAGTTGTCGTTGTGGTTGATCTTGATTTTGTAGCTCTTGGTAAGTGTCTGTGTAGAAGTATCTTGAAGAGTCCGGTGTGTGGATTTCGTCTATCAAAATAATTTCGCCTTCAAAGTAGCCAAACTCATATTTGGTGTCCACCAATATCAAGCCCTGAGCTGCCGCCATCTCTGTTCCTCTTTGGAAAAGTGCTTGCGTGTACTCTTCTAATTGTAGGTACAAGTGCTCTTCTACGATTCCTTGTTTTAGGATTTCTTCTCTAGAGATATCCTCGTCATGTCCTTCGGATGCCTTGGTCGTTGGGGTGATGATGGGGCTAGGTAGTTTGTCATTTTCTTTCAAGCCATCTGGAAGTGCAACTCCGCAAAGTATGCGCTTGTCAGCTTTATATTCTCTCGCGGCATGTCCTGCTAAGTAGCCTCTGATGACCATTTCAACTTTGAATGGCTCGCATCGCTTGCCAATCGTCACGTTGGGATCCGGCACTGTGTCCACCCAGTTGGGTAGGATATCAGCAGTGGCAACCAACATTTTAGCAGCGATTTGATTCAATACCTGTCCTTTGTAAGGGATAGCTTCGGGCAATACGACATCAAAGGCAGATATACGGTCAGAAGCGACCATTGCCAGTTGATTTTTAAACTCGTAAACGTCTCTAACTTTTCCAGTGTACTTTTTGGTTTGCCCTGGAAATTGGTAATCTGTAGATTTAAGGCCTTTATTCATGGGGGCAAATCTAGGTATTGAGATTTGTTTTTGGACTTGAATTTAGGAATTTGTGAGACGAGAATTAAATTTAGGTTTACAGACAAATTCGATGATTTAATCATTATTCTGTCTAGATGATAGGTTATGATTACAGATCATTTCATTATAATTTGACGCATATAAATCTCTCTAATTACTCATATTGGATTTCGAGAGATTATATTTATAAATCATTATGGATATAATATTTCTATCAATACAGGAATGAAGCAGATTGAAAACATACCACAAACAGGCCTAAAAGGAATTAGAGAAAATTGGCGAAATGACCTCATTGCGGCTTTAAGTGTAGCTCTTGTTGCGCTACCTTTAGCTCTAGGAATTGCTGTTGCGTCGGATGTTCCTCCAATGGCTGGAATTCTATCAGCCATCATTGGTGGTGTTGTCACGACATTTTTTAGAGGGTCTCACATGGCTATAAATGGTCCAGCTGCTGGTCTTATTGCTGTTGTTTTGGGAGCATTAGCGGTTCTTGATGGCAATATTAATTATGTATTGGCTGCTATTGTCATTTCAGGTGGACTTCAAGTAGTCCTTGGATTACTTAAATTGGGGAGATACGCTAAAATGTTTCCTTCCTCAGTTCTTCATGGTGTATTAGCAGCAATTGGGATTATAATTTTCACGAAGCAAATTCATTTTGCCCTTGGAACTGTTTCTGACGCAGATACTATCCTTGGAACCTTACGAGACGCGGTTATCCAACTTCCAAACACCAACCCCTTTGTAGCATGTGTTTCACTCACGGGTCTCCTATTTCTTATTTACTACAAAAAGATTCCATTCAAATTCATTCGTATTTTACCTGGTCCAATGTGGGTGCTCATTATTGCGATCCCTTTTGTTATTGGATTTGATTTTTTCTATGAACATACCCGAAGCTTTCTTGGAAGAGATTATCTGATGGGACCACATTTTTTAATCAGTATTCCTGAAAATCTTTTGGAAAGCATTATCTATCCAGATTTTGGAATGATTGGCCACTCATCCTTTTGGCTCACGGTAATTTCAATCACGCTAGTTGCTTCCGTTGAGACTCTTGCAAGCGCTAGAGCAGTTGACAAGTTGGACCCTTATAAACGTGTAACTGACTTGGACAAAGACCTTATGAGCGTGGGGATTAGCACTATGGTTTCAGGAGCACTTGGAGGGTTGCCTATTATTACTGTAATCGTTCGAAGTACGGTGAACGTTCAAAATAGTGCTAAAACAAAGTGGTCGAATTTGTATCATGGCCTTTTCTTGATCTTATTCATTCTTATACTAGCACCTGTATTAAGTAGTATTCCACTTGCCGCACTCGCTGCTATTCTAGTTCATACTGGAATAAAGTTAAGCTCCCCAAAGGTTTTTTATCAAGCTTATGATCAAGGTGTCGAACAGCTTTTGTTTATGGTGGTCACTTTGTTGGTTACACTCTGGACTAATCTTCTGTTTGGTATAATTGGTGGCGTTTTGATTACATTAACCCTTCACATTCTTTTGGCCAAGGTTGGCTTTATTCGTTTCTTCAAAATGATTTTTAAATCTGGCTCTAAGGTTTATACCAGAGACAATGGCTCTTATGATGTTAAAATTCGGGGTGTTGCCAATTTCCTTTCTGTGCTCTCCATAGATAATCTGTTGGGAACAATTCCTCAAGGAAAAATTGTCCGAATAGATATGTCTAAATCACGATTGGTTGACTTGTCAGTCATGGAGAACTTAATTGAATTCAAAAGAATTCAAGATGGAATGAATGGAAATGTATCTATTACTGGCCTTCATCACCACTGGGCCAGTAGCAGTCATAACAAGGCTTTGAAGATTATTGTTGGCCCTCGATTGAAACCTATAACTGATCGGCAGATTAAACTTCAAAAATTGAGCATTACGAATGGATGGACTTTTGTGAAGGAAGTAGACTGGGACACTTCCTACCTTCGTAATTTTAATTTTTTTGAATCTCGACCGATTGATGGGAAAACAAATGTTCTGCGAGGAGTAGATGCCAAGCATAACCTCAATTGGGAAATAGCTGACATTACTTTTGCTGAAGGAGCTATGCTCTCATTGGAGGTGTTTCATATGACAGTCCATTTGGTTTGGTTAGATCAACCAATTCCTCGGTTTAGTGCTGAGAAGGAAGGTTTGTTCGGTAAAATATTTGATCGAGTGAAGGTGTTTTCTGGTTATACTGATAGAGACTTTAAATTATATCCCAATATTTCCAAGAAGCTTCAATTGCTTGGTGAGAACGATGATGACATCAAGGAATTTTTCAATCAAGATTTAGTCAACTTTTTAGAAACTAGTGATGTACAACGTATTGCGAGTAATGGTGAAGCATTATTAATCTTTAATTACTTGCACATAGCACCTACAGATGAGATAAATAATATGTTAGACTTTTCATCTAAACTATTGGATCACTTGAATTTGAAAGGCAGTGACTAGTGTTGAGTCATAGTAGCGCAACGCGTGACCATTCCCAGCCTCTCTCCATAACCCAAATACTGTCATGAAAATGGAGGTTCCTTAGTGTCCATGAAGATCTTATTCCCTTGATTTTATTGTGACCATGTTAATTTATCTATTAATTGAATCAATCACATCTTTCTGGATTGTTAAAGTCATCTCTGGTGATATGATAAGTGTACTCGAAGTGCCTATCTGAAATGACCCTACTTTCAAAGTTATTAATTGAAGTAGGGCCTTGATCTTCCGAAAAAGAAAAGAATACACACGAGTCATCACTCTCAATGGAGATGATTACCTGCTGGTAGGAACCTTGAAAATCTTCAAGTGTCCCTTGGCAACAGTTGTCAATGTTTGGTTTTTTTTCTGATCCAGCAGTAGATTCTATACTTTCCTTGTAAGTTGCATTAGGTACTATTTCAAATTGATCATTATAGATGATCAGAGAATCAGTTTGATTAATAAAAATAAGGTCTACATCTAGTGGGTATTCAGTTTCACCACAGCTGCTTATTATTAGACTAATTCCAGTGATCAAAAAGAGTAGGTAAATTATCTTCTGTTGCATTTTCATATTTGTTTGTTATGTTATTTCTCCAAGAACCCCATCGGTGGGTTCCTTTTAGAATGTCTTCAATTTGTTGAATATTGTAGCCCTCTGTATCATCTGTGAGTGATCATAAGTATCGAATCATGCTTGTCAAGAAACATTACAGTGGTATGTCAATAATCAAGGAGGTGTATATCATCCAAAAATCGTTGTTGCCAAACCTTACAGAAATTGGCCTGATGTCATAAGTGATGTTTTTCTTAGGAGAGTATACTACTATCCCTGAGGAAATGAGGCCACTCCAATAGTGTGAAGTAAGGTGTCTTTCTGGCCAAGTGTACTCGTCATCACCATATTCAGAAATTTCCCCTTTAATAAAATGGTACCCTAGCCCACTGATTATCGTCCACTTAAAATTGCCTGCTTGAACAATACTGTATTGAAAATCTAAATTAACATTGCTAATAAAATAAGTTTGACTGGGTTGATGCATTCCTGCATTTACATACCCGCCAAGAGTTATATTGGGGTTAATATCCAAACGGTCTAGATGTAGAAACCCTTTGTGTTTGTAACCTAGTTGAAACATGAGGCCTTGGGCATATTCAATTTCTCCAACCTGATAGGCTATCCCAAATCCTGTGGATATTTGGTGGGTGGTAGCTTTTTGCGCTATGGTTTGGATAGATAAAAATGAAAATAGAAGGAAGAGAATCGTTTTCATGAAATTGGTTTGTTAAGGTTGGTTAGAAATGTTTTTATTGGTTAATGTTTATCTACATGGAGTAGCAGCATCCGCTCTCTCCTGAGTAAATCGAAAAGTATAGGCAAATTCAAAATCTCCCTTTTGAACCCAGTCTTCCTGAGATTCCTTGTCATTAGCGTTTCTTTCACAATTATCTGAAGAACCATAGAAAAAACCACATGTCACAAAAGGTTCAACGTTGTTTATATCTGGTTTATCTGACTTTTTAGTCCCAGCGTGGGGTAGCACATACTCGAAAAAAGCAGTGCTCTTGGGGAGAATGTTTTCAAATTCACAACGATTCCCACTCATAAAAATAGTATCAGCGGTTTCGTTGATATAGGTGACTTCTGTACTGTAATCCCACTCGTAATCTTGCTCGCCGCAAGCTGAAAGGAATGTAATGGCAGTGAATAATAGGTATGCGTTAGGTTTCATAAGGTTGATTTAAAAAATCAACCCCAACCCAATATTTGTGATTCGGTTGGGGTATGGAGGTGTTATTCTTGAACTAGGTCTTTTGCCTGGTTATAATCCTCTTCTGTAAAATTAAAAATATAGAGGTCGTCGGAAAATTCATCATAATCATCGTCATTAAAGATGTTACGGATAATTGTCGAGCTATCAGACCTGAAATACGAAACCTTGGTACTATCAAAAGTTACTATTGCATAGTTAGTTCCATCTGGTAAGGATTCATCTGCTAATAGTGAGTGGTGTTCACTATCATCTACTCTGTTTTTATAAAGTATAGAGCCTTGAGTATAACCAGTATGGGTTTCAATTAGGAGATCGTTTTCAGTTGAGGTGTATTTATAAAAACTCAGTGTTATTGACCTTTTTGTTTCATTGTTGATTTGATAAGCTCTCTCTTTAATTACTCCTCCCCCACAGTTGCATAAGAGAAGAATTGTTGTTACCGTGTATATTAAAGTCTTCATTAGTACCAGTTGTTAAATAATTCTTCTACTTTGTTCTCTGTTTTGTTGTAGTGTTTTGTGATAATGCGATCCCTCCATTCCCACCAGTCATCAGCACTTATTAATGCATCTTGAACTTGTAATATTGTATACCCTTTTACCAGATCAATAGGGTAGTCAGGGTTGTTTTTTAATTCAGAAAATTGATTGTAATCATCTAATAAGTCTACAACAATAGACGTATAGTCATCTTTAGTGATTTTTCTATTTTGATAGTTTACATCATATTGATAATTGGTGTTGCCGAATTTGTTATTGTATCTCCACTTGGTCATGACCCATTCTACCCCATCCGCCCAGCTCTCGATTACTGCTTTAGATTGGGAAGGTGCAAACCAGTTGTAAGGAGGGATGTAAGCATTTTTGACTAGGGTTTTAAAAGCTTCTCGATGCATATTCCAATGTGCACTATGTGTCAATTCATGGATGGTGGTTCCATACACGTTTTCTGAAGCGCCTTTATATCTTCGGAGATGAATGGTTGGTAAAATTCCTCCAAATCTTTGCCATGATTTATTTTTACTATTTTTTTCGTTTTGATCATTTGAAGTTTGTGCCGCAATTTTCATTTGGGGTTTTAGAACTCCGTTTAATGGAGGACGTTTTAATCTATACGGGTTGAGATAGTAGAAATCGTAAGCTGCTTGAAAAACAAGAGCAAAGTACTGTTGTTTATCTTTTACTATGCCTGTATTATTATGGCCGTCACTGTTGTTACTCCCAAGGTTAAGATTCCAATCACTTTTATGGAAGCCAGAATTAGTTTTAGCTTGACCAAAAGTTCCATCACGAATACTAAATTGATAACGCTCCCATTTAATACTATATTTCCCTGACCTTCTAAACCGAGAGCCACTACATTCAAAGTATCCTTCTGAATTGGAGATCCCTTTCATCGTACGGTAATATCTAGTAAGCCTTACCTCTACTCCACGAACAGGTACATAGCCACCTGTGCATTTTCTATTTCCAAAGCTGTTGAGACTGCAATTTGATTGATTGTCCCAAACTCTAATTCTTCCCTTTGGTCTCCATTTGCTAGGTCTACCCCATTTGATACGTCCATTGGCATCCACTTCGTCTTCCTCTAGGTTACCGGTGAGTTTGAGTGCCTCGTCCACTAGTGCGTCTGTCAAGCCTGTAGATCTGAGTCTAGCCCCAGTTTGGTTGTCCAGAGAGTCTTCTTCTAATTCTTCGGGTATGAAGAGTTCTTTCAGTAATTCGAAGGTTACATTGGGCAGTTCTCTGCCAACCTCCACTGCACAATATTGGTAGTTGGGTTGACCTATTGGGATAGTTGGGTCATGATAGAAAGAACCCATGCTGTCTATTTCATAATCCAAGGGGTAGTCATAGAGCGTTAACGTACTGTCGTTTCTAAGTAGCTCTGCCTCCGTACTGTCTGCGGGGGTGAATCTAATGTAAAGATGAGACGTTTCAATCGAGATATCCTCAGCCATTGACCTTGCAGCACTATTGGATTGTTTTAAATTGTCCCATGCTTTTTGCATGTTCTCTATGGTGTATGGGTCGTCTATTTTTTTGCCTAGTTTGGTCATGCCATGCATGTCCTCTTCTGTAAGATGTTTTGGTTCAGGTTTGACTTCTAGCTGATCTTGACAAGCGTAGAAAGTTCCTGTGATAAGGGTGATTATGCACAATACCCTTGCCAACTTGGTTGATTTTAAATTATTTTTCATTTGTTATTAATTATTGATTTAGATTAAAATTCTAGTGTCAATAATCAATTCTTCTCTGCTTGCTGCCGCAATAGTAATATACACTTGTATTAAAAAAAATTGAATGGATGAATTTTGGGAAGGGTGTGGCTTATTATGTCACCTCTTGAATGAAGTTCTAATTTCACCTTCATAAGGAAAGAGAATAATCCAATATAGGTTGATACATAATTCAACTTATTATTAAATTTGATTATTGACCAATTATCAAACAAAATATTGATGAAACACATATTGTTATTATTGTCGTTATCCATTTTTTTTGGCTGCTCTAGCGAACAGAAAAATAATAAAACTGAACAGGAAAAAAACCTTCAGCCAGAGTTAAAAGCTGCAGAGAAAGCCGAAAGTAAAGAGTCTGAAGTTGTAGATATTGAGACACTCACGCAGGGAATGGTCAAGTTTGAGGGGGGATGGATGTCGATAGGTTCTAATGATCGAATGCCCAACGAAGCACCTACGTTTCAGAAAGAGGTAAAAGCCTTTTACTTGGATCAATATTTAGTCAGTGTAGCACAGTTTAGGGTTTTTATAGCTTCTACGGCTTACAAGACTGACGCAGATAAATTTGGTGACTCTGGCGTATTTGATTTTGATGCAGGAAGTTGGTCATTACTGAAGGGCGCCAATTGGGAGTTTCCATTAGGACGGGATCAGCCAAAAGCAGAAGATAATCACCCTGTAACGCATGTGTCATGGAATGATGCCACGACGTACGCCAAATGGATTGGCAAACGATTGCCTAGTGAATTTGAATGGGAATGGGCTGCAAAAAATGGACAAGAAAGCAATGATAAATATGCTTGGGGTGATGAATTAATTGTGAATGGACAGTATAAAGCCAATGTGTGGCAAGGGGATACTAAACCTGTTGTCTTGGATGGTTATTTGATGACTTCACCTGTCGGCGCATTTGGTTTATTGGAATCGGGTCTTGCAGATATGGGTGGCAATGTATGGCAATGGTGTGCCAATGTCTATGCATCATACCCTGGAAGCCCTCAACCAATACCAGCCAAATCGAACACCAAAAGTACCCGAGGAGGTTCCTTTATGATGGATCCGGCCGGTGACTTAAGTTTTACAACGACTTTCCGTGCAGGGAATACAGACGATACATCCCTGTTCAATACAGGTTTTAGATGCGCCTTGTAGTTGGTTCTTTTATACGTGAAAAAAATCTAATTCTTTCCTGCCATTGTTGATCACAAGACTAACAATGGTGAAGTGGGGATGATTTTATGAGTCGAACAGTTAAATTTAGATCAATAGGCAATTCGATGATAATTCAATGCATGGTCTTCTTAGGAGGGCAATTGTAGAGAGGTAAGCCTAATTAAAAAGAGCAATCTCATACTGGTCATTGCTTCTATGAAAAGATATGGCAAGTAGTTTTTACGAGCACCAATAGGATATTTTCTCTTCTTCAGTTGTCCACTACTTTTCTATAGTTCTAAAGGTTAAGTTGATCCTTGGGTCTGCTATTTTTTTTGTTGGGGGCAAGCGATGCGTCCAGTGCGATTGAGTCTCACCTTTCATGACCATCAGACTACCATGCTCGAGGTAGAGCATGACTTTCTCATTGGACTGTTTGTGCTTAAAGCCAAACTTTCGTTCGGCTCCTAAACTAACAGAGGCAATGGCTCCATTTTTTTTCAAATCCTTCTCACCGTCGCTATGCCAAGCCATGCCTTCTTCACCCGTATGGTATAAATTCATCAGGCACGAGTTGTAAGTCTCTTGGGTCTTTTCTTCAACGATGGATTTTAACTCTAGTAGCTCTTTTGTCCACGGAAGCGCTTGCTTGGTGGTGTTAGAATAAGTGTACTCGAAGGGCTCGTCTCCGTACCAGGCTACTTTCCTTTTCGTTATAATCGTTTTTCCATACATAATCGCTTTATCATTTTTCCATGCGATGTGGTGTAGTAGCCTATCAAAATAGTGATTAGCGTCCGTCTTTGATAGAATTTTATTGTGGTAATTTACTATACCTCCTTGGGGCAATAAATTAGCTTTCGGGTCTATAAAGTGACTAAATAGTTTCATTTCTCCATGTTTTATAGGGTGCTCTCATACAATTTCCGCAAGGGCGATATCCCAAGCTGATGGCTTCCGATTCATTTTCGAAAATACTCTATTTTTTGTTTTCATTCGCATGCCAGATTTGCAATGAAGCCTACCATAGATTTTTAAATTCTTGTTGCCGCCTAGGCTTATCATTCCTCTTTTGATTCGCTTACGAAGTTCCGATGCGTTGGTTTCAGTGTGTCTGATCATCTAATTCAAAGCGTCATGAAAAATAATGCCAAGGGTCTTGCGTTTTCCTTCTCGTACTTCACTGACTCCATGCCTCATGTTGGCTCGATAGTAACCTCTAGTTCCTTTTACAGGTCTAAAATTGGTAGTGAATAGCAATATATCTCCTTTTCTAGGACTTAGTACAATTGCCTTGGATTGGGCTCTAGGTACTTGCTCCGTCATGACGAACTCACCACCAAGGTAGTCTTGGTCAGGCTCTGTCAGAAACAAAACTAGTTGAAAAGGGAAGTATACTTCGCCATATAAATCCTGATGTAAAGTGTTGTAACCTCCCGGACCATATTTTAGAATTAATACGGTCGGTTTTAATTGATTCTGATTTTGACAAAGTGCATGTAGCTCTGATAACGATGATGGATATTTGATCCCAGTTTTCAACACCTCCATCCACAGGTTTGCAACCGAAACCAAATGTGGGTAAATATGCTCACGAATCGTTTGCAACATGTCAGGTAATGGGTAATCGAAGTATTTGTATTCGCCCAATCCGAACCGATACCACTCCATGTCCACCGTTTTTCTATATAAATGTTGTTGGTCGTATAGTTGATTTAACCCGTCACAAGCTTCATGGGGCAATAGTTGGGGGATGATAGCAAACCCTTTTGTGTTCAACTCTTCCGTTACCAAGGGCCAATCGATAGTCTCAATTTTATT
>JAOPTS010000003.1:0-96398 GCA_051531955.1 Reichenbachiella sp.
TTCATGCATATTTTGTATTCAGAGTTTTTAAGGTTTGATCCTGAGAACATGAGTTGGCATGCAAGAGATAGGTTTTTTATGGATGCAGGTCACTTGTCATCATTGATGTACGGCCAGTACAGTTTGTTGGGTAAGTTTTCAATGGAAGACTTGTCAAATTTTCGTCAGTGGGGTTCGGTAACGCCGGGTCACCCAGAGGTGGACGTAGAGCGAGCAATTGAGAATACATCTGGACCATTGGGTCAGGGTCATGTAATGGGAGTAGGCGCGGCAATCACAGCTAAGTTCTTACAAGCAAAGTTTGGCAATTGGATGGATCAAAAAATCTACGGGTTCATATCTGATGGCGGTATCCAAGAAGAGATTTCACAAGGAGCAGGAAGGATAGCTGGTCACTTGGGATTGAATAACTTCATTATGTTTTTTGATAGTAACGACGTGCAGTTGTCAACGATGACTGAAGAAGTGACTACAGAAGATACTGCAATGAAGTACGAGTCATGGGGATGGAAAGTAATGACCATCGATGCACACAACCATGATGAGATAAGAAAAGCATTGTCAGAAGCAAACGCAGAAACTGAAAGACCAGTATTGATCATCGGTAAGACGATCATGGGTAAAGGTTGTGTTACAGCTGACGGATCTATGTTCGAAGGACATTGTGAGTTACACGGTCAGCCAATCGGTGCGACAGGTGCTGATTACGAAATGACTTTGAAGAATTTAGGATTGAATCCTGAAGATCCATTTACAATATTGCCAGAGGTTGCAGCGTTTTATAAAACAGTATTGGCTGACAAAACAGCAGCGGCAAAAGAAGCATACAAATTAGAGGAAACTTGGAGAGCATCTAACGCTGAGTTAGGAGCGAAATTGGATCAGTTCTTCACAGGTAAATTACCTGAAGGAGTTGACTTCTCTGAGATCGAACAAAAAGCAGGTGTTGCTTCAAGAGGAGCAGGATCAGCTGTGTTGGGTTACTTGGCGGGTAAAGTAGAAAACATGATTGTTTCTTCTGCTGATTTGTCAAATTCAGATAAGACGGATGGATTCTTAAAGAAAACACAAGCGATTACTAAAGATGATTTTAGCGGTGCTTTCTTACAAGCAGGTGTTGCAGAGTTGACGATGGCTTGTATTGCTAATGGTATGGCACTACACGGTGGTGTGATTCCAGTAGTAGCTACTTTCTTCGTATTTTCTGATTACATGAAACCAGCGATTAGATTGGGCGCTATCCAAGAGTTGCCAGTGAAGTATGTGTGGACACACGATGCATTTAGAGTAGGAGAGGACGGGCCAACTCACCAACCAATTGAGCAAGAAGCACAATTGAGATTGATGGAGAAGATCAAGAATCACAGTCACAAGAATTCATTCTTGGCCTTGAGACCAGCAGATGCAGCAGAGACTACAGTAGCATGGAAAATGGCTTTGGAAAACACAGAAGTGTCAACAGGCTTGATCTTATCAAGACAAGGAATCAAAGATTTGCCAGCAATAGGCGCTTCAAGATATGAAGATGCATTGCAAGCAGAGAAAGGTGGATACTTGGTACAAGAAGTTGAGAGCCCAGACGTGGTATTAATTGCGAATGGATCAGAAGTAGCGACATTGTTTGCAGGCGCAGCAATCTTAGAGGAAAAGAAAGGGTTGAAGATCAACATCGCATCTATTCCATCAGAAGGATTGTTCAGAAGTCAAGAGAAAGCCTACCAAGAATCAGTCATCCCAACAGACAAACCAATATTTGGATTGACGGCAGGGTTACCAGTTAACTTGGAAGGATTAGCAGGTGCAAATGGTAAAGTATTTGGCTTGGGTCATTTTGGTTATTCAGCACCAGCGAATGTGTTGGATGAGAAGTTTGGCTTCACAGGCGAGAACGTATACAACCAAGTGGTTGAATTATTAGGACTTTAATTAAAGCATATAAGAATGAAATTTTTTATCGACACAGCCAATCTTGATCAAATCAAGGAGGCATACGATTTAGGCGTATTAGACGGAGTGACCACCAACCCATCATTGATGGCAAAGGAAGGGATCACTGGCGAAGCTAAAATCAGAGCGCATTATAAGGCGATTTGTGATATCGTAGATGACAAAGTAAGTGCAGAGGTAATCTCTACTGAATTCGACGCAATGTTGAAAGAAGGTTTGGAATTGGCAGCTATCGATCCAAAGATCGTAGTGAAAGTACCGATGATCAAAGATGGTATCAAGACCATCAAAGCATTGTCTGACAAAGGTATCAGAACGAACTGTACGTTGATATTCAGTGCAGGTCAAGCGATCATCGCCGCTAAAGCAGGTGCGACGTATATCTCTCCATTCATTGGTAGATTAGACGATATCGGATTTGATGGTATGCAGTTGATCGAGCAGATCGCTCATATTTATAATGTACAAGCATTTCAAACTGAGATTCTTGCTGCATCAGTAAGAAATCCATTACACTTGATCAAATGTGCTGAAGTAGGTGCAGACGTGGTGACATGTCCATTGAGTGCAATCACTGGATTGTTGAAACACCCATTGACGGATTCAGGTTTGGCACAGTTCCTAGCTGATTATGCGAAGGGAAATAAGTAATTAGAGATACCTTTTATAGGTGGTAAAGTTGATTTTTATAAAGAGGGAGTATCCGTATGGGTACTCTTTTTTAGTTTCACGTATTTAGGTTTTGAAAACAGGGTATAAAAAAAGTGGCTAACCATATGAAGGCTAGCCACTACCTATTACCAAAAACTATTTATTATCTGTTACTAAACTCGTATATCGATTTGGTGTAATAAGTTTCTCCAGGTTCAAGTGTTGTACTTGGGAAACTAGATTGGTTGGGTGAGTCTGGATAGTGTTGTGTTTCCAAACACAATCCTGTTCGATGTTGATAAGCAATGTCTTCTTTTCCGATATTAGATCCGTTTAAGAAATTACCACCATAAAACTGTATCGCTGGTTCCATGGTATAAATTTTCATTTCTCTACCTGAAACTGGATCGTACAAGCTGCCACCAAATTTTAAACTATCACTTTGATCATCATATACCCAACAGTGATCATAGCCTTGTCCGAAGACTAACTGTACATTTTCATCATTAACACGTTTTCCAATAGTCATTGGATTTAGGAAGTCGAAAGGTGTGTCATTTACCTTTTTTAATTGGCCAGTAGGGATCAAACCTTCGTTTACAGGTAAGAATTTTGATGCTGGTAATGTTAATTCATGACCATTGATAGTCTGTGTTGGATCACCTGTCAAATTAAAGTAAGAATGATTTGTTAGATTAACTACAGTCTTCTTGTTTGTGGATGCTTTATATTCAAACGTTACTTTATTATTTGAATCAAAAGTATAGGTAACCTCACAAGGTAGATCACCTGGATATCCCTCTTCCAAATTTGGACTTGTTCTTGTGAATATTACGCCAGCATTGTCTGCATTGATGAATGGTTTAGCATTCCACAAAACTTTATCATAACCAATAGTTCCGCCATGCAAGTGATTGACTCCATCGTTGGAATCCAAAGTATAGGTTACACTATCAATTACGAATTGACCATTAGCTATACGATTACCATATCGGCCTATGATAGCACCAAAATAAGGGCTCCCTGCCAGATAGCTGGACAAAGTGTCATAACCTAATACTACATCTCCCAAATTGCCATTGCGATCTGGAACTTCTAAAGCGGTTATAATACCACCGTAATTAGTAATATTAAGTTTTGAACCTCTTGGGGTATTGATACTAAAAAGAGTAGCCTCTTGTCCATCAGGCATTATACCAAAAACAGATTGAGTTATTTCAAATCTGACTTCTTTACTAGTTTCACAACTCCAGGTCATCAGACCTAGAGTTGCGAATGTTAATATGAATATTGTCTTTTTCATAATTTAGTTATTACCAGAATATACCGTACAAGAATGCTACAATAACAATGATGCCAATTGCTCCTATGTTGAAAGTAACACTTGTATTGAACAGTGTTTTTGGATTTTCCAATTTCAATGCCTTAGGATCTTCTATGTCAATCTTAACATTGGTGTAAAATATGACTCCTAGCATTAGCAGTAGACTGGCCATCACAAAGATAGATTCCATCCCTAAATGTGCCATTGAACTGCTTGTTGCCAAGCCAATTAAGATACAAACTATTCCTAGTGCAATCGCTACATAAGACACCTTGATACTCATTTTGTTCAAGTCTGGATCTGAGGCTGGAGAAGTGATTTTCACCCCTTTGTCTAAGAAACTGATAATAGATGCAACAGCACATAGAATCATGAATACGTACCCCATTCTAAATATGAATGGTATTTCTGGGAATAATAATTTGATTGCTATGCCAATTGGAATGGTTATTAATGTGGTCCAAAGTGCTGCCTTAGAGGTCATCTGTTTCCAGAATAATCCCATTGCAAATACAACAACAACACCTGGGTATATGAACCCTGTGTATTCTTGAATATACTGGAAGACTTGATCCAAATTACTCAGCATTGGTGCGACTGATATAGCGATGATCAATGCAACTACAGCTGCCAGTCTTCCCACCATTACCAATGTTTTGTTAGAAGCTTCTTTGTTGAAAAATTCTTTGTAAATATCCATTGTGAAAATGGTCGAAGTACTATTGATCATCGAAGCAAGTGAAGAAACGATAGCTGCTGCAAGCGCTGCAAATGCTAACCCTCGAATACCAGTTGGAACAAAATTCTTTAATAACCAAGGGTACGCTTCATCAGATTTTCCTATTATTCCAATTTCCTCTACTGGTTTGCCAATGATGATAGACAACTGTTCTGGTGTGAAGTCATTCATCAATACATATGCTGTTATGCCAGGAATCACAACCAATAGTGGTACGAATATTTTTAAATACCCTGCAAAAATCAGCCCTTTCTTTGCTTCTTCTATTGATTTAGCTGCAAGTCCTTTTTGGATGATATATTGGTTAAATCCCCAATAACCCAAGTTCGTAAGCCACATAGCGCCTACCAATACCGCAATACCTGGTAAGTCATTAAAGGTGTCTTTAACGCCACCAGATCCATCAGGAACTATGGAGGTGCCTTTTTCTATGACCATAGTGAAGTGAGTAGTCGCTTTTTCGTATATAATCGAGAATCCGTCAATAATACTACCAGCCCCTACAGCTTCTAATGCTAAGAAAGTAGTGAATAACCCACCTATTACTAGAAATACTACTTGAATGACATCTGTCCAAGCTACTGATGTCATTCCTCCATATACAGAGTACACTCCTGAAAATACCAAGAGTCCTATTATTCCATACATAAGAGGAACTCCTATAATGTTTTCCAATGCTAGTGCTCCCAAATAACTAACCGAAGTTAAGTTGACAAAAACATACACTAAGAGCCAAAAAATCGCGAAGAATGAACTTACCGATCTGTTAAACCTTTGGTTGATGAATTGGGGCATTGTATAGATTTTCTTTTCTAAGAAAATTGGCAGGAAGTACTTAGCCACCACGATCAATGTGATCGCTGCTATCCACTCGTATGCCGCTATACCTAACCCAATTGCATATCCTGATCCAGACATGGCAATAAAGTGTTCTGCAGAGATGTTTGCGGCAATCAGTGAGGCACCTACTGCCCACCACGTTAATGAATTGCCTGCAAGAAAGTAATCGTTTGCAGTTTTTTCCTCTCCCTTTTTGGGTCGTGAAACCCATAATCCTATTCCTATTATGACTACACAATACACGCCGAACACGATGTAGTCTAATGTCGAAAATCCCATATTTTTTGTTTTAGTCTTAAAATTCTTAATTCAATGAGTAACTACTTTTTGAGTAGAACCGTCTTTCATTAAGTGTATAAATTACAATTAATATTCAAATATATTAAAAATAATTTAAGTGTTATAATTACACTTAATAAATTACAGTGATTTAATATCATTTATATTGAAGAGGTTAATTAAAAGGGCCGTTTTTAATATTTAAAATACTTAGGTTATATTTAAGATACCTTCCGATGTTAAATGATTGAGTTAAGTAATTGTTTTAATTTAAACAGAAACAAGCATTGAGAGAAAAAGTCATCATATTTATTGCCAGCCTATTAGCAATTATTGTTGATTGCAAAGCACAGAATCCAGATTTTAGGTTTCATCATATTACAACTGAGGATGGTTTGAGTCAAAATATGGTTGACTGCTTGATTCAGGATCGAGAGGGTTATTTGTGGTTTGGAACTTGGAATGGCCTTTGTAAATATGATGGTTATGAATTTCAAGTTTTTAATGATCAAAGTGAAGGAGACCTTCGAATTGGGAATAATTTTATTCATACTCTGTATCAAGATCGATATGACAATATATGGGTTGGAACCAGAGGAGGCTTGTTTCTCTACCTAAATGAGAAAAAGAAATTTATTCAAATTTCTAGTCCTTCTAAAGGACTGAAAGTTAATGATGCCTATTATGATCTTACAGAGTTAGATCATAATACAATATTAATAGGGTCTGAGCAGGGGTTGACCATGCTGACCATTGTTAATGAATTAGGTGAGTATGTTGTTAAAAAGAATACACCTTTCAATGATAAGGACCTCACCTTTCAAGGGACAAGAGTACAAGCTATTACATGCACATCAGATAATAATATATGGATAGGTACAGATCAATTTCTATATAGAGTGAACGCTGATTTGGAGCTACTTGGTAAGTATACATTTGACCCAGATGACTTTAATAGTTTGTCTTCTGGGGTAATTCTCAAAATCCTTGAGATGTCTAATGGAGAGGTTTGGGTAGGGACTGAGGTAGGACTGAATCAATATAATCCTGAAGCCGATAATTTTAAACGCTTTTATAATAATCCAGATTTTCCTCAATCAATTATCCATAATGCAATCATGGATTTAATAGAAATTGAGGGAGGGAAATTGGTAGTTGCGACTTTGGGAGGTCTCAGTGTGAAAGAAAATGTTGAAGTCCTTTTTAAAAATTATATACATGAACCTGATAATCAGAATGGATTAAACAACGATTTTATCAATTGTCTAATGTTGGATAATGATGACAATTTATGGACGGGAAGTGAACGTGGTGGTTTAAATATTGTGAAATCGAACAGTAGTTATTTTGATGGTTTGGAACATGAAACTGGCAATATCAATAGTTTGTCAAGTAATACTATTAATTCAATATTTGAAGATGATAAGTACCTTTGGGTTGGTACTGCTGGTGGTGGGTTGAATAGGGTAGAAAGACAATCAGCCAAAGTGCAACATTTCAGACCAGAAGGGAATACTATTACTTCTTTAAGTAGTGAATTTGTTACATCCATTTTTAAAGATAGTAGAGGCATATTGTGGGTGGGGACTTGGGGGTTTGGTATTAATATTTTATCTAATTTAGATACCAATTCTAATATTGAATTTGAGAGAATAGATGCTGCAAATAGTGGCTTGACAAGTGATTTTATTTCATCGATTGTAGAGGATGAACATGGAAGGGTTTGGGTAGGAACCCTTCATGGTTTGTCTTGCTATGATTTGAAAACAGGTCTTTTTGTTAATTCGTTTCCTGATCAGCAGCATCCTGTAAATCAAGGGGTCGGATGTTTGTTGATTGATGAACATCAATTCTTATGGGTAGGTACAAGAGAGGGGCTGTTTAGGTTAGATTCTGATGAACCAAGTAATCATGTATTAAGCTTTTATCATGACCCTGATTTGCCCAATACTATCAGTAATAATTATATAATTTCTTTGATAGAAGATCATCGTGGAAATATATGGGCAGGAACATATGGTCAAGGACTGAACAAAATAAGACCTGTTGATGATGGGTTTGAAATCGAATCTTTTAACAGCATTCAAAATGGGTTGAGCAACGATATTATTTATGGGATTGTTGAGGATAATAATAATAAATTATGGTTGAGTACTGATTATGGTCTGAATAGATTTGATCCAGATACTAAGTTGAGCAGGAACTTTTTTGTATCTGAAGGTTTAAGAAATAATCAATATTACTGGGGAGCATATTTTAAAAATGATGAAGGTAAACTCTTCTTTGGAGGTATGAATGGTGTTAATACATTTTTTCCGGAATGGATAAGTGATGATGTAATTGACCCAACTGCTGTAGTTACAAATATAAAATTGATTGATAATTCAGTTGTTCCAAGTATGACTTACAATGGTGTTGTTGTGTTAAATGAAGCGCTTTCGGAGCAGCCCGAAATTCAACTTTCTTATAAAGAGAAAATTGTAACATTTGAATTTTCGTCGTTTAATTATATGGATACTGATGTTATTTCATATGCATATAAGTTGGAGGGGTTTGATAAAGAATGGAATCAATTGCCAGTAGGACGTAGATCAACAAGTTATACCAATTTGAGTCCAGGGAATTACGAGTTTATGCTTCGTGCATCAGGGCATGATGGTAAGTTTAATAATAAAATTAGCTCGTTGTTAATTGAGGTACAACCACCTTTTTGGAAAACAATTTGGTTTAGAATTTTAGCTGTGGTATTTATGACGTCTCTTATTTTAGGATATCTAAGGTATCGGTTGATTGCATTGAAAAATCAAAAAAGAGAATTAGAAAAGCTTGTATTGTTAAGAACAGAAGAAATCAATGAGCAAAAGGAGGCCATCAGCCTACAGGCAGAGCAATTAAGAAAGTCTAATAATGAATTGGCTTCTAAACAAACTTTGATTGAAGGTCAAAATAGGCAACTAGAGATTAACAATAATGAAATTGGAAGCAAAAGAGACGAGTTGATTCAATTGAATGATAAGCTGAACCTAGTCAGTCAATTGCGATTGAGTTTCTTTACCAATATTTCTCATGAATTCAGAACTCCATTGACATTGATCGTAGGGCCAATGGAAAGGTTGATGAGTCAAGTGAACCTTGATTTTGATGTAAAGAATAAATTGAACGTAATCAATAGGAATGCCAAAAGATTGCTTCATTTGATCAATGAGATCATGGATTTCCGGAAAATTGAGAAAGGAGAAGTGGGCTTGCATATTTCCAAGGTAGAGCCAATAACTTTTAGTAAGTCCATTCTTGAAGTATTCAAACCCTTGGCAGAGATTAAAAATATTTCTTTGGGATTTGGTGAGATTAAAGGAGATGAATCGTTGTGGGTAGATGAAAACAAACTTGAAAACATCCTGTACAATTTATTGTCCAATGCGATCAAGTATACGCCCAGTGATGGAAATGTGCGTATGGAAGTTTCTTGGGTTGCATATAAAAACTCCATGTTAGTAAACATTGAAAATGCAGTTCAATTGGAAGAGGATAATGTAGTCCTTTCCATTAAAGTAATTGACTCTGGGGCTGGTATTAGCGAGGAGAATTTACCACTCATTTTTAAACGGTTTTATCGAATTGAAAAAGAGAATGCATTCAACGTTGGAGGTTCCGGGATTGGTTTGGCCATTATCGAAGAATTAATTAGGACTCATAATGGACACATCGAAGTAAGGAGCGAGTTAGGTCAAGGTTCAATATTTGAAGTGCAGTTACCAAGTTTACCCAATCACCCCTCTATTCGTTCAAAGACTAATGAAGGCAAGATTCATACTGATATTCAAGAACAGCTTGAGGTTTTTAAGAATGAATTGTTGATGAAAGAAGTCGAGGAAAATGAAATCCAACAAATAGCAATTGATGAAACAAAAGCAACGGTTCTAGTGGTTGAGGATAATTATGATCTTAGAGGTTTTGTTTCTGAACGATTACGAGAAAGGTACAATATACTGGAAGCTAAAAATGGTAAAGAAGGTGAGATACTTGCATTGGAATACAATCCGGATTTGATAGTTAGTGATATTATGATGCCCATAATGAATGGATTGGATTTGTGTAAATCAATTAAATCTAATTTTAAGACTAGTCATATACCAGTTATACTTTTAACAGCAAAATCTTCTGTAGAGAATCAAGTTTTGGGGTTAGAAAATGGTGCAGATGGCTACCTTGCCAAGCCATTTAATTTTGAAATTCTAGAGGCAAGAATTCAAAATTTATTGGATTCTAGAAAACAGCTCAAGGAGCGTTTTCTGCAGCAGGAAGAATTGGTGGTTAGTGAAATTACACACAACAAAAAGGATGAAGTGTTTTTGGAACAGGCTATTTCCTTGGTTACTGAGAATCTTAGTAATTCAGATTTTGGAGTGAATAACTTAGTAAAATCTCTTGGTGTTAGTCGTAGTTTGTTGCATACCAAATTGACTGCTATCATTGATCAATCTGCCACTGAGTTTATCAATAACCTTAAAATTAAAGCTGCCAAACAGATGCTAAAAGGAGGAGATATGAACGTCTCAGAGGTGGCTTACGCTATTGGATATAATGATCCTAAATACTTTTCTAGGCTTTTTAAAAAACAAACTGGACAGTCACCAAAGCAATACCAAGACCTGTAATTAAAACTAATTGCAGATGCTTTTTGTGAGTCTATTCAATAAAGTGTGTCATTGCTATTTTTTCAATTTACGATTGGTGTATTCCACTTTTTTGTGATCCTTTTTGTCTAAGATGATTTTTATATTGGTGTGTATTTAGTTGATAATCAATTGTTTGAACAATAGTCCATGCTATTAAAACAATGCTCCACCTCCTTCCTTCACTGAATGTAGAGTTTTACGAAAGGGAACATGAACAATTCCCTGTAGACTAAATTTTTTAACTATTAAGCATAAAGTATGATATGGAATATTTTACTAAAAAATTAATTATAGGCTTACTACTGATGATATCAACCTTGCATGTGAGCGCACGGGGAGTGTCTTTTAGTGGTACAGTAACAGATTCGAGAAGTGGGCTGATTTTGCCTGATGTAACGGTCATCAAAGAAGGTGTCGGTAGCGAGGTGAAGTCCGATATGGATGATGTTAACCCAACTGGTTTAAATCAAAAATTGTACCCTATTCTAAAAAATAATGAACTCATTTAAATTTAATTATATGAAAACAACTAAACTTATACGGTGCGCTTTGTTCGCAGTAGTTTTGATGGCATTTGGCTTAGTTGGGTGTGAAGAGGATGATATTTATATGATTGACTCTCCTTCTGACCTACAGGCCAGAATCGACTCGATTGCAGCTGCAAAAGCAGGTGAAGATACAGGTGATACTACTTTTATCGATATAGCTACGGCGATTGTTGGAGCTGAAGATAACAGTTCTCCTTGGTGGGTTGACTTTTCTGATTACTTCAGTGTTCCTGCAAACAAACTATTACATATAGAGTTTGTGAATCACAATGGCGGTAGCGAAAACAGCTGGAACAATTGGAATTTAGCCGTTACCAATGAAGTAGGAGATCGTGATGGCGAAGGCTATGCAGAATACTTCGTTCTCCGTTCGGATGCATTTGGATGGGGTGGAGGAATGGCCGCTGAAGGTTATGTTTATGATGGAGCTTTGATCTCCCAGAACTATCCGATCATCCCCGCATCAGATCCAGAAGAAACTGATTGGGCACTCTTTAGGACTACCATGGATGGTGCTCATGTAACGCTCGAAGTAGATCATTCGATTACTGGCAATGTATACTTAACTGCAACGGCTCTTGGAACAAATGGCATAGAGTTAGTCATGACATATGTGCAGCAAGTTTCTGCAATTGATGATGTTGTAGCATTTTTAGTATGTGATGGCAGCTATTTCGAGATGGAGACGGCTTACCTTTTACCATCAAATGTTACAGTAGTAGATGATGTTGATCCGGTTTCGATCACTATTGAAGGTGCTCCGGAATTGGTTGAAATAGGTGACGAGAACTTCTGGGGTGATGCAATCGCTACAATAACGTATGCTGATGGATCTTCTGCGGAAGCTGATTCTGCTGATATATCATTCAATGTGATCCCTGATTTGACCACAGTTGGAGAAAAGACAGTCTCTGTAGCTTATAGCAAAACTAAACAGGGTATGTATGGCCCAGCTGTATCTACTTTCTACACTTTAGATGTGATTAATGTGGTATCTAGTCTGGAGGTTACTACTATGCCAAATGTTACTACATACAGTTTTCCTGGGCCTGTAGCGCCAGTAATGGATCCAACAGGCATGGTTGTAACAGCTACATATTCTGACGGTTCAACAGATGTAATACCAAACGGGAATCTTCAGTTTGAGAATCCAGGAGCGAATGGTACAGAAGATGCTGTTATTTCTTATGTTGGTTCAACAAGCACAGTAACAACAACAGTCTCAATCACTAATGAGGCAGGAGTAACCAATCAAGTAGGTGCTACTGACTTTTCGTCTGGATGGTGGACAGCATTCGCTAATGAGTATACAGTTACTGCAGGTTCGCCTAAGGTACTTAAAATGAATACTTATTCAACTGGGGCTAATAACTGGAATGCTCCTTTAGTAATCCTTCGCAAAGCTGACTTGACTGAGTATGCTGTGCTTCGTATGGACAACTTTGGATGGGGAGATGGCTATGCTTCTGCAACGGCTACTAATGACTGGAACTTCGATGAATTAGCTTCAAACATAAATGACTCTTACGTAGAGATTACAGTTACTAATGTAGGTGACGGTACTGCTAATGTTCGTTACGATGTTACCTATGCTAATGGAGAAAAGCATTTTCAATTATTTGAAGGTATAACAATAGACAGTTCTGATTTGAATTGCACAATCACAATTGATGGATGTTATGCTGATATAACATCAGTTGAATAATCACTAAGACAAAAAAATATTTAAAGATGAAATATTTATATATAATACTGTTGGGATTGCTGACGATTGCACAGCCAATATGTGCTGAAGCTAGTAGCAATGCCGACTTGATATCGACAAATCAACTAACCGATATCACTGTAAGTGGTAAAATCGTTGACGAAGTTGGAGAGACCCTTCCAGGGGCTACTGTGTTACAAAAAGGAACAACTAATGGTGCCATTTCTGATTTTGACGGAAATTTCTCTATCACAGTTCCTTCTGACGCTACGCTGGCAATATCTTTTATTGGCTACCTCAGTATTGAGGTTGTCGTTGGAGGAAGAAGCCAACTAGATAACATCACTTTGTCACTGGATTTAACACAGCTAGAGGAAGTGGTAGTAATAGGTTACGGTACTCAGCGAAAAGTTGATCTTACTGGCTCTGTTGCCATTGTTGATACTGAGGAGATGAAGAAAGTGTCAAACTCAAACATATCAACCATGCTCCAGGGTAGAGTAGCTGGTGTACAGGTTACTTCTGATGGTCAGCCGGGAGCCGATCCATCGGTCCGTATTCGTGGTATGGGTTCGTTCGGTAATACTTCACCTCTCTATGTTGTTGATGGTGTAATCATGGGGACAACCATTCGTGACTTCTCACCAAATGATATCGAATCAGTTCAGGTTCTAAAGGATGCCTCTGCTGCCGCTATTTACGGATCACGTGCTGCCAATGGCGTGGTGATCATCACCACAAAGTCGGGTAAGAAGAATCAAGCACTAAGAATTGACTATAGTGGTTACGTTGGTTTTGACCAAGTGGAAGAAGATGTTTACGATGTGATGGATACTGAGCAATATGGCCAACATGTTACGTCGGCATATGGTAATACTGGTATTGATGTACCTGCAGGATATGATCCTACACACCCTGATTATATTGATCCAAGCCAAGTTGATACTGATTGGTTCAATGAGGTGTTCAAAACAGGTGTTCGTCAGAATCACAACATCAACTTGTCAGGTGGTGGTGAAAACAATACTTACAATATAGCACTTGACTACTACAGCCAAGAAGGAACTATGGAAGGTGCTGGTCCTAACTATGAACGTTATACTGCTCGTATTAAAAACACGATGGATGTTAAGTTTATCAAATTAAATACAAACGTAGTATATAGCCATAGTGATCAAGACAATATGGCCCTTAGTAATTCAAACGAGTTCGTTCAGGGACTTTATGGGTCACAGTTTCCTGTGATGGCTTCAGCGCTGTTATTGCCCCCAAGTATCAAGGCATACGATGAATCAACTTGGGTACTTGATGATAAAATATCGGCTGCATCAGAATACACTTACGACTCATATGGTTATGGTACTTATTATGACGATGTTCATGGAGATTTACGTGTCACCAATGTGTTACTCACTAATAATTTACTAGAGAGGAACTCAAAAGTTGACCGTATTGTAGGGTCAGGTTCTGTAAATGTTGACTTCTTAGATATGTTTGGTGCCAAGAGCAGTAAGCACAAGTTAAATTACAATCTTAATTTGTCGTATAGCCATACATCTGTAAAGGACTTTTCATTCGTTCCTGCTTTTATTCAAAGTACAACTAACTACTTGACAAAGAGCAATGAGAAGCTGACACAGGAATATCGTACCTATAATGCTTCACTTATAGAAAATACGATAAACTATGATGGTAAATTTGGACGTCATCATATCAATTTGCTTGCTGGTCAATCCTTCCAACGTGAACGTCATCATAAACTCACAGGCGTAGGTGTAACTATGCCAGAGCCATATTATCTTCAAATAGGTAACGCTGAGGAGACATCAGCAGATAGCTATGAAAGCGAACATGTATTGGCGTCATATTTCGGTCGTCTGAACTACGATTTCGATGGTAAATACCTTGTTTCAGCAACAATTCGTCAAGATGGCTCTAGTCGTTTTGCTCCAGATAACAATTTGGGTTTATTCCCATCTGTATCTGCAGGTTGGCGTCTAGATCGTGAAAGTTTCTTCCCTGTATCCGAATCGGTTATTGACCTATTCAAGATTCGTGGTAGCTATGGTATTCTCGGTAACGAGAACATTGGTGATTACCTTTACATGGATGTGATGGCAAGAGGTGACTATACTTATAGTTTTGGAAATAATAAAACTACTGGATCAGCAATATCAAACTATGTAAACACATCCATAGTTTGGGAGCAGAAGAAAACGATCGATGTGGGGGTTGACCTTAGTATGTTCGACAATCAGTTAGAATTTACTTTCGATTGGTACGAGTCAACATCAGAAGATCTTCTTTTTGATGTAGCAGTTCCGGCCAATGCAGGTGCTACTAACGGGACAGTTGTGATGAACGCAGCAACAATGGTCAATTCGGGTTTAGAATTCTTAGTTGCCTATCACAATAATAACCATGCTGTGAAATTTGATGTTTCTGCCAATTTATCTACTCTCAGTAACGAGGTGACAAGTTTGGGAGTTTCAAGCGAACCTCGTACTGATGGTTATTCTAGAACAGAGGTAGGACGTGAAATTGGTTCATTCTATGGCTATGTTTATGAAGGTATCTTCCAGTCTCAAGATGAGATAGACAACCGTGTCAACTCAGAAGGTGAATTTATTAATCAAAATGGGGCACAACCTGGTGATGTGGCATATGCCGACATCAACAACGATGGTCAAATTACAAACGAAGATCAAACTTTCTTAGGGAGCGGTATTCCAGATATTAATTTTGGTCTGAATGTACGTGCCGAGTGGAAAGGTATTGATTTGAGTATCATGACTTTTGGTGCTGCAGGTTTCAAAGCGGTAGATTTTGTGGATGTTACTTTACGTGGCTCATACGGTGGACTCAACAAGAGTACCGAACTTTTGAATGCTTGGACACCAGAAAACACAAATACCAACGTGCCTCGTGTAGCATATAGTTCGACAGGTTCTATCACCAACGATATGTTCAGTCAGCGTTTCATTCAAGATGCATCGTATTTGAAAATTGCCAATATCCAATTGGGCTATAATTTCCCTGAAAGTTGGTTTGGAGATTATGTAAGTAACGTTCGTATTTATGCAACGGCTCAAAATTTGTTCACATTCACTAATTACAAAGGTTATAATGTGGATTTCTCTGGAGGGACATTCACTCCTGGATACAACTATGCTTCGTATCCAACGCCAAGAACAATTATGGGCGGAGTACAGTTTTCATTCTAATAAAATAAGGAATCAATATGAAAGTTATAAATAAAATTTTAACAATGTTGGCGCTTATTGTAGGTATATCAGCCTGCACCGACCAACTAGAAGTTCAAAATCCGAACAGTCAGACAACCTTTGATTTTGGCGATTCAGAGTCAGAACTTAAGGAAGCGATTATTGCGAGTTACAATCGTATACGCCTTGACGGGACATTTGCCCGTGTAGGTTACACATTGGATGCTGTACGTGGTGATGAAGTTTGGAACTCCTCCCAGCAGTGGTATTTGGAGTATGACAATCTTAATTCTCCTGGTACAATAGGAATAGGTGACGAATGGCCTTGGAGAGACAATTACCATATAATAAATAGAACAAATTTTGTACTATCGAATGTATATGATATTGAAATGTCGGAAGAATCGTCTAATCAGATTGCTGGACAGGCACTTTTTCTTAGGTCTTTAGCTTACTATAATTTGGCTACTTATTACCAGACTGTGCCTTTGATTGTAGATTATGAAGATTATTCAGATATCAATACGCTGTATGCATCAAATAATACACAGGATGAGGTTTTTGATCAATTAGAAATTGACCTTACAGCAGCTATGGAAATGTTGCCATCGCGAGATAAAGGTGGTGAATGGGCACAAGGCCGTGCGACTAGTGGTGCTGCTGCTGGATATTTGGCTCGTGTATTGATGTTTCGTCATAAATTTACTGAGGCTAATACTGTATTGAAAGACATTATTGCTGGTACATATGGGGCATATGCATTGACAGCTGACTATGGTGACAACTTCAAAGAAGACACTGAAAATAATTCAGAAAGTCTTTTCGAAGTTCAATTCATGAACTTTGGCACTGGTGGTACTGACGAAGAATGGACACCTGTAAACATAAGTTCTGATGCAACTCAGGGTCATGCAGTAGAAAGCAACTTTGCATCTCAAGAATTGGGTAGCTGGGGTGACTTAGCTGGCTCGCCTTGGTTGTATAATTTATTCAAAAAGGAGAACTCTACAGATGGTCGTCTCGATCCTCGTTTATATTGGACCTTGGTTTCATACGAAGCTGAATATAATACTTATTCTGGTCTGAGCACTGTTGCATATCCTGGTGGAGATCCTCGTAGTAACATTGTCTATCAGGAAGAGAAAACAGAGACTCCTCTATCGAATAATCAACAAGGTGGTATATCAATAGCTAAGTTTACTAACGCTAGAAACAATATATACAGTTCTATTACTAACGGATTGCAATGTGGAGTTAACCTTCGTATGATGCGTTATAGTGATGTGTTATTACGTGCTGCGGAATGTGAAAATGAAATCAATGGTCCAACACAAGTTGCTATCGATTACATTAATGAAGTACGTAGACGTGTTGCACTAGAAGATCTTCAACTTTCAGACTTCACTTCTGCAGATGCACTTTTCGAACAAATTGCAAATGTTGAACGACCTAAGGAGTTCGGTTGCGAAAACGGTCGAGGTATCGATTTACTCCGTTGGGGATTCTTCTACGATGCTGGTCGTTTGAATCAGATGGTTGAACATAGTTATTATAAGCGAGATGGTACAGCTTCAACTGAGGAGCTTACTGAGGCAACAGCTGATGATGCATCGTTCAATTACTACAATATGGGTCATGAATATTTTCCAATATTTCAAGGTACTCTTAATGCCAACCCAAATCTTGAAGGTAACTCGGCAAACAAGAATGAAGATAATGGACCTGCTTTCTTAGCTAAATGGTCTATTCATCCTGTTGTAGAGTTGGACTAAAAGTTATCCTCTAAAAGACTCCTGTTAGCATGCTTTTTGTATGTTGATAAGGAGTCTTTTATAAGATGAATTGACAAACCTAAAACGAATGAGTATAATTATTTAAATGTTGTGTACTAGTATTTTGTGAGTTCAAAAAACTGGTTTTTAATTTCTAGGTTTATGAAGAATATATTAGGAATGAGATTAAAATATTTACTGATATTATCAATCAGCATAACCACTCTATTGGTTGTAGGGTGTAATGAAGATGGTTTAGAACCGTCAGGCATTACAACAAAAAAGCCTATAGATGAAGAGCCAGATATCGATACAGAATATAGTATTCCAACTTATGCTGACGATTATTCATCTATATCTTCTTGGAGTGATCGTTCTCAATGGAACTTGGCAAATGTTCATGACCCAAGTGTAGTTTATGATGGGGAGTATTATTACATGTATGGTACCAATGCTTCTTATGGAAATGCACACGATGGACATGGAGATTTTCATGGTCGTCGATCTAAGGATTTAGTGAATTGGTCCTATTTGGGAGCTACAATGTCAGAGACACCTGCTTGGGTAAAAGATACGCTCAATAATATGCGAGCTAGAGTTGATTTAGATCCTATATCGAATCCTAGTTATGGACACTGGGCTCCTGTTGTGCGTAAAGTCGGTAATGTCTATCGCATGTATTACAGTATTGTCATTGATAACCTTATAGGGAATGGACTACCCTTTTCTCAAGATAATTTTGATAACACTTGGACAGAGAGAGCATACATAGGTATGATGGAAACTTCAGACCTCTCACTTAACTCTTGGGAAGACAAAGGAATGGTAGTTTGCTCTGTTTCGGATAAGGGAACAGATTGGAACAGATCATCGACCAATGATTGGAGTGGTTATTTTAAATACAATGCCATTGACCCTTCTTACGTAGCTACTCCAGAAGGAGAGCATTGGCTATTTTATGGCTCATGGCATAGTGGTATTGCTGCTATTCAAATTGATTCGGATACAGGTCTACCATTAAATGAGTTTGATATCAATGTTGAAGCAACCTGGGGAACACATATTTATACGCGTACTAATGGATCTAGATGGCAAGCATCAGAAGGTCCGGAAGTTATGTATAGTGAAGAAACGGGTTATTACTACTTGTTTTTAGCCTATGATGGTTTGGATGTACCTTATAACACAAGAGTTTGTAGAGCAGAAAATGTAACAGGGCCTTATAAAGGATTTGATGGCTCAAGTGTTACAAACGGAGGAGATGTTTACCCTGTTGTGACGCATCCTTATAAGTTTAATGATCATTCTGGTTGGGTTGGGTTTGCGCACAATGCCATGTTTGAGAATGAAGAAACCGGTGATTGGTTTTATGCTTCGCAAGCCCGTCTACCAGAAAATACTGGAGGAAATGCTTTTAGCAATGCCATTATGATGGGGCATGTTCGAAAAGTGAAATGGACAGAAGACGGTTGGCCGGTTGTCATGCCCGAAAGATATACTGGTGTTCCTGAGAAAGAAATTACTGAAGATGAACTTGTTGGAGATTGGGAGCAAATCACTCTAAAATATCAATATCGCGATCAGCAAACGTCAGTTGCTCTTTCACTTTCAATAGAAAATGAAGCAACAGGAGGTTTAAAAGGAGCCTGGTCATTCGATGCTTCCAATAATGTCCTCACGATTGGCAATACAAAATTGTATGTTGAAAGAGAAGTGGACTGGGAAGCATCACCAAGAGAACTGACACTTGTTTTCGCAGGGTTGGATCCTTCTGGAGTATCTATTTGGGGAAAGAAAATACAATAATTATAAAGCAGTGGACAATGCTGTATAAGGAAGATGATTAATCAACAAAGTTAAATTGATAACCAGACCAAATGGTCATTTCTATTGAACTATAAAACTCATGAAAAAAATATTAAAACACATATTGGGAATAGGAGCTGGAGCTGTTCTTGCTTATGGTTGTAGTACAGCTACAACAGAAAACTCATCAGTCAAGAATCAGTCTGTCGACTTTCAGATCGACTATGATCAGACCATAGCAGAGATTCCACCAACCATGTACGGTATCTTTTTTGAGGATATCAATTTTGCAGCAGACGGTGGGTTGTATGCAGAGATGATAAAAAACAGGTCATTTGAATTTGAGTCTCCTATGATGGGATGGACTCAGCCTAACAGTGACAGACATTCTATGAATGAAAAGTCAGGGTTTGCTACCGTGATCAATACAGGTGCAGGTCAACCTAATGCTCATTTTCTGAGAGTAGATGTGAAATCTGATCAAGGATATGTACTTCAAAACGAAGGTTTTAGAGGTATGGGGATAAAAAAGGACGAATTGTATGACTTATCATTAGTAGCAAAGGTAAATGAAGGCAACACTTTATTAAAAGTTCAATTGATAGATACGCTTGGAGCAGTTTTAGGTGAAAACATCATTGAACTCAATAGTAAAGAATGGAAAGAATATAAGCTTGAGTTGAAAGCAACAGGGACGTTTGCTTACGCCAAATTAAACGTGGTATTTGAAAACAAAGGGATGCTTGATTTAGATCTTATTTCTATGTTTCCAAGAGATACTTGGAGAGGCAGAGAAAAAGGTTTGAGAAGAGATTTGGTTCAATTGTTATATGATTTGAAACCAGGTTTTTTAAGATTTCCAGGTGGATGTATAGTAGAAGGTAGTGAATTGAATAAAAGATACCAATGGAAAAAAACTGTAGGGCCAGCAGAAAACCGTGAATTCTTGATCAATAGATGGAATACAGAATTTACTCATAGACCAGCACCAGATTACTTCCAGAGTTTTGGATTAGGGTTTTTCGAATACTTCTTGTTATCAGAAGATTTGGGTGCAGAACCATTGCCTATTTTGAGTTGTGGTATGGCATGTCAGTTTAATAGTGGTGAGATGGTACCAATGGATGATCTGGATCCATATATTCAAGATGCTTTGGATTTGATCGAATTTGCAAATGGATCGGTTGATACCAAATGGGGTAAGTTGAGAATTGATATGGGGCATCCTGAGTCATTTGAGATGAAGTACATTGGAGTAGGCAATGAACAATGGGGGCCTGAGTATATCAAACGATATAAGGAATTTGATAAAGCCATCAAAGCACAATACCCTGAGATCATTATTGTATCTGGAACAGGACCTTTTCCTGACGGTGAGCAGTTTGATTATGCATTGAAGGAATTGAAAGAGATGAATGTAGAGATTATTGATGAACATTATTACAAAAGCCCAGAGTGGTTTTTGGATAATGCAGATAGATATGACAGCTATGATCGAAATGGTCCAAAAATATTTGCTGGAGAATATGCTGCACAATCAGTAGCAATTGCATCTCCTGATAATAAGAATTCATGGGAATGCGCCATGTCCGAAGCAGCATTTATGACTGGGCTGGAAAGAAATGCTGAAGTCGTCAACTTGACCTCTTATGCACCATTGTTGGCACATGCTGATGGTTGGCAATGGACACCAGATATGATCTGGTTCAATAATCTGGAAGCTTATGGTACAGCAAATTATTTTGTGCAAAAACTTTATTCTAATAACCCTGGGACTCATGTTGTACCAGTGACTTTAGAAGGTGATGATGTGATAGGTCAGGACGGATTATACTCTTCGACAACTATTGATAAAAATACAAATGAGCTGATTATAAAAGTAGTGAATACTAATAATGAAACTCAACCTGCAGTATTTAAAGTTTCGGAGACACAGGGGTTAAGTGAAAATGCAACAGCTATTGTAATTGCTAATTCTGATTTGGATGCTATTAATTCATTTGATCAGAAGAGTAACATTACGACAAGAGAAATAGAAGTAAGAACTAATGGAAAAGTGTTGGCTTATTCTTTGGAGCCATATTCTTTGACAGTAATTAGAGTTGGTATTAAATAATTTAGGAGATGAAAATAATGAGATTGTTAGCAGTATTACTTGTGTGTAGTACTTCAATTTGGGCACAAGAAATAAAGAATACAGTAGTTGTCGGGACGGATAAAGGCGAATACGTGATCAATAAGAATATCTATGGTCATTTTGCTGAACATTTGGGACGTTGTATCTACGACGGGATTTATGTGGGTGAGGATGAAAACATTCCTAACACGGATGGTGTGAGAAATGACATCATTGAAGCATTGATTGAATTGAAAGTGCCTGTTCTTAGATGGCCAGGAGGATGTTTTGCTGATACTTATCACTGGATGGATGGTATTGGTGACCCAAGCAAGCGTCCATCTATTATCAATCAATGGTGGGGCGGAGTAACTGAGGATAATAGCTTTGGAACGCATGATTTCCTAAACCTATGTGAACGCATTGGTGCGGAACCTTACCTAGCAGGTAATGTTGGTAGTGGTCAGGTGAAGGAGTTGGCTGACTGGGTGCAGTATGTCAATCATTCAAAGGGCAGCCCCATGTCAGATCTTAGAATTGAAAATGGTAGAGAAGAACCTTGGGATGTAAAGTACTGGGGAGTGGGTAACGAAATGTGGGGTTGTGGAGGTAATATGGCTCCTGATTTCTACGCCAACTTATTCAGACAATACAGCACATTTATGACAGATTGGTCTAATTCATCAGACATGTTCAGAATAGCTTCGGGTGCCAATGGTGCTGATTACAATTGGACGGAAGTATTGATGCGCGACATTCCAAAAAATCTAATTGAAGGTGTAGCCTTACATTCTTACTCTGTTATTGACTGGGGAAAGAAAGGTCCTGCAACCAATTTTGGAGAGGAATTGTATTTCAAAACTATGCAATCTGCCTTGTTTATGGAAGAATTGATTGTTAAACATTCGGCTATCATGGATAAGTATGATCCTGAAAAACAAATTGATCTGATTGTGGATGAATGGGGTGGATGGTACGAAGTAGAAGAGGGTACAAACCCAGGGTTTTTGTATCAACAAAATACGATGAGAGATGCCATGATTGCAGGAGCAAGTTTAAATATTTTCAACAATCATGCGGACCGTGTACAGATGGCAAATCTTGCTCAGATAGTGAATGTGCTACAAGCAGTGATTTTGACTGAAGGGGAGAAGTTGTTGTTGACGCCAACTTATCATGTGATGAAAATGTATAACGTGCATCAAGATGCTACTTTGTTGCCTGTAGAATTGACATCTGAGGACTATGAGTACAATGGGGAAAAACTGCCTGCAGTTTCAGCTTCTGCATCTAAAGATGATGAGGGTGCAATTCATGTGTCATTGGTCAATATAGATGCTAACAAATCTCAAGAAGTGACTTTGAGTTTGTCAGGAACGAGTAAAATGAAATTAAGTGCGGAGGTTTTGACATCTAAAAGTATTGAGGATTTTAACACTTTTGAAAATCCTGATAGCATTAAGCCAGCAAGTTTTAAAAGCTTTAAAAGAAAAGGAGATAATGTGACTGTTACACTTCCTCCTTATTCTGTGGTGGTTTTTGAATTAAATTAGTATAACAGTAGCTAAAAAAGCATGAAGGTTAAAGAGAAGTATATAATATTTTATGAAGTCTTATTTTTCTTTCTTATTGGGTTTTTAATGATTTATATCGTGTCTTGTGATGATAGTGGTCCTACAGGCATTACGATCAAAGATCCAATGGAAGGAGATACGCTAGATTCCAATTTGGGCGATGGTCCTATTGATTTTTCTCAGTTTAGTGATACCTATGCTCATTTAGCTCCAGTTGAAAATATATATGATTGGGCACATTACAATGTACACGATCCTTCTATTATAGATAACGGAGACTTTTTTTATTGCTATTCCACTGATGTAGCTTATGGTACTGAAGTACAAGCTGGTCATCAAATAAGAAGGAGTAAAAATCTCGTCGAATGGGAATTCGTTGGGTGGGTCACAAACGGTTATCCTCCACTAGGTAATAGTCACATTATTGCCAATGGAGGAGAACCTTTTGCTAATTTATGGGCGCCATATGTAATGAAAGTAGGAGATGAATATAGAGTGTATTATTCATTGTCATCACCAACCCCTCGATTGAGTGCCATTGGATTGATGGTGTCTGATAAGCCGTATGGTCCTTTCAAAGAGAAAGGATTGGTTGTCACATCAAAAAATGACACGAGAGTTCAAACCAATGCTATTGACCCTACAGTTACCATTTCACCAGAAGGTGAGCATTGGTTTTTCTATGGGTCAGCTTGGGATGGGATTTACAAACTAGAACTTGACCCAGCTACAGGCTTACCTATTTCACCAGGCGAAATAGGTGTAAGGATAGCTCAGCGTGGTTTTTCAGGTAACACTATCAATGGGAATATTGAAGGGCCAGAGATTATTTATAATTCTGAGTTCAAGAAGTATTATATGTTCTTAGCCTATGATTGGTTGCAAACCAAATACAATGTAAGAGTTGGAAGGTCGGACAGTCCAGAGGGTCCGTTTTATGATTATTTGGGTCGTGATATGAATGATGATATTGATGATTTGCCAATGATATTAGCCCCTTATCGCTTTAATGGTCATAGTGGATGGCAGGGTGTATCTCATGTTGCGGTATTTACCGATCAGGAATCAGGAGAATTTTATATGGGGCATCAGGGCCGACCAGGGATTGATAGCTATTATATGGTTTTACATACTCGACAAATTCATTGGACCGAAGATGGTTGGCCAATGACAAGTAGCCAGCGATATGCTGCTGAAGTAGAGACAGAGGTGCTAGAGGAGGAATTAGTAGGTAAATGGGAGCAGATTGTTTTGAATTATGAAGTGGTGCCTGGTTTTGATAAAGAACAGACACAGCCTGGTTTTCAAAATAGCATGGATATCTCAGTTGTTGATGATGGGACTATTAGTGGAGCAGTCAGTGGTACTTGGTCCTATGAGTCACCTTGGATGATTATAGAATTGACTGATCAAGATGCTTTTAAAGTTAAAATAGAAAGAGGAAGAGATTGGGAGAATAATGTAGATAGAACAATTTTATTTACTGGAATTAATACTGGTGGAATTGCTTATTGGGGAAAAAAAATATAAAAAAATGAAGAAATCGATTGTTGCTTGTTTGTACTTAATGATAATGTCATTAACATCTTTTGCCCAAGGAGAATTAAACGTTGGGGTTCATGATCCTGTGATGATTCAGCATGAGGGTAAATATTACCTTTTTTGTACAGGGTGGGGAATATCAGTTTACTCATCTGATGATATGACCAATTGGAAGAGCGAGAAGAAAGTGTTTGATAATCCGCCCTCATGGACAACAGAGACTGTCTCAGGGTTTGCAGGGCATATGTGGGCGCCAGATATTTCTTTTTTCGATGGGAAATACTATTTGTATTACTCTATATCTTCATTTGCTAAGAATACAAGTGCGATAGGTGTTGCTACTAATGTGACATTAGACCCTTCTAGTCCAGATTACCAATGGCAAGATCATGGCATGGTCGTACAATCGGTTCCTTATCGCGATATGTGGAATGCTATTGACCCTAATATAATTGTAGACGAAGAAGGGTATCCTTGGATGGCTTTCGGTTCTTTTTGGGGAGGAATGAAAATGGTGAAACTTATACCTAATCGAACGGCAGTCGCGCAACCAGAAGAATGGAAGACGATCGCTAAGAGAGAAAGGAATTTTGATATTGATGACAAACAACCAGGTGATGGAGCAGTTGAAGCTCCATTTATTTTCAAAAAAGGAAATTATTATTACTTGTTTGTGTCATGGGATTATTGCTGTCGTGGTAAAGAAAGTACTTATAAAGTAGTAGTCGGTAGATCAGAAAATGCGATGGGACCTTATCTAGATAAAGATGGGTTGTCAATGAATCAAGGTGGTGGAACTTTGGTTGTTGAAGGAAACGAAAGATGGGCTGGCGTAGGTCATAACAGTACTTATACTTTTGGAGAAAATGATTATCTAGTATTTCATGGGTATGATATGTTGGCGGACGGGCATCCTAAATTAATTATCAAAGAATTGGAATGGTCAAAAGACCAATGGCCAGAGAAAATTGAAATGTCAAAAAAGTAGTAGAAAACTATCTACTACAAAGAGCAGTATTTTGATTCCTTGAAATGGAATTGAGTGAGGATTAATTTTGATGGATTTAAAATTAGAGAGACAACACCAATGCGGGATTTTATCACTGAAATGTTGTCTTTTTTGGTTTCATATTTTGGGACTAACTCCTTGATTTGAAATGACAGAGTGAGTATGAAGTTTAAAATGAAGGAATCATGATGAAAAGAATTAAGAATATCACACTAGTACTGACAGTACTAATTATAGCACTGTCCTCTTGTAAGAAAGTGAGAGTAGAGGAGAATAATGTTATAGAAAAGGAGACAGAATTAAACCCTCTTTTTAAAAATGTATTTACCGCTGATCCAGCTGCCTTTGTTCATGATGATACAGTGTATTTGTATACTGGTCATGACGAACAAATTGATGGAGGAGAAGGTTTTTTGATGAAAGATTGGTTGTTGTTTTCAACAACTGATATGGTGAATTGGACTCGTCATGGAGCAGTACTGAATACAACGGATTTTGGATGGGCAAATGGTCAAGCATGGGCCGCTCATGTTGAAGAAAAGAATGGTAAATTTTATTGGTATGTTACTGTTGAACATGCTACAATACCTGGTAAATCAATAGGAGTGGCAGTTGCTGATCATCCTACTGGTCCATGGAAGGATGCTATTGGAGAGGCTTTGATTACCAATGATATGACTACTCATACAGATATTTTTTGGGATGATATTGACCCAGCTGTTTTTATCGATGATGATGGTACACCTTATTTATATTGGGGCAATACAGTATGTAAGTATGCTAAGCTTAAAAATAATATGATTGAGTTGGATGGGCCAATTCAAACAATTGACTTACCAGCGTTCACTGAAGCGCCATGGGTGATTAAGAGGGGAGATTTATATTATTTGATTTATTCTTCAAAATATCCAGAACAGATTGATTACGCAATGGCAACCAGTCCAGAGGGACCTTGGCAGTATAAAGGAAACCTTAATCCAGTATTACCTGAGTCACCAACACACCACCAAGGTGTTATAGAGTTCAAGGACAAGTGGTATTTCTTTTATCACACAGGGCGATTACCGACGGGTGGTGAATTTAGAAGATCTGTTGGGGTGGAATACCTCTATTTTAATGAAGATGGTACGATCCAGCCAGTGGTCTTGACCAAAAAGGGAGTAGATAAGATTACTGAATAATATAAAATTGGAATAATGAGAATCACTATATTTCTAGCCGTTTTGATTGTAATCCTGTCGAGCTGCAATCGGGCTAATCAAAGGTCTGTCAATTCAATTGAGCCTGCAATAGACTTTAAGATTGAGCCAGTCGGATTAGAAAATGTACGACTTTTGGACGGCCCATTTAAAGACGCAATGGATCAAGATATTCGTTGGCTCTTGGCATTGGAACCAGATAGATTGTTGCACCGCTATTTGCTTTATGCCGGACTGGAACCTAAAGGTGAAAATTATGGTGGTTGGGAAAGTAGAGGTATATCAGGTCATTCTTTAGGACATTATTTGAGTGCTATCTCATTGGCGTTTGCTGCAACAGGTGATTTGGAATTTAAAGATAGAGCCAACTATATCGTAGCAGAACTGGAAAGATGCCAAGAGACTTTTAATAACGGTTATGTTGGCGCTATTCCAGGCCAAGATAGTGTGTGGTTGCAGATTGCAGGAGGAGATATTAGATCTCAAGGATTTGATTTGAATGGCCTTTGGGTGCCATGGTATACGCAACACAAGGTGTTGGCAGGGCTATTGGATGTATATAGATTTACTGAGAGTGAGGACGCCTTGAAAGTTGCAATTAAATTCTCTGATTGGATGGATGATACTTTAAAAGGGCTTTCTGATGAGCAGTTTCAAGATATGCTGGCCTGTGAGTATGGTGGGATGAATGATGTTTTGGCGCAGTTGTATGAGATAACAGGTGAAGCGAAATACTTGAACCTTGCTAATAGGTTCTATCATCAATCGGTAATGGATCCTTTGGCTAGCCAAAAAGATGAATTGGCAGGGCAACATGCCAATACGCAAGTACCTAAGATAGTAGGAGCAGCTAAAATTTACGAGTTAACAGGTTCTGTAAAAGACAGTACCGTTGCGGCATTTTTCTTAAGGAAAGTGTTAAAAGATCATAGTTATGCCAATGGTGGTAATAGTGAGCATGAGCATTTTGGTCCAGCAGGCCAATTAGGTGGAAGGTTATCCGAAAGTTCATCTGAGACATGCAATACCTACAACATGATTAAGCTAGCACAGCATGTCAATAAATGGGAGTTTGATCAAACATGGGGAGATTATATAGAGAAAGCACTCTTTAATCACATATTGGCTTCACAGAACCCTCAGGATGGTATGGTTTGCTATTTTGTGCCATTACAAGCTGGAGGTCGTAAAACATATAGTGATGCTTTTGATTCCTTTTGGTGTTGTGTAGGTAGCGGTTGGGAAAATCATGCGAAATATGGTTCTTATATTTACTACACAACTGTTGAAGGAGCCTTGGTTGTTGATCAATATATATCCTCTGAATTAAGTACGAATAACTATCAACTGAGACTAGACACAAGCTTCCCAAAGCAGAGTGAAATTAAGATTACAATTGAAGAGTTAAAAGGTGATAATCAATCTGTGTACTTAAGATTGCCATCATGGTGTGATAGCTACAATGTTTTAATTAATGATAAGCAAATAAATGCAAAAGTTGAGAAAGGATATATAAAAGTGGAAGAAGTAATAGAGGGAGATGTCATTACACTCTCTTTAAATATGAAACTTCATGAAGAAAAATTAATAGGAGATGATAATAAAGTAGCCATGTTTTATGGCCCAGTAATGTTGGCGGGAGTTATACCGGAGAAAACAGATGATTTTGATTATCCGGTATTTTTAGTAAAGGGTAAAAAATATGATGATTGGGTAAAATGGAATTCAAAAAGATCAACAGCTAATACTGTGGGTGTAGGTTATCCAGAAGATATTTTACTTAAACCGTTTTATGAAATAGTCAATGAAAAGTATTTGGTTTACCTCAATACATATGATGAAAAGGGCTGGTCTACCCATAAAGAAAAGAATGAGAAGGAAAGGTTGGAGAGATACGAATTGGAAGTAAGAACTTTGGACTTGTTGCGTATCGGAGAGATGCAACCAGAACGAGATCATGAGTTGGAAGGTGAAAATACCATAAGTGGTGATGCTTTTAATCGTAAATGGAGACATGCGATAGATGGATGGTTTTCATTCAAGATGAAAATAGATCCCAATGTGATAAATGAATTGATGGTAACCTATTGGGGAGGAGATACCGGCAATAGAGAATTTCAAATTTTGGTTAATAATCAGTTAGTCGCAGATCAAATTTTGGATCGAAATCACCCTGACGAGTTCTATGATGAAGTGTATGAACTACCGAATCAATTGACTAAAGGGAAAAAGGAGGTTAAAATTACTTTTAAATCATTACCTGGGAAGACGGCAGGTGGTGTTTATGGATGTAGGACCGCAACTAAACAATAATCCTCCATGAAGTATTAACCTTTAATATACTAAAGTTATAATATGAATAGTCAGTATGGATAATTGAATATAATTGGGGTTGTGACCTCTATTGATATGAAATAGTTTTAAGAAATCAACTTAAACATTATTTTCAGATGAACAAGCATTCAATATTTATAAGCTTTATTATTTCCTTTCTGTTTATTCACTCCTTGGTTGGACAAAGTATAGGAGAGAAGTTCTCAGATGCTATTCTTACGAGATACCAACCGACTATCAATGAAATGACTCATAAAGATTGGGATCATTCCAATAGTATTATTCTACATGGAATTGAAAAAGTGTTCTTGAAAACCAGGAAACCAGAATACCTTGATTATATCCAGTCCTTCGCAGATACATTTATAGATGCAAAAGGTGAGGTCGAGGATTTGAATTCTGAATTGGATGGAATACACCCTGGTGTTTTGTGTTTGTTTTTGTATGAAGAAACGGGCGATGAAAAGTATAAAATTGCTGCATCTCAAATGAGAAATTATTTGATAGGTTCTGATGAGGTCATTTCTCCGTTCAATAAAACTAGTGACGGAGGGTTTTGGCATAAAAACAATGACCATTACGAAGGTGTGATGACGGTAGATGGTGCATATATGTCAAGTCCGTTTTTGGTAAAATATGGGGTAATGTTCGATGATCAAGAAGCTGTTGATGCTGCTGCTTTTCAAACGTTATTAGTTGCATCTAGATGCTTCAATATAGATAATCAGTTGATGTATCATGGGTGGGATAGTCAACATGTGAAATCATGGTCAAACAGAATTACAGGGACATCTGGTCAAACATGGAGTAGAAGCATGGGGTGGTACTCAATGGCCTTGGTTGATGTATTGCAATATTTACCCGCATCTCATAAGGGTTATGATGATTTGCTTTATACTTTTCAACAAGTAGCTCAAGGTGTAAAGAACACACAAGGACAAGATGGAATGTGGTATCAACTGATGACTGACTCCAGTTTGAAAAACAATTATCCAGAATCCAGTGGGACTGGAATGCTGATATACGCTCTTCAAAAAGGTGTTGTTAATGGTTGGTTGGACAAGTCTTATGAAGCCGTAACATCTAAAGGTTGGTTAGCATTGAAGAGTTACATTAATGTCTATGAGGATGGATTGCCCGTAATCTCGTCATTCTGTCCAGGGATGGGAATCAAAGACAATGCAGCGGCATATATGGAGGTTCGACCAATAAGCTGTCCTTCAAAAGAAGCTAAGCAACATCCGCATGGATACTGTGGGGTTTTGATGGCAGCATCTGTAATGGAATTGTGAGGTTTTGCCTGTCGATCAATTGGATCAAGGTAACAAATGTCATCATCTTATGTCAGTTTTGATTTTTGACCAAAATCAATGGTATCCGTGGATCAATTGAAGGCTGATTTGTCTTTACATTGGTCTTTATAATAAAATGAAAGATGTTGAGGTTGTGTTGGGAGCGAGTGTGTGATCAGTGTATTCATCTATACTTCCAAGAGGACTTTTGAGATTAGGCATAGGGAAAAAAAGTAAACATGATTATGAAAATGAATATGAAATACGGATTGTATTTGATTGCACTTCTATTCTTTGTTGGATGTAAAGAAGATGATCAAAATAGTCTAGCAGTGAGCAGGGAAGAAATAACGATAGAAAGTGACGGAGGTGAGTCATCATTTATTATCCAGACTGATGCCAGTGAATGGAGAATTCAAAACTTGACAGATTGGATTTCGATAGACCCAACTATTGGTACCGAATCCTCTAGTACAATAACGGTTACAGTTAATTCGAAGAGTATCGAAGAGAGAAGTGAAGTACTTACTATCATCGCTGGTTCTGCTGAGTCAATTGGTGTAACGGTCACGCAAGCATCCTCTGATTATTTGTATGATATCAGTAGTAACTATGACGCCATTAGTTTCAAACAAGGAGGTAGTAGTAATGAAATTGAGGTAACTACAGATGCGCCAGAATGGGTAATATCTTCTGAAGTTGATTGGCTTCAATTTTCTCCAGTAACTGGCGGTAGTGGTACAACCAAGGTGGTTGTTACAGCAGTTGAAAACTCTAATAGTGAGGTTAGAGAAGCTTCTATTGCAGTCTCAGCAGAATATGCGGTAGACTATGAGCTAGATGCTGATCAGTTTGGAGACTATTATCCAGATTACAATACAGACCCAATAGCCCCTGATGAGACAGGAATGACAAGTACTGCCACTGAATTGGCTGCAAATATGACTTTAGGTTGGAATATTGGGAATACACTAGAGGCAATTGGAGGAGAAACTGCTTGGGGTAATCCAAAAGTTACTGATGACTTGATCAAAGCGGTCAAAGCGAATGGGTTTAATGCAATCAGGATTCCATGTTCATGGGATCAGAATTTGGAAAGCCAGACCTCAGCGAAAATCAAAGAGTCTTGGTTGAACAGGGTGAAAGAAGTAATTCAATACTGCGTAGATAATGATATGTATGTGGTTTTGAACATCCACTGGGATGGTGGCTGGTTAGAAAATAATGTAAGTCCTGCCAAAGAGGAAGAAAACAATGCGAAGCAAAAGGCATTGTGGCAACAGATAGCTACTCACCTAAGAGGTTTTGATGAACACTTGTTGTTTGCCAGTGCCAATGAGCCGAACGTGGAGAATGCTACTCAAATGGCGGTGCTCGATTATTATCATCAAACATTTATTGATGCGGTAAGAGCTACTGGTGGGAAAAATGCCCATAGAGTATTAGTAGTTCAGGGACCATCTACAGATGTAGAAAAAACGAATGAATTATGGAAGACATTACCAACTGACAATATCGATAACAAAATGATGGCGGAAGTTCATTTTTATACGCCTTACAATTTTTGTTTGATGGAAACAGATCAATCTTGGGGAGACATGTTCTATTATTGGGGAGAGGGGTATCACTCAACCACAGATACAGATCGTAATGCTACTTGGGGTGAAGAGTCTACTGTAGATGAATTAATGGGATTAATGAAAGCTCAATTTGTAGATAAAGGAATACCCGTGATATTGGGTGAGTTCGGAGCAGTAAGACGTACTTCCTTGACAGGCGATGAGCTAGAACTACACTTAGCATCTAGGGCATATTATTTAAAATATGTGACTAACCAATCAATTAGCAATGGATTGATTCCATTCTATTGGGATGCAGGTGGTTTGGGTGACCTGAGTGGAGGAATATTTAATAGAAGTAATAATACGGTTTTTGATCAGCAGGCTTTGGATGCCATGGTGGAAGGAGCATCTGGGGAATAACTAAGGTATAGTTTGATTTTAGTTCGGTCTTGGAGGAGGTTCTTATAATCTGCTTCAAGGTCATTTTTTTGTTCCTTATTAAGAATTTGATAAGAATGATTTACTCGAGTGAATGAACAGTCATTGTTATCCATTTTCATAGAATAACTGGATGCTGTAACTCTAGTTAGAAACTCCCTCAAGATTAATTCGTCTGTCACAGAAAATACATGATGGTTGATAAATTATCCTTAAATCAGGAGTTGAGTGGTAGACTTTTATAGGATAAGACATTTGTTACCCCAGACCCATTGATTTTGTGTACAGTTAGGATTCTAGTGTCTCGTAAATTGCAAGCAATTCTTTTGTTAGCTCAAAAGAAGACATGAATTGAAATGAATTATAATATGCGGGTAAGTATAAGTTTAATGGTACTCTTGGTGATTGCATTTTTTGCATTTGCCTATTCCTGTCAAGATGATTTGAATAGTGATAAACTCTCTTCTAATGCCTTGTTGTATGACAGCCCTGCTGATAAATGGACGGAAGCACTTCCTATCGGTAATGGTAGTTTTGGGGCAATGATTTATGGAGATCCGTTGCAAGATACGATCAAATTAAATCATGACACTTTTTGGAGAGGTGCCCCATCTGATTGGAATAATGCTAATGCAAAAGAATATTTTCCATTGGTTCAATCAGCATTGAGCAAGGGTGAACATGAATTAGCGGATAGCTTAATTAAATATATGCAAGGGAAAGATGTTGAACCTTATCAACCCTTAGCAGATGTTATTATGAGCTTTCCTGCTGGGGCTGTTACAGATTACAATAGGTCATTGGATATTAGTAGAGCTATATATCAGCAGCAGTATAAAAAAGGAGCTGTTACATATAGCTCAAAAATTTTCGCAAGTAACCCTGATGATGTCATTATGATGAACTTGGAAAGTTCACAAGAAGGCAAGTTAGCGTTCAATGTGGAATTCTCTAGTGTCGTACTGAACAAAGTATTTGTCGAAAATGAGTACTTGAAAATTCGTTGTAAAACATGGAATGATAGTTCTTGGAACCGAGAAGGAATGGAGGCTGAGGTTTGGATGAAAGTAGTTGCGCATGATGGGACGGTGGCTTATTCAGACAATTCAATTGCGGTATCAGGAGCAAGTGAAGCTACTATTATTTTAGTTGCAGCAACTAGTTTTAACGGGCGTTTTAAGTCTCCAGGGTTTGACGGCTTGGACCCAGCGAAACTGGCTAGTTCTAAAATGACAGCAATTGAGTCTATGTCATTCGAAGAATTGGAAAAAAGGCATGTAGAAGACTATAAGCGTTTATATGACAGAGTTGTTTTAGATCTAGCATCTGTTGATCCAGTTGAAATACAAATGACTGATGATAGAATTAATAATTATCAATTAGATAAGAATAGAGGAATGATTGAATTACTGTTCAATTATGGTAGGTATCTGTTGATTAGCTCTTCTAGACCAGGTTCACAGCCAGCTAACTTACAAGGCATATGGTCCAAATTTATCTACCCACCTTGGAGATCAAATTATACTATTAATATCAATACGGAAATGAATTATTGGCCAGCTGAGGTTACAAATCTCTCAGAATTAACCGATCCACTACTAAGTTTTATTCCTGATTTGGCTAAAAACGGTAGGGAAACTGCTAAAATCAACTACGGTCTGGAAGGATGGGTTGCTCATCACAACACAGATATATGGGCACATACAGGGCCTGTAGGTGGTGATCCAATGTGGGCAAATTGGACAATGGGAGGGGCATGGCTAATGTCTCATGTGTTTGAACACTATTATTATACAAATGATGTTGAATTTTTGAGAAAAAGTATCCCTGAAATTGAAGGTGCTGCAAAATTTGTGATGGGAATGCTGAAGCGCAATGGAGGAGGGTATTTAGAACCTTCTATGGGTACTAGTCCGGAGAATCAATTTATTAGTAAAAACGGAAAATTTGTCAGTGTTAGCAAGGGAGTAGCGATGGATGTCAGTCTGACAAGAGAGATATTGGTCAGGTATAAAGAGACATTAGAATTGCTGGACCCTAATAATGATTATATAGATACTTTGAAGACAAGAATAGCTCAGCTTAGGCCTTTGATTATAGGTTATGAAGGAGCATTGTTAGAGTGGGATAAACCGTATCGGGAGCGTGATGTCAATCATCGACATGTATCCCATTTATATGGATTGCATCCCGGTAACCAAATAAACCCATGGGATAATCCGAAATTATTCGTTGCGGCTAGAAACTCTTTGACTAAAAGGGGGGATGAAGCCACTGGGTGGTCTATGGGTTGGAAGATTAACTTATGGGCAAGGCTCCTTGATGGCGATCATTCATTGAAAATTATTGATAACCTCATTAAAAGATCAGATGTTAAAGGTGAGAAATGGGATAGACCAGGTCTATATGCAAACTTATTTGATGCTCATCCACCGTTTCAAATTGATGGGAACTTTGGTTTTACGGCAGGAGTTGCTGAGATGCTTTTGCAATCACATAATGGTGAGCTTCATGTATTGCCGGCCTTGCCAGCTTCATGGCAAACAGGAAGTATTAGAGGGCTAAAAGCCAGAGGAGGGTATGAGGTTAATTTGTCATGGGAGAATGGTGTCTTGAAGGATATTGGGATAACAGCCCAAAAGGATGGTGATTGTATTATTAGGTCATATTGGAAGCTGGACTTAACAGAATTAGATGCTTCATATACCAAATTAGATCAGCCTGTTGGGTCAATTGAACCAATAGTCTTGAATGATAATTTGACTTTTAATCCTATGGTGAAAAAGTCCTACATTTATAAAATTAAAATTACCAAAGGAGAAAAATATACAGTTGTAGTACGTAAATAATGGTTGTTTTATGAGTGGACTTATGCATTCTATTTGAAGTTAATTATTTTACAATTCATGAGGGAAATGAAGGGGCGGTTATTGTTAATACTAGCGATGAGTTTGGTTAATTTAGGCTATGCACAGCTGAGCTATAACGTTTCCTTTGAACACATCACGACAGAAGAAGGACTTTCAAATAATCAGGTTAATGGGGTGCTTGAAGATAAGTATGGGGTTATTTGGATCGGTACTTTGTCAGGGTTAAACCGTTACGATGGATATGACTTTCAAATTTTCTCTAGTGAAGGCTCAGAGGATTATGGATTGACTAATAGTACTGTGATGTGGATGCAAAACGGGCCAGACAGTACTGTATGGATTCAAACAGGTAATGGCACTTCTATTTATAATCCTAAAACAGAGTCCTTCATTAATCTAGAAACTTGGACCGACAAATTGGGTATCCGAAATCAAGGACTGCAAGGAATGATTAATTCGAATAATTATACCTGGTTTAGAATTGAAAATAATGGTTTAGTAAGGTATGATGACCTTACTGGTCAAGTATGGTCTTTGAATAGCTCTGATAGTAGTATTGTTAGGTTAGAATCAAATGATATCCTAGAAGTCGGTATTGATAAAAATGACAATGCGTGGGTACTATATGCAAATGGTTATATGGATGTGATCGATCATAATTTAGGCGCAATTAGCAGGAAGTTTGATTTCTCAGATGTCATAAATGACTATTCAGATTTCGATTTTTTTGTAGATTCAAATCTTGACTTATGGATTTATTCATCAAGAGGTGGTATGGATATGATTTTTGTCAATACTTTAGATGGGGAAAGGAAATATTTGGATGCTTCTATATTAGGAAGCATAATAGTTACAGATGTTGTAGAAGATAAAAAAGGATTTATTTGGATTGGTTCTGATCATGGTGGGATCACAATTGTCGATAAGAATAATTGGAAGTCTAAAGCCGTTAAATATCAAGGGAATAACAAAAACAGCCTGGGTAATAATAATGTTAAGAGCTTGTATAGATCGAGTTCAGGTATTATTTGGGTGGGGATGAACCGCAATGGAGTAAGTTACTTTAGTGAAAATTCGAGTAAAATTTCTCATTATAAAGTCAATCTTGAAGACCCTACTTACAATGATATGTTGTCATTGGCAGAAGATCAAAATGGTGATTTGTGGATAGGAACTAATGGCAAAGGATTGTTGAAGTTTGACGTAAAACACAAGAGCTTTTCTAAACCAATAAAACTAGATAAAGCGGTCAACAAACAAGGTTTAGATGTGGTCGTTAGTTTAGAACATTCATCTGATAACAGTTTATGGATTGGGACTTACACCAAAGGGTTGATTCAATTAAAAAATGGTCAATTCCAAAACTATAATTCGAAAAGTAAACCTGCTATTTCTGATGATAATGTATGGTGTATAACGGAAGATCATTATAATAATCTTTGGTTAGGGACAATTGATGGTGGTGTAGACCGCTTTAACCCACTGCATCAAACGATCAAAAATTATAACCAGACAGATGGACTTCCTTTGAATTATGTGACGGATGTATTAGAAGGGCCTTTGGGACGTCTATGGTTTGGGACAGGTAATGGTATTTCGGTTTATGATCCTTCTTTATCTAAATTCAAAAATTACTATGAATCCGATAGTCTTTATTCTTTGAGTAATAACAGTATTGTTTCAATATATGAGGATGTGAAAGGTGATATTTGGGTGGGAACATTAAATGGACTGAATAAATTTTTGCCTAACAAGGATGGGTTTAAAGTCTATAGTAAAAATGATGGATTAGCTTCAAATATTGTCATGTCGATCGTGCAAGATTTGGAAGGTTATTTATGGGTATCATCAGATAATGGGGTTTCAAAAATTGACATAGAAAATGATAAATTTGATGTTCAAACTTTTAATGTGTCAGATGGTTTGCAAGGTGCGTATTTCAATGAAAGAACGAGTTTAATTACTTCCAATGGATACCTCGCTTTCGCGGGGCAAAATGGACTTAATTTTTTTGACCCAAATAGTATTGTTGTAGATAATAGAGAGCCTAATTTGGTGTTTACAGAATTTTATATCAATAACAACAGAGTTCGTCCTAATCAACTGATTGATGAAGATGTGGTTATTAGTAAAAATATTAACTCAACTAGAGAACTCAACTTGTCACATGATCAAAATTCATTTGCATTTGCATTTGCTGCGTTGACATATGATCAGGCCATGGCAAATCAATATGAATATACCTTAGAGGGGTTTGAAAATGAATGGGTCAAATCTGAATCAGGAAATCGCCGTGCCGTCTATACCAATATTAATCCTGGTACATATCACTTCAAGGTTCGAGCGTCAAATAGCCACAATGTATGGAATGAATACCCAAGAGTCATCAAAATTGTAATTGACCCTCCAATTTGGAAAACAAAGGCAGCTTATGCTCTTTATATATTAATCATCGTTGGTCTTCTATATCTGGTCAGGCAATTGATTGTTATACGTGAACGTGAAAGAGCCTCATTAGAAAATGTAAGATTAGATGCCCAGAGGTTGCATGATCTAGATTTGCTGAAGCTTAAATTTTTTACCAATATTAGTCACGAATTTCGAACGCCAATTTCTCTGGTTCTCACTCCTATAGAAAGAATGATTAATAATCCAGAAAGTCGTAGAGATATGGATTTTCAAATTATTCATAGAAATGCAAAACGACTTCTGACTTTAGTTAATCAATTGTTGGATTTTAGGAAAATGGAAGCAAATCAGCATAAGTTGTCATTAGCTTCTGGTGATTTAATTATGTTTTTTGAGGATGTCATTGAGTCATTCTCTGATATGATAATTGAGAAAGAAGTTAGTCTTGATTTTGCCTGTGATATGGATCAATATTATTGTCAATTTGATAAAGATAAAATGGACAAAATAATGTTTAATCTATTGTCCAATGCTTTTAAATTCACACTGCCAGGAGGGAGAATTGAAGTCGTGGTTGAAAAGAATGAAGGATTAATGATCACGGTAAATGACTCTGGTATCGGAATCCCGAAAGATAAGCTAGAAGTGATATTTGATCGTTTCATTCAGAGTGATCTGGACTCTTCGATGGTCAACAGTGGGACAGGAATTGGTTTGAGTATTACCAAGGAATTTGTAGAGTTGCACAATGGGACGATTAAAGTGGAATCGAATCTCGATCAAGGAAGTTCTTTTATCGTTGATATCCCTTTCGAACAACTCAAAAATCAGGGTGAAGTTAAAGTTGAAGAAGAGCCACTTGTTGCTACTAAAGTGGAGCATGATTTAACAATAAAAGGCAAAAGGCCGACTATCTTTTTAGTAGAGGATAATTCAGATTTCAGATTTTATATAAAGGATAATTTGGCGTTTGATTTTACCATGAGAGAAGCCGCTAATGGTAAAGACGCCTGGAAGCAAATAGTAAATGACCCACCAGATATAATTATTTCAGACGTTATGATGCCAATAATGAGTGGTCTGGAGTTGTGTCGAAAAGTGAAATCTGATCCACGAACTGCAGATATTCCTGTAATTCTATTGACTGCACAGACATCAAATGAACATAAACTGGAAGGCTTGAGAGCAGGTGCTTTAGAGTATGTAACTAAGCCATTTAATTTCGAAATCCTTGTTAGCACAATCAATAGTGCGCTGAAATTTCAAAAGAACGTAACTGATGCTTCTAAAAAATTGGAGGTAGAAACCTCCGAAATGGAAATTGTTTCCTTGGATGAAAAGTTCTTGCTTGAAGCAGTGAAACTTGTGGAAGAAAACCTGTCGAACTCAGATTTTTCTGTAGAGTTCATGAGTCATGAATTAGGTTATAGTAGAGGGCATTTATATCAGAAAATGCTACATGTTGTAGGAAAGACCCCCTTAGATTTCATTAGAGATATCAGAATGGAACATGCAGCAGAATTTCTAGCAAAGAGTCAGTTGACTGTTTCTGAAATAGCCTATAAAGTGGGGTATAATAACCCTAAGTTGTTTAGTAGATATTTTAAAAGCAAGTACAAGACTTACCCATCTAAATACCAAACAGACCAAACAGACCAAAGGTCTGATAATTAGTAATTCGGTTCTAAATAAAATGCTACTTATATGGTGAATAATGTCATGTATATAAGTTGGCACCCCTTTCTTTTTGTCTCAATACCTGCTTAAAAATGCTGTAGAAGTAGTTTTTGGGGTACATGACATTTTTGCCCCTAATCAGATTCAAATCATATCCTGTGCGGTTTCGCAAAGTCATTAACATTGAATTCTCATTGAAAGATGAGTGAGATATAAACTTGATTTGAAAGACTATGATTAAACTTTTTACTAGGAAGTATTTGAGCCTGATTTGTCTGGTTATGACTTTACTTGGTTTGCCAATATTGGTTCAAGCACAAAGTAAAATTGTAACTGGAGCAGTAGAAGCAGGTGATGGGATGGGTGCTCTACCAGGAGTGACCGTATTGATTAAAGGAACCTCTACTGGAACAGTAACAGACCTTGATGGTAAGTTCAGTTTGGATGTGTCTAACGTAGAGGATCCTACTTTGACATTTTCATTTATTGGGTATATCACGAAAACCGTTGCAGTTGGTAAGAGAACAGTAATAGATGTAACGCTAGAGCCAGATATAACCGCTTTAGAAGAGGTTGTCGTGATAGGTTATGGGGTACAGAAAAAGAAAGTAGTTACTGCAGCTACAGCGAATGTGTTGGGTGATGCTTTGGAAAAGCGATTATCTACAACTGCTTTGCAAGGTCTTCAAGGACAAGCTGCAGGTGTTACTATTCGTTCAACTTCGGGTCAGCCAGGAGCAGGGATGAAGGTGAATATTAGAGGACTTGGTACAACTGGAGATGGTAATGGCCCGCTATATATTGTAGATGGTGTTCAGACTGGAGATATCAAATATTTGAACCCTTCTGATATAGAATCAATTGATGTTTTAAAAGATGCTGCCTCTGCAGCAATTTATGGCTCTAGAGCAGCCAATGGTGTAGTATTAATTACGACAAAGAGGGGTCGTGCTGGGAAGTCTCAAATTACTTTTGATGGGTTTTATGGTGTGCAAAGTAGAACTAAGGAAGCTGAATTGTTGAATGCCAAAGAGTATGCTCAAATCATGAATGAGCAGCATTTGAATTCGGGTGGAACGGCAAGTAGTTTGCCTTTTGATGTTAACAATTTGCCAGCTTATACAGAAGAAGGTTCCGCTGATAACAAATGGTTGGATGAAATGTTTGAGGATAACGCTGTGACGCAAAATTACACGTTGGGTTTGACGGGAGGTACCGAAGACGCTATCTATTCAGCATCTATGTCCTACACAGGGCAAGACGGGATTGTAGGAGGGTCTGAATTGTCATCATATGAAAGGTTAGGAGGAAGAATAAATTCAGAATATAAATTCTATAATGGCTTTCTGAAAATTGGGGAAAACTTAACCGTTTCAAGTGTCAAAAGACAAGGGGTTGAAGTTGGGAGTCTATATAACAACACCTTGCGAGGAGCGTTTAATACCAGTCCATTGTTGCCGATGTATGATGATAATGGAAAATATTTCAATACAGCGGATAAAACTGTTTTTGATCAGTTTGGTGATAATTATTACAACGATGGGGAGGCCAATCCATACGCCTCTATGGAATTAGGGAATCAAAACTTAACTAATGAGTTCAAAATTGTAGGGAATGCCTATGCCGAAATTGAACCCATCAAAAGGTTGAAAATAAGATCTTCTTTTGGCTTTGATATTTATTCTGAAGAGTATAGAAAGTTCGTGCCTGAATACGCATTATCTATCTATTCTTTCAATACTACATCTGACGTAGAGCAAAGTATGAGAAGAAATACGGCTTATCAATTTGATAATTATGCGACATATGATTTCTCTTTTGGCGAGCATTATTTCACTACCATGGTGGGTACGTCTTATAGAAACTATAAGGGGAGATGGTTGAAAGGAAAGAATTCTACATTGGTGTTTGATGATTTTGATCACGCATGGTTGAATAATGCTACGAATCAACAATACCCAGAATTGGGGGCAGAGGGAGCACCAGATGATGAAGATAGACTAAGGTCATATTTTGGTAGAGTTCAATACAATTTCAAGGAGAAGTACTTGTTGAATGCAACAATAAGAGCTGATGGTTCTTCAAAATTTGCAGAAGGTAATCAGTGGGGGTACTTCCCATCTGTATCTGCTGGTTGGGTGATTTCAGAAGAAACATTTTTGATTGACAATTCAGTACTGGATTTTGCTAAGTTAAGAGTGAGTTGGGGACAAAATGGAAATCAAAATATTGACGCGTTTCAATTTGTAGGTCCAATTAAATTTACACAAGCACAATATGCATTTGGTAATACCGAAGGAGTCAGTACGCCAGGTTCTTATCAAAATAGATTAAGTAATCCTGATGTACGTTGGGAGACCTCAGAGCAGATCAATGTAGGAACTGACTTGAGGTTTTTCCAGAGTAAATTGACAGCCACTTTTGATTGGTATAAAAAGACTACCAAAGATTGGTTGGTAGAAGCTCCTGTATTGGCAACTGCTGGTGCAGATGCCCCATTTATCAACGGAGGAAGTGTTGAAAATACAGGGTTTGAATGGGAATTATCATTCAAAGATATGGTAGGTGATTTTCAATATAGTCTGGGTATCAACGGAGCATATAATAAGAATATAGTAGGAGAAATTCCAAGTGAAGATGGGGTTATACATGGTGATGCTAATATTTTGTTTGCTAACTCTAAAGAATTTTATAGAGCAGAGAATGGACATCCAATAGGCTATTTCTGGGGATTAGAAACGGATGGGATATTCCAAAACAATTCAGAGGTGGATGCACATCAGACTTCTGATGGTAAATTGATACAGCCAAATGCAAAACCTGGTGATGTCAGATATATTGACCGAAATGATGATGGAATACTCAATGATGGGGATAAGATAGGATTAGGTAATCCTAACCCTCCTTTGACTTTTGGTTTCAATTTTTCAGCTAATTATAAAGCATTTGACTTCTCAGTAGTTTGTTATGGTGTGTATGGAAACCAAATCGTACAATCCTATAGAAGTCAAGGTAATCGATATGCTAATTATACGACTGCTGTATTAGATAGATGGGCAGGAGAAGGTACCTCTAACACCTTGCCTAGGGTGACAAATAGTAATACCAATTACAGCGAATTTTCAAGTTTGTTTATCCAAGATGGGGATTATTTGAGGGTAGGTAATATCACGCTCGGGTATGATTTTGCAAATATGATCGGTAGCGAATACATCAGTCAAATGAGAGTGTATGCTGCGGTTAATAACCTCTACACTTTTACGAAATATGATGGTATGGACCCAGACGTAGGATTTGGTCCGCAATCGTATTCTTCTGGCGTTGATTTAGGCTTCTACCCTAATCCTCGTACGATGATAGTGGGTGTTAATATTAAATTTTAATTGAGCTAGTTATGAAAAAAATTATATACACAATTTGCTTGGCAGTATGTTTTTTGCCGTCATGCATGGATACTTTGGAAGTAGATCAATTAACTAGTAAAACTTCAGCTAATTATTTTACAACTGTTGAAGAAGCTAATGATGCATTGGTAGGGTGCTATGATGGCTTGCAAAGAGTGTGGGCCAATGGCGTTGCATTGCCAGTTGCGGCATCAGTGATGGCTGATATGGCATTTGGAGGTACAGGTGCGGGTGATAGTGAAGGATATCCAATGATGGATGAGCATGACTATAGTGTGTCTCCAGGTGATAATCCTTTTCGACTTACTTGGGCAGACTATTATGCCGGTATATATAGATGTAACAGTCTACTTGTGAACCTTGATAATGTTGATTTTAAAGGTGATGAAAGTACAAGAAACAATATAGAGGCCCAGGCTAAATTCCTAAGAGCCTTCATGTATTTTGACCTGGTAAGAATGTTTGAGAGAGTACCTCTTTTGGAAGTGCCTTCTAAAGAAAATATTCCACAAGCGGATCCAGATGATACCTATATTTTGATCACGAATGACCTTCTATTTGCGATAGAGCATACAAATAATACGCCGTTTGCCGGTATTGGAGATACAGATCATGGTAGAGCACACAAGTGGGCTGCAGAGGCCTTGATGGCTCGAGTGTATCTGTACTACACTGGATATTATGGTCAAAATAATCTTGTGGGGTTAGTGAATCAATCTCAGGCATTGGGATATGTAGAAGATGTTATATCTGCCGGTGGCTTTTCATTGGTGTCAGAGTTTTCTGATTTATTTCCTGCTGCCGCTACTTATGCTGCCGCAGTGAGAGGAGATTCTATTTCTAATGCCACATATGCTGGAGAAACTAACTCCGAAGTAGTATTTGCTATCAAGTATACTTATACAAGTGATTGGAGTGGTAATGCAGATGGGAATCACTGGATGGTCATGAACGGATTGCGAAACCAAAGCTATGGTGAGTACGGATATGGCAGTGGTTGGGGAGCTTGTACCGTTATGAGCGAAGCTTATGCTAGCTGGGATGATGCTGATACAAGAAAAGCAGCCTCTATCATGGCAATTGAAGAAGAAGGAATTGCCTATGATCAGGCCGATGATGTAAAGGAGTATACGGGGTATTTTACTAAAAAATATACGCCAACAGCCAATGTTGCGGGTGAAAGTATCGCGCAGGATGTATATCCTGGAGTTAGTTTCATGATCAGTCAGTTTCAAGATTACTTCAGCATCCGATATTCGGATGTATTGTTGATGGCTGCAGAATTAGGTAGTCCAAGTGCCTTAACCTATCTACAAGAAGTGCAAAGTAGATCAGGAGCAACCTTGGCTACCGCGGTAACAAAAGATGTGATTTTTGAAGAACGAAAATTAGAGTTTGCCTTTGAAGGGTTGAGATATTGGGATCTTTTGAGGTACGACAATACCCTTCAATACGCAGCAGACCAAATCAGTTATACTGGAACAGTAAAAACCGGAGGCAATGATGTAACAAAGGTTATTGATGGAGCAAACATAAAAACCACTCGGGGCTTATGTAAGATTCCAGACGATCAAATTTCCTTGTCCGATGGGGTGCTGAAGCAGAACCCGGGGTGGGAGTAAACTAAAATTATTATGAAGTCTAAATTAAATTATGAACAAATGAAAGTACTAAACTTTAAGAGTATTTTGGTATTGCTTGCTGCAATACCAGTATTGATGTTTTCATCGTGTGATGAAGATACTGTAGTTACAGATCCAGCTGATGATTTTCAACCTGTATTGAACGAGAATTTTTCTTTTACAGTAGACGGCAATACCGTGAGCTTTGCTACTACAATTAGTGGTAATGTTTGGGTGTCTGCTAGTGGTGTAGATTATGCAATGGTAGATCAAAAGGTAGATGTAGGCCTTCCTAATAAGGGTACGTATTCTTTTACATGTGGAAGTTTAGGTAGTGGAGAAACTTTACTCTCTGATCCATTTGATGTAGTGATTGAAGAAGATGACTTGGCTTTCTTGGATCAAGGTCTTTGGAAATATCTAAGTGGTGGTGCAAATCAAATAAAAACTTGGAGAATGGATATGAATGAAGAAGCTGATTTGGCGTGGTTCGATGGCCCAGTTTTTTATAGTGGTGATACGGATCCTTATTGGGCTTGGGATGTAACAGATGAGGTTAGTGGAGAAAATCCATATACACATACTTTTACAGATGGTACTACAAAAGAATTTACTTCAATTTTTAATTGGTCGCCTGGATATGCTGATAATACTTGGTTAATGGCAGCTAAAAATTATGGAACTATTACTTTTGATGCTACAAACGGAACAGTTTCAACTAGTAAGTTTGGAGAAGTAATTGAAGGTACATTTACTTTTGATACTACAACTTTAAAAATGAGTTTTGGTGGAGATATTATCATTCCAATTGATACGACAAGATTGAATGAGCCTCAATTCAAAGCTGAAGATTTAGCTAATTTGAGAATTTTTTCTTTAACTGATTCTGCTATGCAAATTGGTGTAAAAAGAAGTTATGAAGGTTTTGAAGATGATGAAGTAACTCAAAAGGAAGATAAATGGACATTGGTTTATAACTTCATAGTTGATGACTATACTTATTTACCAGAAGAGTTCACTTATTCTGAACCAGTAAATAGTTCATTTACAGCTACTGATTTAGTTGGTACATGGAATTATGATGCAATTGCACAAGATTGGATTGGTTGGGATGCAGTTGGAACCAAGGGGACAATTATCGATGCAGCTAGATTGAACGAATGGTCGAATCGGGAAGAATTAGTTACTGCAATTGCTAGTTGGGATACAAATGCTGATGAGGCTGCTGTAAAAGCTGTTTTTGATGCTGCAGATGCCAATTCTTTTGTTTTCAATGATAATGGAACTTGTACACTTGCGGGTATTGAAAATACATATACTGTAGCTGATGGTGTAATTACATTTGGTACAGAATTATCAACTGAATTCCAACTTTACTGGATAGGTTTAGCTGGCGCTGAAGTTACAGTGTTAGATTTTACTGGAGCAGAAGGTCTTTGGTTAGGTCAACAGAATGGTGATAAGGCAGAATCGGCGGCTATTCACTTGGTGAAACAACAATAAAAATAAATTAGATACTCACCCGGTTCGATCTGAACCGGGTGTTTTTATTATTCAAATTGACTTTTGTCGATAGTTAATCTACCTATTAAATAGCGTAGAGTATTTAAATCACCATTAATGATATTGAGATTAAATTTTCTTTTGTTGTTCTTTTTAGGGCTACATTTTGCAAGTGGATGTGCTGAAAGTACCGATGAAACAGTTTTGAAAAGAGCGTTATTATCTGCCAATGAACAGCAGTTCGATTTTAGTACCCAAGGAGGTACACAAACAATAGAGATAACTAGTAATGCCAATTGGGATATCGAAAGAGTTGAATCTAGTTGGTATACCCTTTCAAAATACTTTTCTACTTCTACCTTTGAAGGAGAAGAAACCGCAACTACAGCGGTCACCATCACGGTAGCACCAAATGAAGATACACAGACAAGGTCTACTTCAATTGTAGTTAAGACATTAGATAATGATTCAATCCAGATCACACTCAATCAAGAGGCTGTGGTTGAAAGAGTAGTGGTCACCAATGACCCACAATTCATAGCATCGGACAATACCGATATACGTGACCTTACGTCTATCCAACTAACTCAACTGATGGGGTTGGGCTGGAATGTTGGTAATTCCTTGGAAGCCATTAGTGGAGACGAAAGCAATCTAACAGGAGATGAAACCTCGTGGGGGAATCCTGTTATCAATAAAAAATTAATAGATGAAGTAAAGGCAGCAGGATTTAACTCGATAAGAATACCCGTCTCTTATTCGCATCAATTAGAAAATCCTGATAACTACTTGATCAAGAGTGCATGGTTGGATCGAATAGAAGAAGTAGTAGGCTATGTAGAGGATAACGATATGTATGCGATTGTCAATATTCATTGGGATGGTGGATGGATGGATTATCCAACCTATGAAAATAAAGAAATTATTAATGAAAAGTTGGCTGCTTTTTGGATTCAAATAGCCCTTCATTTTAGAGATCACAGTGATCATTTGTTGTTTGCCGGGACCAATGAGGTACATATGAAAGACAATTGGGATGCCCCAACTGTTGAATACAGGACAGTGCAAAATTCTTTTAATCAAACGTTTGTAGATGCTGTGAGATCAACAGGAGGGAGGAATACCTATCGTCATTTGGTGGTGCAGTCGTATAATACCAACATCAGTCATGGAACAAAATATTTAACAATACCCAATGACCCTACTTCAGAGCGATTGATGGTAGAAGTTCATTTCTATGACCCATATGGGTTTGCATTGCAAGAGACAGGTGGTAATGCTCTTTGGGGTCAAGATTTCTCTGATAGAACAGATGCTGTAAATAACTGGGGGCAGGAAGCGTGGATAGACGAAGCGTTCAACATGATGAAGACCACATTCTATAACAAAGGCTATGGTGTGATTTTGGGAGAGTATGGCGCAATCAAAAGGTCTAACCCAGCAAATGCAACATTAGAAGAACACCATGCAGCGAGAAATAATTATCTAAAATATGTAACTCAATCTGCATTGAACCATGGAATGGTTCCAGTGTATTGGGACAATGGTTGGGGTGGAGACAATGGTTTTGCCCTTTTCAATAGGAGTACAGGAGCTATTGTAGATGAGCGTGCTGTGGAGGCGATAGTATCGGCAGCAGAATAATAGAAGATAAGCGGAAGGTTTAAATTTTTGAAATGATAAGAGCTAGATTATTGAAGGGGTTTGTTTTCATACTGTTGACGTCAGTATTGATAAGCTGTAAGACTGAGCAAGAAGCAAGAGTAACCGAGAGTTTTAATTCGAACTGGTCTTTTTCTTTAACAGACAGTACTGTTGATGCTAGTTCTATAGAGTTTGATTATAGCACTTGGCGATCATTAAATATTCCGCATGATTGGAGTATCGAAGGTGAGTTTTCTGACCAACATCCCGCAACAGCTGGTGGAGGAGCTTTGCCGGGAGGTATCGGGTGGTACCGAAAAGCATTCTCACTAGACTCTAAGCATGAAAACAAAAAGGTCTTTGTGCAATTTGATGGTGTTTATATGAATAGTGAGGTGTGGGTTAACGGAGTCTATCTGGGAAAAAGACCGTTTGGCTATATTTCATTTGAATACGAATTAACTCCCCATCTATATTTTGATGGTAGAGACAATATAATAGCAGTTAAAGTAGATAACCATAATCAACCAAATTCTAGATGGTATTCGGGAAGTGGTATTTATCGTAATACAAGATTGGTGATCACCAATGATACCTATGTCGCACAATGGGGTAGTTATGTAACTACTGCACAAGTCTCAGCTAGTGAAACCAATATCAATATCGAGACAACCGTTTTGAGTGTGTCTCCAGGTTCTGTTATAGATCTTTCATATCAATTATTTGATGCCAAAGGAGTGAAAGTTTTGCAATCAGATGTCAGTGAGAACATAACAAATGGGAACACCTTGTTAACTGAAAAAATCAGTCTTTCTGACCCCATATTGTGGTCATTAGAAAACCCTCACCTCTATACCTTGAAAACACAGATCCTCAAAGGAGGGAAGTTGATTGATGAATATGAAACTGTGTTTGGTGTACGTGATTTTAAGTTTGACCTAAAAGAAGGCTTTAGTTTGAACGGCGAATTTGTTAAAATTAAAGGGGTCTGTATGCATCATGATTTGGGAGCTTTAGGGTCTGCAATCAATACACGAGCCATCGAAAGGCAATTAGAAATATTGAGAGATATGGGTGTCAATGCCATTCGTACATCTCACAATCCACCGGCTCCTGAATTACTTGATTTATGTGATCAAATGGGGTTTTTGGTCATGGATGAGTCATTTGATATGTGGGCGCAAAGGAAATCGCCTTTTGATTATGCGACACATTGGGATGAATGGCACAAAAAAGATCTAGAGGATTTCATTAGGAGAGATCGCAATCACCCAAGCATTGTTGTTTGGAGTACAGGAAATGAGATTCTTGAACAATGGGGAAACAACGGTCCAGAGATAGCAAAGGAGCTATATGACGTAGTGAAACAACTGGATAGTAGACCTATCACTATCGGTATGAACCCTCCTGTAAACATGTCTAATACTGGTGTGACGACTCAATTTGAAGAAGCAGAGGTTAGCTACAACAAAATTTCACAATCAACTGGAATAGATTTAATTGGTTACAACTATGCACATCAAACTTATCCGCATCACACCAAGAATTTTCCTGATAAACCATTTATTGCAACAGAGACCACATCAGGTTTAGCGACAAGGGGATATTATGATGTCAAATCGGACACACTCAAAAGATGGCCTATTAGATGGGATAGAGCATTTGTGGATGGTAATCCTGGTAATACAGTTTCTGCATATGATCAGGTGAGTGCGCCCTGGGGTTCGACACATGAAGAAACTTGGAAAATTATGAAGAAAAACAAGAATTTGTCTGGGATGTTTATCTGGACAGGTTTTGATTATTTGGGAGAACCGACTCCTTACACTTGGCCATCTCGTAGCTCCTATTTTGGTGTGATCGATTTGGCAGGTTTTCCTAAGGACGTCTATTACATGTATCAAAGTGAGTGGGCGGACCAAGATGTATTGCATGTCTATCCGCATTGGAATTGGTCAGATAGAGACTCTGTAGATGTGTGGGTGTACTACAATCATGCGGATAAGGTAGAATTGTTTTTGAATGACAAATCATTAGGTGAAAAAGCAAAAGAAGGTGAAGACTTACACATCATGTGGCGTGTAGCTTATGAACCAGGTGTGCTGAAAGCTATATCGACTAAAGATGGTCAAGAGGTGTTGAACAGTGTGATTCAAACAAGTGGGGGAGCATCAGGGATTTCTCTTACGGCGGATAGAGCTACCATTGCTGCGGATGCTCAGGATTTATGTTATATCACGGTAGAGGTTTTGGATGAGGAAAATGTATTTGTTCCAACGGCAAAGAATTTAGTTGAGTTTGAAATATCTGGTCCAGGAAAAATTGTAGGGGTTGACAATGGTGACCCCACTAGCCATTTATCTCTTAAAGGGTCAAAGATGAATGCAATGGCAGGAAAATGTTTGGTGATCGTGCAATCAACCAATGAAGAAGGGACTATTAAAATAAGTGCAAAATCAGAAGGGTTAACCCCCACTGAAATTATAATTACAAGCAAATGAGAAGTTTACTGAAGAATGTTATTTGTATATTTCTATTGGGCCTTTCACTAGAGTTTAATGCGTTTTCTCAAATACAAAACACTGGAATGTTAAATGAGCCTATGGATATCAGTGGTGATTTTAGCAGTTTTGAGAACACTTATTATCTGGCAGATGAATTGACCCAGTTTGATCCTGCAACTGGAAAGGGAACAGTGAAATATTTGCGTCATGGGTTGAAAACTCGATTGGCGTTCAATAATATGTTGTCTGTATTGAGTCCTCAGGAGCCCAATGAGTTTCCCACAACAGAATATGCTGTGTCACCAGAGCATCCATTCGAAATTAGTTTTGTGTCTGCTCGGACACTACGTATTAGAATGTCTTCTGGTCCTCAGTTTAATCAAAGTGAGGAACCGATCATGCTGGTAGATGGTATCGCTAAAAGAGATCAAAAGTCTTGGCAATACAGCAAGACTAGTGAAGGTCATGAGTACAAGAGTGAGTTTGCTCGTGTAGTGATTACTGATAAACCTTGGCATGTAAAAGTCTATGATTTCAATGGAAAACTGTTGACCAGTACTTTACACAAGTCAGATCTAACCAATACATATACACCAGTGATTCCTTTTTCTTATGTACGTAGAGCGAGTGATTATTCTCGCAGCATGGATGCAGTGATGTCATTGTCACCAGGAGAGAAAATATTTGGTTGTGGAGAGTCATATACATCGTTTGATAAGAGAGGAAGTAAAGTAGTCTTATTTGTAGATGATGCCAATGGAGTACAAAATGAAACTGCCTATAAACCAATACCATTTTATATGAGTAGTAGAGGTTATGGCGTGTTTATGCATCACAGTACACCTATTACTTGTGATTTTGGGAAATATTTCAATGCTGCGAATAGCATGATGATAGGGGATGATGAATTAGACCTGTTTGTATTTGTCGGCGAACCCAAAGATGTATTGGACGAGTATACGGATCTAACCGGTAAAGCAAGCATGCCTCCATTGTGGTCATTTGGTTTTTGGATGAGTCGAATTACCTATTTTTCTCAAAAAGACGGGATGAACGTTGCAAAGAATTTGCGTGAAAATAAAATACCTGCTGATGTTATTCATTTTGATACGGGATGGTTTGGTGTGGATTGGAGATGCGATTACAAGTTTGCAGATGAGCGGTTCTCAAATGCTGAAAAAATGATCGGAAAACTAAAAGATGACGGCTTTAATATTTCACTTTGGCAATTACCTTATTTCACTCCTCAAAATTCATTGTTTCCAGAATTGATAGAGAAAGGGCTTGTCGTAAAAGATCGAAAAGGTAATATTCCTTATGAAGATGCTACATTAGATTTTTCTAATCCAGAGACGGTCGCATGGTATCAGGACAAAATTAAATCACTACTAGACTTAGGTGTTGGAGCTATTAAGGTTGATTTTGGAGAAGCTGCTCCCATGACCGGTATTTATGCCAATGGTAGAACGGGGTTCTATGAGCACAATTTATATCCTTTGAGATATAACAAGGCAGTCGCAGATATCACGAAAGAAGTAACGGGGCATCCGTTTATCTGGGCACGTAGTACATGGGCAGGTAGTCAAAGATATCCTGTGCATTGGGGAGGAGATCCAGCAACAACTAATACGGCTATGTCTGCTACTTTGAGAGGAGGTTTATCAATTGGCCTTTCAGGGTTTACGTTTTGGTCACATGATATTGGCGGGTTCGTAACAGCAACACCTGAAGATTTATATCGCAGATGGGCACCTTTTGGCATGCTGACTTCTCATGTTAGAAGTCATGGAGAGCCACCTACAGAACCCTGGGAGTATGGAGAGGATTTTATGAATGCTTTCCGAAAAGCAGATAACATGCGTTATGAACTGATGCCTTACATCTATGCACAAGCCAAACATGCAAGTGATAATGGCCTACCTATGGTCAGGGCGTTATTTATAGAATATCCAAATGATCCAGGTGCATGGTTGGTTGATGATCAATATCTATTTGGACAAGATTTGTTGGTAGCTCCTTTATTCGAAGAGATAACAGAAAGGCAAGTGTATTTACCCGGAGGTCGTTGGATTGATTACCAAACGGGTAAAACATACGATCAGGGGTGGCATCTAATAGTGGCGGGTGATATACCGATCATCACATTGGTACGAGAAGGGGCCATTATTCCTCACATCCAATTGGCTCAATCCACTATGGATATGGATTGGTCCAAATTAAGGTTGAAGGTGTACGGTGAGTCAGCTAAGGGTAAAGTGTTTTTGCCTGGAGATGATACTTATGAAATTCTTGAAGTGAAAAAAGTAGATGGGACCTTGCAATTGGAAGCCAATCCATATGATGGTAAAGTAATTTTTGATTTGAACTAACTGAAGTAAAGAGGAGATAAAATGATTCGAAAAATCAAGTACACAAAAAGTATAATAAGTAGGCTGACACTGTTGGTGTTGGTAATGTCAATATTGTCATGTGAAGACAGTTCTAATAAATTCAATACTATTGATAACGGCATTGAATTGGTACTTTCTTCTGGGCCAACTAAGGCGGTAAGAGTTACTTTTGTTACAGCTGATATTGTCAAAGTGGAAGCCAGTGCAGATGCTGAATTTGATAATAGTGAAAGTTTAATTGCACTTAAATCAGATCTAAAAGTGGATTTTTCGACAACAGATACAAGTGAATTAATTGAGTTGAAGTCGGATAATCTCATTGTTACTATTAACAAGGAAACTGGACAGGTTACCTACACAGATTTAGATGGGGAAATCATTATAAGCGAAGATAGTAGGTCATTTAGCCCGATAACTGTAGAGGATAAAGGCGGTTATACGATGAGTCAAAGATTTGATTCGCCAGTTGATGAAGGGTTGTATGGCCTAGGTCAGCATCAAGCTGACGAAATGAATTACAAAGGGAAGAATGAGGAGTTGTTTCAATACAATACCAAAGTATCTGTACCATTCATCATGTCAACAGGTAACTACGGGATCTTATGGGACAACTATTCCTTGACAAGGTTTGGTGATAAGAGACCATATACTGAAATCGATCAATTCAAATTGTACGACAAGGAAGGAAAAGAAGGGGGCTTGACGGCTACTTATTATGACGACCAAAGCTCTGATAATGTATTTGTGAAAAGGAGTGAGAGTACGATAGATTATGAAAATTTAGAGACGGTTGCCAAGTTTCCAAAAGAATTTCCATTTGAAAATGCTAAGATTACTTGGGAAGGTCAATTTGAAGCAGATGAGTCTGGGGAGTTTAAATTCTTATGTTACTACGCAGGATATACCAAGTTATGGGTCAACGGGGAATTGCAATTTGAAAAGTGGAGAACAGCATGGAATCCATCAGTTGCGAAATTCAATGTGGAAATGAAAGCTGGGAAGAAGTATGATGTTAAATTGGAATGGATTCCTGATGGTGGAGTGTCATATATTGGTTTGAAAGCATTATCTCCAATCAGTGAAGAGCAACAAAATCAAATTGCATTCAATTCAGAAATGGGTCAAGATATCAGATATTATTTCATGGCAGGTTCTTCTATGGATGATGTCATTAGCAAGTATAGAACCGTCACAGGTAAAGCCCAAGTAATGCCAAAATGGTCTATGGGTTTTTGGCAAAGTAGAGAGCGATACAAAACACAAGATGAGTTGTTGGATGTTTTGACAGAATTTAGAAAAAGGCATATTCCGATAGATAATATTGTAGTGGATTGGTCATACTGGCCAAAGACAGAGTGGGGGAGTCATGATTTTGACCTAGATAGATTCCCAGATACCAAAGGTATGATTGATGAAATTCATGAGAAAAATGCACGTGTAATGATATCTGTATGGCCCAAATTTTACCATAACACGGATCATTACAAGGCTTTTGCTGAAAAAGGATGGATGTATACTAGAGCAGTAGAAGACAGTGTAAAGGATTGGATTTACCCCGGTTACATTGGTTCATTTTATGATGCTTACGATCAAGGAGCAAGAGAATTGTTTTGGGATCAGATCAAAACCAAATTATATGACAAAGGGTTTGATGCTTGGTGGATGGATGCATCTGAACCAGATATTCTGTCCAATGCCAGCATGGGTTACAGAAAAGCTTTGAGTACGCCAACCGCTTTAGGGCCATCTACGGAATATTTCAACGCTTACGCATTGATGAATGCCAAAGGGATATATGAAGGTCAGAGGTCAGTTAATAATGAAGAACGTGTATTTATTTTGACAAGGTCAGGTTTTGCAGGTATCCAACGATATGGAGCAGTAACTTGGAGCGGTGATATTGGGACAAGATGGGAAGATTTGAAAGCGCAGGTTTCTGCGGGGATTAACTTTGCTATGTCAGGTTTGCCTTATTGGACTATGGATATCGGTGGGTTTTGTGTTGAGAAGAGATACGAAAATGCGGTAGAAGGTAGTGAGGATATGAAAGAATGGCGTGAATTGAATGCCAGATGGTATCAGTTCGGAGCATTCGTTCCATTGTTTAGGGTGCATGGTCAGTTCCCATTGCGGGAGGTATTCAACCTGGCTCCTGAAACACACCCAATGTACAAGTCTCAGTTGTACTACAACAAATTGAGGTATCAATTAATGCCTTATATCTATTCTATTACAGGATGGACTTATACCAAAGATTATACTTTGATGAGGGGGTTGGCAATGGATTTTAGTGAAGATAAAAAGGTGTACAATATTGGTGATCAATATATGTTCGGACCTACTTTGATGGCTTGTCCGGTGATCGAATATGGTGCCAGAAGTAGATCAGTTTACTTGCCTAAGTCAGCTGGATGGTATGATGTGAATACAGGTGAATTTTTAGCTGGTGGACAAACGATTGAAGCAGATGCTCCATATGAACGCATGCCTATGTTTGCTAAGGCAGGATCAATTTTACTGAACGGACCTGAAATAGAATACACTACCGAAAAACCTGTTGATCCAACTACAATAATAGTTTTTGCTGGAGCAGATGCATCTTTTGATTTCTATGAAGATGAAGGTACCAACTATAACTATGAGAAAGGAAAATTCACCAATATTCCAATCACTTGGGTAGAGAGTGAAAAGAAACTCGTGATAGGTGATAGAACCGGGAGTTTTGATGGAATGTTGAAGGCCAGGAGTTTCAGAGTGATTATAGTAGATCAATATTCACCGAGCACAATAGATGATTTATCTAAGTACAAGGAGGTCGGGTATAAAGGGGAGTCACTGGTCATTAAATTTTAACTTCAAATATGAAATTTTCTTCTCCAGGTGTGCCTGGATTAAGCATTCCTGAGGTTTGGTGTCTGATGGCGTACGAGCAGTGTTCAGTTGGGACAATTAGGGGTACACATGTTGGACGAATGATTATTCTACGGCTTTTGGAGTATTGACATCACTGGTTGTTACATTCGATGAAGACTGTCTAGAGCCTATGGAATAGCCATAGGTGAAGAGGTACGTGACAGAAAGAAGGGTACACCATTAGATCCAGGGGGCAATATTTATAGAACAACTCTGAACGGTAGAGATTTGGACCATATAGGGGAAGCCTAAATCTAAAGTCAAAACAGCTTTGAAAGAATTGAAAGGTTATGTTAAGTCGTTGATAGAGTGTGATGAATCCTATCACTGAAAGATTATAAAACCGGTGAGTCTTTCGCTTATTACAATGAAGAGCCATCATTATAGGAAGTGGAGAAAGGAAATTATAAAGTGTATCTAGGGAATACCTCTAATTCTATTTGATCATAAAATATAATTAGTGTTAAAAATACACTTAATTAAAATATTGTGTTTATTTGAGGTGAAACATAAGACTAAAACATAATAAACATGAAGAAAAGTATTAATTGGTTGCTATCACTGCTTGTACTAGTAAGCTTTTCATGTCAACAAAAAATTGACATGACAGTATCAAGTCCTGATGGACTATTGGTGGTGGAAGTTCAGCTTTCTGAACAAGGAATCCCTAGCTATACAGTGGCTAGAGAGGAACAAGCAGTGTTAGAAAGCTCTCAGCTAGGTTTAATCAGAAGTGATGTTGATTTTTCTCAAGATTTGACTTTAGAAGAAGTGTCAAGCACTGAGTTAGTCAAAGATGATTACATATTGAAAGTCGGTAAGAAACGTGAAATATCTTATGATGCTAATAAGAAGGTTTTTAAGTTTAGTACTGCTGAAGGGAAGCAAATAGATGTAATATTCCAAGTCTCTAATGACGGTGTAGTATTTAGGTATTTCATGCCGTCTAATGGCACTGAAATGAAGTTTGTTGAAGAGGAGAAGACTACTTTTAATTTCTCCGAAGATTCTAAAGCATGGTTACAACCATGTGCAAATGCCAAAACTGGATGGGGTATTACAAACCCATCTTATGAAGAAAACTACTTGATGGAAATAGCTGTTGATACTGAAAGTCCTAATCGGGCAGGATGGGTTTACCCTGCATTATTCAAGTCAAATGATAATTGGGTTTTGATTTCAGAAGCTGGTTTAGGAAAAGATTATTGCGGTACTAGATTGGAAGGAAAGTCACCTAACGGAGAGTATAAAATTGGTTTTCCTCAAAAAGAGGAGAAAATATTTGAGGGAGAACTATTTCCTCAATCTGCTGGTGATTGGTATTCACCGTGGAGAATAATCGCGGTTGGTTCATTGAAAACCATTACAGAATCTACTTTGGGAACTGATGTGGCAAACCCTGCTATTGATGGAGATTTTTCTTGGGTGAAACCAGGTCGAGCCTCTTGGAGTTGGATTATCTTAAAAGATGATGAAACGACTTTTCCTGTTCAAAAGAGGTTCATAGACTATGCTGCTGATATGGGTTGGGAATATTGTTTGGTGGATGCGTTATGGGATACGCAAATTGGTTATGAAAAAATACAGGAGTTGATAGATTATGCTGCTGCCAAAGATGTGGGATTGATATTGTGGTATAACTCAGCAGGTGATTGGAATACAACTCATCAAACGCCAAAAGATATGATGTTAACCAAAGAGTCTAGGTTGAATGAATTTGCCAAGATTAAAGAGATGGGTATCAAAGGTGTGAAAGTTGATTTCTTTGGTGGAGATGGGCAGTCTGTGATTCAGTATTATCAAGAGATCTTAGAAGATGCTGCGCAAGTTGGTATTATGGTCAATTTTCATGGCTGTACACTACCAAGAGGTTGGCAAAGGACTTATCCTAATTTAGTGACTATGGAATCGATAAAGGGGATGGAATTTATCACATTTGATCAAGCAAATGCAGATGTGTCTGTCCCACATTGTGCAATGTTACCATTTACTAGAAACGTATTTGATCCGATGGATTTTACACCAGTATGCTTTTCTGAAATCCCTAATATTTCCCGTCGTTCTTCAAATGGTTTTGAACTAGCACTATCTACTTTGTTTGTATCAGGTGTACAACACTACGCTGAGACAGCACAAGGAATGGGGCAAGTGCCAATATTTGTGAAAGAAGCCATGAAAGCTGTGCCAGTTGCTTGGGATGAATCAGTATTTGTTGATGGTTTCCCTGGTAAGCATGTGGTTATGGCGAGAAGAAGTGGAGACAAATGGTTTATCGCTGGTATCAACGGGGAAGAAATACCTAAAGACTTGGTACTGGATTTGTCATTTATAAAAGGTGCGAAAACTAGTCTCATAACAGATGGGGAAACCGATAGAGAATGGGTTCAAAAAGACGTTACAATTGGAGAAGATGGTAAACTATCAATTGGTTTGATTCCAAATGGTGGTTTTTTGATTCAAGTATTGTGAAAAAAGAAATATTGGTAATATGTTTTTTGGTGCTGGGCTATGTTACATATGCCCAGCCCAATTTGTTTAAAGTAAACAACCCAAATTATCAATTGAGTCCCTATACGGGGATGACCAAATCACACTGGTATGATGCGGCTGATTATCTTTTATCAGGCGCATTTAGCCATGTGGATCAATTGACTGATCCAATGCTGTTTCCAAAACAGCCTGGTCCAAGTTATCCTCATGAAGTATCTCAAAATACAACAGCAAAACTAGAGGGGTTATGTAGGACCCTTTTTGTAGCAGCCCCATTACTTAAAAATGACCCCAACTTATCTTACCATGGAATAAATGTAGCAGAGTATTATAGATATCATATTTTACAATTGTTGGATTCGACGAGTGATACATATGTTGCCAACAATACTTCCAAATGGCCAAGTCAAACTTTGGTAGAGTTTGGAGCGTTGGCTATTTCTTTGAAAGTGATACCAGAGCAAATATGGGAACCTCTACCTACAGAGAAAAAAGATAGTCTGGCGCTCAAAATGCTGAGCTATGCACATGGAGCAACCGTTCCATCTAATTGGAAATTCTTCAATATTTTCGTCTTGAGTTTCTTCAAAGAACAAGGTTATGCGGTCAATGAAGATTATCTCACGGAGCTACTGACATTATCACTAGAACACTATAGAGGCGATGGTTGGTACAATGATAATCCCGCTTATGATTATTATTCTATGTGGGCATTTCAGATGTACGGTTTTTTATGGTCTGACTGGTATGGTAATGAGCAATATCCTGATATCGCCCAAAAGTTCATTTCCAATTTTGAAGATTTACAGAATAATTATATTCATTTATTCAGTAAGCAAGGGCAAATGATCATGTGGGGTAGAAGTATTAGCTATCGTATGGGTTCTATTGTTCCATTTCCTCTGATGGGTGCTTTGGATCAACCTACGGCAAATTTGGGATGGGGAAGACGTGTGGCTAGTGGCGTATTATTACAGTTTTTGGAAAATCCAGATTTCTTGGATGATCAAGTGCCAACTTTGGGGTTTTATGGCCCATTTGACCCAGCGACTCAGCAGTATAGTTGTCGAGCGAGTACTTATTGGATGGGCAAGGCTTTTTTAGGTTTGTTGGTGCCAGATAGTAGTGGGTTTTGGACGGCCAAAGAGAATCTTGGGGAATGGGAAAAAGATGATTTGGCGAATGGAAAAGTAGTTAACCATTTTACAGAAGGTGCGGAAATTTTAGTCTCTGACTATGGTGAAATTGGTGCGAGCGAAATACGAGCGTGGTGTCATGTCCCACTTAGAGATCAGTGGGAAAAATTTAGAGGTAGTGAGAATTATAATCGCTTGTCATATAATAGTGCATTTCCTTGGCAAGAAGATGGTGCCAATGGAGAAGTCGCGATGAACTATCTAATCAAAGGTGATAGTGGAGTTTGGGAAGCCTTGCATATCTATGATTTTATATCCTATGAGAATGGTGTGTATCGTCGAAAAGCAATTCTGGAAACAGTAGAGAATGTAGAAGTACAATTAGTTGACATTCCGTTGGATAGAGGTGTTTTGAGAATAGATCGGATTTCTTCCAATGAAGTTTTGGATATCAGGCTGGGACATTATGCACTGCCTGTATTAGATGGAGATATTGTATGTAAGGGTAAGAATAAGCTCATTGTCATGGACAATAATGAATATCAATTGGCCATGGTCAACGTGTCAGGTTGGGGTCAATTGGAATCAATTCAAACAACTGGTTTGCATCCTCAATCAAATAATAGTGGGCTTATCAATGGGAGGGACCAATTGACAAGTAAGGCAAAAATCTACATTAGTTTGATGTTGTGGAAACCTTCAGGAAGTAAGTTTACTAAGCGGGAATTATCTCCAATCAAAGTACTAAATCAGTCAGATAAAGAAGTAACGATACGTATGGCCGATGGATCGACCAAACATATCGTATTTGAATGATTATTTTGCAGAACTAGGAGCAGATACTGGAGGGCCAATGATGACATCTTCTACTTGTTTTTACAAAATGTGTCGCAAGTGGATCACGAAGGAGTTGCTAAAACCCAAGATCAAATGATTCAAATTTTACAATGGAAACCTGAAAAAATATGAAATATGTAAATCATCTAATGGTCATCTCACTATTAGTTATGACTATGTCTTGTTCCAATGAGAGGCAAGTAGGGAAAATAACTTTGGAGTCTAATTTAGAATTGGCTGTTGGTCATTATATGAATATGATGAATTCTTTGGGGTTAGAGGATTTTCCAAGGTCTTATGAAAAGGAGATTTTTACAACTAGTAAGTCTGATTGGTGGTGCAGTGGTTTTTACCCAGGTACACTTCTATATCTCTATGAAGCTACCGGTGATACTACAATGCTATCGGAAGCAGAACGTATGCTTAAGCTATTAGAAAAGGAACAGTTTAATACAACAACGCATGACCTGGGCTTCATGATGTATTGTAGTTTCGGGAATGCACTCCGTTTGGCACCTAAGCCTGAGTATGAAGACATACTGTTAAACAGTGCTAAATCTTTATCAACACGTTTTTCACCTGAAGTAGGATGTATCAAGTCTTGGGACTCAGCACCAGAAGATTATTTGGTCATCATTGATAATATGATGAATTTGGAGTTGTTGTTCTGGGCTACTAAATATACAGGTGATAGTACATATTATAATATTGCTGTAACCCATGCCAATACCACAATTCAGAATCACTTTCGAGAAGATTATAGCACTTATCATGTACTGAACTATGCGTCTGATGGTAGTGGGGTCAAGGCAAAACGAACAGCACAAGGTTTAAGTGATAGTTCTTCTTGGGCTAGAGGACAAGTTTGGGGGTTATATGGTTTTACAGTGATGTATCGTGAAACCAAGGACCAAAAGTATTTGGAACAGGCAGTGGGTATTGCAGAATTTTTATTGACTCATTCAAATTTGCCAAAAGATAAAGTGCCAATGTGGGATTTTGATGCTCACTCAAGTGCAGAGAGAGATGCATCTGCAGCTGCTATTATGGCTTCAGCTTTATTGGAGCTAGATACCTATTCATCAGACAAAGGATATGCGGAATCAGGAGGGCAAATATTGGGAACATTGTCAACTAGTTATGTAGCCCCCTTAGGATCGAACGCGAATTTTATTATCCAACACTGCGTAGGAGATATGCCTAAGGATAGTGAGGTAGATGTGCCTTTGACATATGCAGATTATTATTTTATAGAAGGGTTGTTAAGAAATAAAAAATGAAGGGAATAAACTTGTTACTTGTTTTTGTCTTGAGTTTGGTTTCAATGAATTATTCGTTGATGGCACAAGATGTTTATGATTTATATATACTAGCAGGACAGTCTAATATGGATGGATATGGCTATGTGAGAGAGCTACCTGATAGTTTGAATAAAGAATTTAAGAATGTATTTATATTCCATGGCAATACGGTTGCAGATGATGCATTGGGAGGAGGAGAAGGTAGTTGGAGCAAACTAAAACCGGGGCATGGTGTTGGGTTTGCAGCAACAAAAACTGCAAACACTTATTCTGATCGATTTGGGTTAGAAATGTCTTTTGCAGCTAAGGCTCAGGAGGTATATCCAGATAGAAAAATTGCCATTATTAAGTATTCCAGAGGAGGGACATCTCTGGACAGCCTTGCCAGTGAATTTGGATCCTGGGATCCAGATTATCAAGGAGTAAATGGGATTAATCAATATGATAATTTCTTAGCTACTATGAAAAATGCATTGACCATTAGGGATGTCGATGGAGACGGTCATGTTGATCAATTGAACCCAAAGGGAATCGTATGGATGCAAGGAGAGAGTGATGGTAATATACGGTCAAGTGCTGAAGGCTATGAAGCCAATCTTAAAAGGTTAATGTATTTGATGAGGGCAACCTTGTGGTCGGATGATTTGCCAGTAGTAATAGGTAAGATTTCAGATTCGGGTAATGAAAAGTATAAGGGAAAAGTTTGGAAATATGGTGAGTTGGTTCAGTTTGGTCAAGAAGAATTTGTACATAAAGATGAAAATGCGGCCATAATTAGAAAGACCAAAATGTATGGCTATTCGGATCCATGGCATTATAGAAGTGAAGATTATATTGATTTAGGACTTGAATTTTTCAAAGCGATCGATTCATTTCTGGTTGAATAAGTACAGGAATACTTATAGTCCTTTTATTCTTTCTATTTCAAATCGTTTCAGACGGATTGCAATTTCTTTAAATAGTTGGGGTGTGTTCTCATTAAATCCTTTACTGTTAATGTTTCGATAGACCAATCGGTTCCCTGTTTCAGCTGTGATGCTAACGTTTTTAAGTTGATGTCTCTGGATTTCCTCCCAGTTAATTTTTGACCACCATTGGATTTGTATTCTAATGCACTAGTTGAAATTTCTATTCTGAGCCATTTGTCACCAAACGAAGGGTCCAATGCTAAGTTGTAAGCAGCCAGCGTGTTTTCGTGGGTATGGAGTTGGATGTCAAAATTGAGGATTCCTTGATCCCAATCCGAAACTTTATTTATGTCCATTGCATAGGCATTCGCTATTTCTTCTTTATTCGGAATCCTCGATAGCTTTGTGTCATAGTAGAAATCAAAAACTATTTTATCAATGCCGAACATGTATACATTTTGTTCTTTGGGATTCAAGAAAAAACCATTAGCATGTTGGTGTTCCCAATCACCATACTTCTTAACTAATATCGCTTCGTAAGTAGGTGCTGAGTTACAGGCTTCTGCATGAAGAATCATATGATCAGAAAGATTGTAGGCGGTAGGTGTTTGTGAAATACCTGCCCATTCTCCTATACTGGAGGTAATGTGGTTCCATGTTACAGATATTTGAGAGGTTTGAGCGTCAAGTAGCACAATGTTATGTGAATTAGACCCAGGGTTTTCTCCACAAGCTTGGATTTCTGCAATCATTAGATTTGATTGATGTATTAATGTGTCAAAATGTTCATTGCCAACCTCTATATGCTGAGGACCTAGGTCTAAAGGCTGGTTTGCAGGGTGAATAAATGGATTTTGATGAATGTAGATGCGTTTTTCTATGCTACCAACATATAAAAATAGATAGCTATCCCGAGGACTTTCATTTGGATTTTCAACAATCGTTACTACAAGTTGATTGTTTAAATCTGTTGTGTCCTTTTGGCCCATTAGCCAAGATGAAGTGTCTGTGACTGACCAGACCTTATTGCTTTGGATGTCCATACGAATAATTTCTCCTTTTGAATCAGCAATCAGCGTGTCTTGTGATATTTCTAAAAAATCTTCCATGATTTCAGTGGTTTCCTCAGAGCACGAGGTAATAAATAGTAGTAACAGAAGTCCAAACAGTCTCATCATTTTTATAATTATTTGTATACAAAAGTACTTTCAGTTTATTTCTTGTTCCTGCATGATTTGTAATCGATTGGGCTTAGTTATGATTGATTCAAAAGTTGATAGAGGGGATGTTAGTCAATAACACACCTGTAAGTGTTAGAGGAGTCTAATTAGTTTAGATTAATACTTCTACAATGAATAATGCATAGTACCTATTAAATATTGAATACAGATACACCTTCATAAAAGTCATATTTACCTCATAAAAGTGGTTTTTCAGCATGCACTGAATATTGACCATTTTTTAACCTTTTGGTTAAAAAGACAATTGAAATTTTAAAGACTAAATTATGATTAGAAAATTTTATTTATCCGTTTTGGGCGTTTGGTTAATATCCATGTCCCTTTATGGTCAAACGGCAGCTCCCTATTCTTACAGCTTTTTGGATGGAACGATCATTACCAATGGGCAAAGTGATGATGGAAACCTGACATTAAGTAATGGTTCAGGAAGTTATAGTCATCATGGAGGAACTTATGGTTTGAACATGAAAGAAGGTTCAATCATTAGCATTGCAGTTGACGGCAGTTGCACCCTTACTTTTTTAGGGTCTGAACATTCTAAAGCTAGTCTCTCGGCAATAACAACAGAAGGAGAAGATTTGGGGGAAGTTTTAACAACAGTGGTTACTGATTTAGTTGATACCTATGAATTCACTTATTCAGGCGAGGCAACTACTATCACATTCACTTCTGTAGATGGTTCTGATATATATGTGCCATCCATTGAGATTACACCAACCGTTGCTACAGAAGGTTTACTTGGCCTTATAGAGTCATGGGATGCTGGAGCTGAACAACTAGACACGGATTTATACATTAATAATCTTACTGTAGATGTAATCAATAGCTGGTATGACGAATCAATAACAGTAGGAACTACAGGGAATAATCTTCCTGATTTTACTGTAGGTAGATTGAGTTGGGTAGGAAAGCCTACAAGCGATAGGTTGAGATCTACCAACGAGGCATTAACCAGATATGATGATCAAGACAAAGGGGAAGAACTTTACGCTGGTCGTATATATGCCAACGGAACTACGGATGGTTCTTCAAACCGTTTTTTTAGCATTGAGCTAGAAGAGGATGATGAAGTAACGGTCATTGGTCGAAGTGATGCTGCTGGAGGTGTTCTGAACTTCGTTTCTGAAACACAGCACGATATATTTGAAAACTTTGCAGAATCACCAACGGCCTATGATTTTGTAGCCAAAGAAGCTGGGGATTTTAAAATTTTTGAAACTAACGGTAAACTGAACATATATAGAATTTTAAGAAAAGAAGCTACTTATCAAACCTTAACAGGTGATATTGATGTTACAAGCGCAACCGGTATTTCTGATGCTTATGGTATTGCTTTTACAAACGCTTCAGGGAAAACTTGGAATGCAGAAATAAACGGTGCTGCATACACTATTGCACTTCCATTGGGCTATACATATGATTTAACATTGACTGATGCTAACGGTTTTATTATTAATTCAGCAAACTCTATTGCACTTACAGAAGATGTAGCCACTTTAGATGTTGTTATAGAGAAGCTAGCACTTTTTACTGTGACAGGTAATGTGTCAGGACTTGGGGGTAAAATCAGTTCATTGAACTTGGTTTATACTCCAGATCCATCAGCGGAAAAAATATTCCTGCCTGAGCCTAATATTGATACAGAAGCGGGCACTTATAGTGTTGAATTAGAAGCTGGAGTAGAGTACACGATTTCAGCAGAGAGCGTGAATGATTTTGATTTAACTACAACTAGTATTAGTATAGATGCTGAAGCAACGTCATCTGATATTGCTTTCACAGCTAAACCAACATATGCAGTTACTATTGATGTAGCTGGACTTAGCGATGAAGAAAAGGCTAAGTTGAGTTTAGTTTTTGCCAATTTGGATGAAGCTGGTTATGAATATTCATATACGAGTACTGAAGGTATTAGCTTAAGAAATGGTACTTATGCAATCAGCTATGATGGATTAGATGAATACCCAGTACAATTAGCTTTAACTTCTAATGTGAAAATAGCAGATGTTGCTGTATCTAAAACATTAGCTTTTGAAGCTGTGCATAATTGGTCTTTTGATGACAAAGATATCACTACGGAGTTTTATAAAGGACTTGCTTTCACGGGGACAATCTCAAACCAAGCTGCAAAAGGTCATTTGACTGGTAAAGCTGAAGGAACGATTGCTATACCTGCTATGGTTGGTCAAAAATTGATCGTGACTTATTACTACGAAGCTGATTTTTCTATCGATGGAGGTGATGCGATTATTACAGGGAGTGGGAGTACAAGTACATTTGAAAATGTAGAGTATATGTATCCAGGTACAGAAGATGGTTCGATTACTATCACTATCGGTGCAAGTGTTGGGACTACTTATATCACTAATATTAAAATAGAAGATGCTTTGACGTATACTGAGACGTTAACAGTAGGGACAGACAAGGATTTTCAATCAATCAATGCTGCACTTGATGCTGTCTCGAATATGACTCGTGACATTAACCAACGAGTTACGATTATGATTGATCCAGGTAACTATGAAGAGATGCTTGTTATCACTGAGTCAAACGTTACATTCAAAAATGCAGCAGCAACACCTGACATAGCATTAGCTAATAAAGGAGTTGACATTTCTGACAATGCGGTTAGAATAACGTCTTACTACGGTCATGGCTATAGCTACTATAGCATGAGTCAAGATCAAAAATGGCATGCCGATGTATTAACAGTCAATAAAGAAAATGGCTACCAATCGTATGACAATGCAGGATCAGGAACTACTAATGGTTCTTATTGGAACGCAACAGTTGTATTGAGTGGAAGCGGATTTATTGCTGAAGATATTATTTTTGAAAATTCTTTTAACCAATATATCTCTCAAAAAGAGTCTGAAGATGTAGTGGTCATGTGGGAAACTGGAAGTAAAGGTGAACGCCCAACAGATCTAGGTAACACAGGGGTGCAATACAAGAGTTTTGTCGAAAGAGCAGCTGCACTTTCTATCACTAATGATGTAGACAAAGTAATCTTGAATAACTGTCGTGTAATCGGTAGACAAGATTCATTTTATGGTGGTACAGGATCTAGAGTAGCAGTCTACAAAGGTTCAATGATGGGGGGCACGGATTATATTTTCGGTGCAATGACGGTCGTTTTCTACCAGTCTGAATTTGCCATGAATACGAGTGAAGATTCAAACGATGTTTCTTATATCACTGCTGCGCAACAAAAAAGTGGACGAGGATATCTGATGTACGAATGTACTGTTACCTCTGCAGAGCCAGGTACTGAAACAGCATCAGAATTCAAATCTAAGCCAGGCTACTTTGGTCGTCCATGGCAAGGGACTACTAGTGAAGTGGTATTCTATAATACAACTATCGAGACTAGTAATTCAACAGGTTTTGAAGATAAATCTTTGATCGAACCATTAGGTTGGAAAAGTACTTTAGGTGGAGAATCAGAATTCATGTATGAATACGGGACAATTGAAGTGTCAGGAGAAGATAATCAAGCAACTCGTGAAAGCTGGTCTACGGTTCTGTCTGAGCCAGTACTAACTGATGGTACCGATATCACTCCTTATAACTTCACAAAAGGAGAAGATGAATGGGACCCATTTTCCGTATTGACAGATGACGATGCTACACTAGCAACATTATCAGTGACTGAAGGAACAATTTCTCCAGCTTTTGATCCAGAAGTAACCGAATACAGTGTTATAGTTCCAGCAGGTACTGTTTCTATAACAGTCACTGCTACAAGTACTAGCTCAAATGCAACTGTTGTAATTGGTGACTTTGCTTCAATACCTGGTACTGATGTGATTACAGTAACAGCTGGAAGTGGTGATGCTTCTAAAGTATATAGTATTAATGTATCCGTAGAAGACCCGCTTACGATTGGGGGATTTGATGGAGCAGATATTGCTTTGTACCCCAATCCTGCATTCGGGCAAACTACTCTGTATTTAAACTCTATTAGCACTGCTGATGTTGCTGTATATGACCTGTCAGGTCAGGTTCTCAGTTATGAAAGGGATGTTAAAGAACAATTGAGCTTAAAATTAAACCAAGGCATATACCTCGTGAAAATTTTCACTAAAGAAGGTGTTGCTACAAGGAAAATTATTTTTGAATAACCCAAGGTTACAATTCACAACAACAACAACAACAATAAAAAAGGCTTCCATACGGAAGCCTTTTTTATTTGCCAGTACAGCAACCAACTAAAATGTTGTGTAAGCAATTTCTTAATCGGGCAGTATTTGAAAGTGTCCTCATTGCACCTTAATCTTTTAGCCAATATTGATGCGTAAAGAGAGATTTTTAAAGCAAGTGTAAAAGGATTTTCAGAGGGTTTACCTTCTCTCTATATACGATGGTTTTTAAGGTGTAAACCTTTAAAATAGAGTTTTTATTTTGATAATCAAGGTGTTAGGTTGGGCTTAGATAATAATGAATTATTCATTTATAGTATAGAAGTGGTTTGTTAATCCAGTACTAATTAGTCATCAAGTGCTTTCCGTGGTAATGGTTGTGCTATTGAATGATGTCCAAACCAGTCAAGTCAAATAAGTAGTAGTCATTATTTAACATTATTAATTCTCTTTGTTGTAATTTATAATACAAAAAGTCTCTAAAAACACTCTGAAAGCGTATTTGAGTAATTGTTAGTTCTATGTTAATTATTGAATATTGATATAAAAACTAATTGGTCAGTTTTGGAATGTGTTGAAAGTGTTGAAATGTGTTTGTACAACATAGTTCACAAGAAAGCATGACTTAATTATTTAAACTAAATAAGTAGATATGACTAAAAAAGTACTAATTGAATCGGTTTCGAATTATCGGAACAGGTTTGTTTTGGGTCTCTTATTGTTGCTAATATCCACAGCAGCAATGGCTCAGAATGTTTTGAAAGGACAGGTTTTCGGACCTTTGGGAGAGACTCTACCAGGAGCTTCTATAGTAGTGGAAGGAACTTCAATTGGTTCAGTTACTGATTATGATGGTAACTTTTCAATTGATTTGCCAGAAGGCGCAGAAAATATCAATGTAAGTTTCATCGGTTATACAACGCAGAAGCTTGCAATTGGAAATCAATCTGTGATCAAAATTACACTTCAAGAAGATACTGAAACACTTGAAGAAATTGTGATTGTTGGATACGGTACTCAGAAGAAAACAGATGTTACTGGAGCCATAGTTGGTGTTGAAGGTAAAGATTTGGTAGCAAGAGGAACTACCAATCCATTGCAAGCATTGCAAGGAGCAATTACAGGTGTGCAAGTTAAGAATACTACAGGTCGTGTAGGTGATTCTTTCTCTGTTGCTGTTAGAGGTGGGGGATTAGGAGGTAATAGGCCCCCTCTTTACGTTGTGGATGGAGTTGTTGTCGATGATATCGACTTCTTGAATCCTCAAGATATTGCTAAATTAGACGTGTTGAAAGATGCATCTGCCGCCGCGATTTATGGATCTAGAGCAGCATTTGGTGTTGTACTAATTCAAACTAAAGGTGGTGCAAGTGTGGCTAGTGGTACTACAGTTTCTTTTGATACTTTTTACGGATTCAAAAACCCTGCAAGATTACCTGAGATGATGGATGCTGCTACATGGCAAGAATATCATATTGGGGCATATATGGCAACTACGTCTGATGAAGATTTGGCAACTATGACTCCTCAAGAATTTTATGATGGGAAAGTTGCTTCACCTACTTCGAACCAAGTGTTGAGAAATAGATTTGAAGCATTAGATGATTTTGATTGGTATGATGCGGTATTAGAGCCTGGTATGCAGTCAAATAACTATGTGTCTGTAGCGCATAGAAATGGAGCTTCTTCATATACAATAGGTGCGGGTTACCAAAAAGAGACGGGTAACATCGTGAACGAAGAAATGGAAAAATTCACTCTTAGATCAAATATTAATCAGCAGATAAATGATAAGTTAAGATTAGGAGTAAATTTTACGGTTGCTAAAACAGAAAAACAAAAAGGAGCGGCAAGTGCAATGCAACAAGCATTTCGTTTGAACCCTTATTTGTCACCATGGGCAATTGATGAGGACCTCAATGAAATAGAAGGTGAGTTGTATACCAACCCTGGTAAATTGTTAGATCCAAATGATCCTACAGGTAAAGCTTATGTGATCAATAAAACGAGTACATACAACCCGTTGTTGCAGATGGCAAATTCTAGTGATTTGCAGTCTCAGTGGAATGTACTATCAAATATGTTTTTGGAATACAAACCAAAAGAATGGTTGATTTTGAAAACTAGTTTTTCGGGCGGGTTAAAAACATATAATAGAGGTAAATCTTCGGGTGTATTGACTCAAGAAGCTTCGAAAAATGGAAACTTGGCTATGTCTAGCATGGAATCTTATGAAAACTTTAATTATTCATGGGATAATCAATTCAACCTTGTAAAGGAATTTGATAAGCATAATTTTAATTTCATGGGATTGCAAAGTATATATTCTAAGGAAATTACAAGGTCATATATGGCATCTTCTCAGCAACCATTTGAGACGGGATTTTCTAATGTTGGTTCTGGATTACCAAGTTCATATGTGTTAATAAATCCAGATAGTGATGCTCCAGGATATAGTAAAAACACTTTGGCGTCATTTGCTGCAAGATTGAATTACGGATATGATGATAGGTACTTAATTACATTGACTAACAGATGGGATGGTGCTTCTCAATTATCAGAGGATAATAAATGGAATTCTTTTCCTTCTGTTGCAGTAGCATGGAGATTGAGTAATGAATCATTTATGGAAGGTATTTCTGTACTTGATGACTTAAAACTGAGAGTAGGTTATGGTGTGACAGGTTATCAAAATGTTGACCCTTATTCAACGGTGAATACATTGTCTCAACCTAGATACTATGATTTCAATAGTAGTGTGGTTAATGGCTGGATGAATCCCGATTTGGCGAATAATGAATTGACTTGGCAGAGGAATAAAGAATTTAACTTAGGTGTTGATTTCTCCATCATGGACAGAAGAGTTAGAGGGTCTGTTGATGTATATGACAAGTTGATGACACAGTTCTTGTTGAATAGTGATTTGCCACTTGAGACAGGTGTAGAAAAAATAAAGGCTAATAATGCTGAAGTAAGAAATAAAGGTTTTGAAGTTGGATTAACAACTACCAATGTGCAAAATGATTTAATTACTTGGGAAACAACTTTTACGTATTCTAAAAACATCAATACTATCGAATCATTATATGGTCAGACAGAAAATGATGATGTTGGAAATAATTATTTTATTGGAGAAAATTCAAAATCATATAATAATTATGTGTTTGATGGCATTTGGCAAAAAGACGAGGCTGAATTAGCTGCTTTGTATAACCAAGAAGAAGGCCAAGCCAAGGTAAAGGATTTTGATAACAATGGTGTAATTGACCCAAATGTAGATAGAGCAGTTTTAGGTAACCCTGATCCTGATTGGACAGGAGGTATCATTTCTAGATTGACTGTTGGTGATTTTGATTTCAACTTTACAGTATCGGCTGTTCAAGGTGTACTAGTCTATAGTCAGTTTCACCAAAATTTCGAAGATGTAAGAGACAGAGGACGTCAAAAATTGAATATTGATAGCTGGTATATTCCAGAGAATACTGTTGGTGTTCCTGCTCAAGCTTCTAACACATATCCTCAGCCTAGAAATGCAGGTCAATATTGGAGATCTACAGGAAGTGATGATCCAGGTGTTGGGTATTACAAGGATGCTTCTTATGTAAAAGTAAATAACATCTCTTTGGGATATACTTTACCTCAAGGTGCTTTGGATAGATTGAAATTGCAATACTTGAGAGTGTATGTTAATGTGTTGAATCCATTTGTGTTTACTGATTATACAGGTTACGATCCTGAGTGGGCAGAAGCAGATTTTAGTGATGGTCGTGTAAGTAATATTACCACTCAATTAGGTCTTAGTTTAAAATTTTAAATAGGGAAAGATGAAAAATATTATTTCAATTATTTCAATGGCTTTAATCTTTCTGGTGGGGTGCGAAAGTTTCCTAGAAGAAGATAATAAGTCAAACGTAACGGCAGAAGAATTTTACGTAACAGAAGCAGGGTATGAAGCATTGATTAATGCGACTTATGCCTCTACAAGAGATTTATTTGGTCAGGACCCTTGGATGTTTGCATGTGGTACAGATCTATACATGGAAGGTAGAAACCAAGAGCCTACTGGATTGAGTAGATATTCAGAGTTAAATCCTTCGGCTGAAGGGATTGATTTTATATATGAAAATGCATATAAAGCAATTCGATTAGCTAATACATCGATATATTATGGGACTTTGACAGAAGAGTCAGACGTACTAGCACAAAGGATTGGTGAAGCACAGTTTATCCGTGCCTTGTCATACTTTTATTTGGTTCAGTCTTATGGTGGTGTTGCTTTAGTTTTTGATCATATCGACTCTGAAATACTGGAGTTTGATAAAGCAACAGCTGAAGAGGTATATAATCAAATTTTAGCTGATTTGACTGCAGCAAATACTGCAGTATCGACGGGTTCATTTGATGGTAGAGTTACTCAAAGAGCAGTAGAAGATCTAATGTCTAAAGTTTATTTGACTCGAGCGTATGAAGACTTTGGCACAACTGCTGATTTTACAGCTGCAGCTACTCATGCTGATGCAGTAATCAATGGTCAAACGTTGGATCTATCTGTAGAAGATGTATGGACACCAGGTAATGAGATGAATGCAGAAACGATCTTTTCTATTCAGTTTGATGCAGCAAGTATCAGTGCTGTGCCAGGAGAGTTAGGTAGTCAGCAACAAAACTATTTCGGGTCTTATACAGGAGGTGATGAAGTTGCAGGTCACGCTCCTTATAGGACGTATAATCTTTGCCCGACTAGATTCGCATTGGATCTATTCGTTGAGGGAGATGAGAGATGGGAAGGTACTTTCATGACTGAGGTTTATGACAGATATTATGATTACTATGATATAGATGTGAGTTCGGTTAGTTCATGGAGGTTTTATGCTCCACAGTGGTATGATACAGTAGATAGTGCTGCCTATGTAGCTGCTAATCCAGGTATTGTGTATACTGATGATGAAGGGGTTGTAAGAGTTCGATATGAGAGCTATGGTACGTTTGATCCAGAGGGTGGAGACATAACGGGTAATTATGGGACAATACTTCTGAAGAAGTTTGACGATCCTACTTCATTTTTTGCTTCTGGAACTTCAACAAACAGAACAAGTGGTCGTGATTTTGTAATGGCAAGATTGTCTGAAGCCTATTTAGTAGCTGCCGAGGCATACTTAGGTTCAGGGAATAATGCTACTGCGTTAGATAGAATCAATCAAGTAAGGTCTAGGGCAGGTGTTGCAGATGTGACTGCTATTGATCTAGATGTAATTTTAGATGAGCGAGCGCTTGAGCTAATGGGGGAGTACAAAAGGTGGTTCGATTTGAAAAGAACTGGTAAGCTTATAGAAAGAGCTTCGGCTCACAATCCATTGGTTGAGGCTGGTGATTTTACTGGAAATAACGGTATGGATAAGATTTTAAGACCTATTCCTCAAAGAGCATTGGATTTGAATCAGAATCGAGATTACGGTCAAAATCCAGCTTACGCTAACTAATTTCAAGTTATAAACGAAAGAAAAATGTTAAAGAAAATTAATTTTATGTTCACTATGCTATTAGCCATTTTGGTAATAGCATGTGACGATGATACAATAGAAAATAGAGTGCAGGGAGGTAGTGATGTGATATCTATTGCTATCGATCAAATGCCTATAGATTATGCTCCTGTCAATTTGGATATAGAAGCAAAACCTTCATTTTCAGGTATTATATCTTCTACTTCTGATTTAGCAAAAGTTACTATTAGTGTAACAGGTAGTGCTGGTGAAACGGTACTAAGTGAAGTGACGAGTTTTAGTGGACGTTCTTACAGTTTTGATGAAACGCCTGTGTATGACTTGAGCATGAATACACTGATAGCAAAAGCTGAAGATGTTAACGGAGAGATAGTTGAGGAGTTTAGAAAAATATCAGTGAAAGGTGGACCAGTCATTGGATTGGATCAAGCTGAATTTGTCGTTGACTTATCAGTAAGCACTAAGGATATGCTGACTGGTTCTGTTAAATCTGATGGAGGTATTTTGAACAAAATAGTGATTTATCTTACAAAAGATGGAACTGAATCTGAGTACAAATCTATGACAATGTCAGGAGAGCAAAAGTCTACTTATGATATTGAAGAAGAACTTGGATTTGAAATTGGAATGAGTTCAGTTAGGGTGTACTCTATTGATGATTTACAAAATGAAAATTCTAAAACCTTAAGTATTAATGTAGTTGAGTCTCCAGTATTTGAGATGTTCGAGGTTAATGGAATAGTATTGAACGGTACTGAAAATCGTGGAGATGCTGGTATTGATATAGCTGTTTCTCTTAAAGATGGTAAGGCATATGAAATGGCAGACTTAACCTCAGAAGGTGCCGCGCCAACAGGTTTTGGAATTGATTTCATGCTAGCTAGTGCAGACAGAACGGTAAACAAGTTGAGATTCTTTTCTCCTTCTACTCAGGCAGGAGATAAATTTAAGTTGGGAGAAGAAAATCCAGATTTAACTGACTTAAATGAAACATTGTTTTCTTGGTTAGGTAGAGGGGATGCAGCTGCCTTTGATGCAGCTACTGTGGAGTCTATTCAAGCTATGAATTTGGATGATGAAGCTGCAAAAGTAGATCCAAAGCTTAGTCATATTGATGACAAACCAGATACTGGAATTGATGTTGTTGGAGATGGCAATGCTGGCGGTTCTATTCAGTGTGTATATTTCGAAACTGAGTGGGGAGCACAATGTTTAGTTTTAATGAGAAAACTGGATCTTGGTGAAGACCATAAGGCAGATGCTTATAAGCTTGATTTCAAAGTAGTATATCAGACTAATTAAGGAGTGAATTATGCTGCCAGCCAGAGGTACCTCTGGCTGGTTTTTCTATTTTTTATTAAATTTCAATACATTGAAATACCTACTGATAATTTGTATTACAATAGTGATGAGTGCGTTCCAACAGAAGAATATCACACTTCATTTGGTTGGTGACTCTACTATGGCTGATAAAAAAAATCCTGAGATTAATCCAGAGTTTGGATGGGGTCAAGTATTGCCAACTGTTTTAAATAATACAGTTTCAGTAGTTAATCATGCCGTGAATGGCCGAAGTACCAAAAGCTTTATTACAGAAGGTAAGTGGCAAAAAGTAACTGAAGAGTTAAAACCGGGAGATTATGTTTTAATTCAATTTGGTCATAATGATCAGAAGTATAAAGATCCAGAAAGATATACCAACCCTTACTCTAGTTATAGAGATAACCTAATGAAAATGATAACTGAGTCAAGAGATAAGGGAGCTATTCCAATCTTGTTTAGCTCAGTTGTAAGAAGAAAATTTAATGAATTTGGGACTTTAGTTGATACGCATGGTACCTACCCTTATGTGATGCGTGAATTAGCTCAGCAATGTGAAGTTCCTTTTATAGATATGCAATTAGCATCTGAGATGTTAGTGGCCGAACTGGGCCCAGAGAAATCAAAAGAAATATACCTCTGGTTAGAACCTGAGGAAGATGAATATCATCCAAAAGGTAAACAGGATAATACTCATTTTAATAAAAAGGGTGCTATCCAAATGGCGAACCTTGCGATTGAATTAATGAAACCGTACGGATTTGAATTTTTAGACTAATAGAATATGAAAATATATTGTATCATCATGTTAACTATTTTGTCTAATTGGACATTGCAATCTCAGGACTTGATTGAAAAAGTACCTGTGTTTGAAGGAGCTTGTTGACGTTGAAAATTCTAATGGTACAAGTGACTCTCAAAATGATGTAGGGGGCTGGTCATAATTGCATCAACATAAGATGAAAAAGGATACTGATAATGATGGAATGCCTGATAAGTGGGAGAAAAAACAAGCTAGATCTAAACAATTTAGAAGACCAAAAGGAAGATACTTTAAATGATCAATACACTAATCTGGAAGTTTATCTGGAATCAATTTTAGAAAAAAATCGAAATAAATGAATAGAGCAAAATACTATAGCGTACTGTTGGTTTTACTGGTTGTTATAACACAATGCCAGCCAACTAACCAAAATAATTCTTCGTCAGAAGTAGTGTCAAAAAAGTCTTGGTACACTTGGATGGTGGATTCAGAAATCAGTAGAAATCCAGACCCGCGTTTGTTGGATTTTCAAGATGCGCCGAAATGGGAATATACTCCTGGATTGGTTTGTAGTGCTGTTTTTGATGTTTATGAGAAGACTGGAGATGAGAAGTACCTTAATTATGTCAGGTTTTACTTGGATTCAATGATTCGTGAAGATGGCAGTATCAAAACTTATGAAAGAAGTGATTTTAATATTGATAGAATCAATTCAGGTAAAGTTCTGTTTGATTTATATAGTGTAGATAAAAAGGACAAGTATAGAAAAGCATTAGATACTCTTAGAAGTCAGATGGAAGATCATCCTAGAACTTCTGAAGGAGGGTTTTGGCATAAGAAAAGATATCCATATCAAATGTGGTTAGATGGTCTATATATGGCGTCACCATTTTTAGCACAATATGGAGATGATTTAGACGAGCCTGCTTTGTTTGATGATGTTGCAAATCAAATCTACTTGATTGATAAATATGCTTATGATTCTGAAAAACAGTTGTATTATCATGGATGGGATGAGAGTAGAGATCAAAAGTGGGCGAATAATGAGACTGGTTTGTCTCCTCATTTTTGGGGGCGTGCGATGGGATGGTTTGCTATGGCATTAGTTGATGTATTGGATTACATGCCTGAAGATCACCCAAAAAGAGAAGGCATAATTACTACCTTAAATAAGGTTGCAGAAGGAATTGTGAAGTATCAAGATCCTAAGACTGGCTTGTGGTGGCAAGTGTTAGACAGAGGTGGAGATAAAGGTAACTATTTAGAAACTTCATGCTCTAGTATGTTCTCTTATAGCTTGATGAAAGGTGTCAAAAATGGTTATTTACCATCGAAGTATTTGCCATTTGGTAAAAAGGCTTTTGAAGGAATTACAGATAATTATATTGTCATTAATAGTGACAATACAATAAGCTTAACCAATATATGTGGTGTAGCAGGTTTAGGAGGTAATCCTTATCGTGATGCTTCGTATGAATATTATGTAGGAGAGGAAATTAGGTCAAATGATCCTAAGGGAGTGGGGCCATTTATCATGGCAGCTTTGGTATATGAAGCTATGGAAGTTAACTAAGGAATATGTTGAAAACACTTTTTCTCATTAGTGCATTATTTGTGGTATTGCCTACTATGTCGATGCCTGAATATGATTTTATTGTCACTAAAGATGGTAGTGGTGATTTTACCTCTATCCAAGATGCTTTTGATAATGTGCCAGATGTTCGGAAAGCGACGACAACAATTTTTATTAAGTCAGGTGTATATAAGGAGAAATTGGTATTAGCAGATTCAAAAACCAATGTTCATCTGATAGGAGAAAGTAACATTAGTACTATTGTTACATATGATGACTATTCATCTAAGTTAAATCGATTTGGAGAACCGAAAGGGACCTCTGGGTCATCAAGTTTTTATGTGTTTGGGGATGGTTTTACTGCTAGTAATATAACTTTTGAAAATAGTGCTGGACGTGTTGGTCAAGCGGTTGCTGTAAGAGTGTCTGCTGACAAGGTTGTTTTTGATAACTGTCGTTTTTTAGGGAATCAAGATACTCTTTACCCATATGGGAAAGGTAGCCGTCAATATTATAAAAATTGCTATATCGAAGGTACTGTAGATTTTATTTTTGGGTGGTCTACGGTAGTTTTTGATAGTTGTGAGATTTTTTCAAAAAAGGGTGGAAGTTATATCACGGCAGCAAGTACTGAAGAAGATTCAGCATATGGGTTTGTCTTTATGAATTGCAAATTAACAAGTGATGCTGATCAGGAGAATGCTTATTTGGGTAGACCATGGAGAGATTATGCAAAAACCGTTTTTATCAATTGTGAAATGGGGAGCCATATAAAACCAGAAGGATGGCATAACTGGAATAAACCGGAAGCTGAAAGCACTACATTTTATGCTGAATTTAATTCATCTGGAAAAGGTGGGAATAATGAAAATAGAGTTGAGTGGTCTCATTTGCTAAGTGAAGATGAAGCAAGTGAATATACCATAGATAAAATATTAAATGGGTGGAATCCGAGGTTAGGTCAATTAGTCAAACCTTAATTAAAAAGAAAACAAAAATGAATAGGGACATATATAAATTGGTAGTAGTTGGAATATTAGGTGTGTTTTTGAATGCTTGTGGTGCAAAACAAACGAAGGTAGTAGAAGAGTTAGTTGATATAGATTGGCTTTACGAAGAAATTCCTTTTGATATGCCCAGAGTTCAAGAACCAAATATCCCTCCATACCAAGTAGTATTGACTGATTTTGGAGCTGTAGGTGATGGTTTGAAGGATAATACAAAAGCTTTTGAAAAAGCAATCAATCATGTTTCTGAAAAGGGAGGAGGGAAAATTATTATTCCTAAGGGCATTTGGTTGACAGGGCCTATTAAGATGAAAAGCTTCATTGAATTGAATACTGAATATGGGGCGCTAGTATTTTTTAGTAGCAATTTTGATTTGTACCCTATAATTGAAACGAGTTTTGAAGGTCTTGACACGTATCGTTGTATTTCACCTATTTATGGGAAAGGGCTTACAGATATTGCAATAACTGGAGAGGGAGTCTTTGATGGGAATGGCGATTCATGGCGTCCAGTGAAGAAAACTAAACTTACAGAAGGGCAATGGAAAAGAAAAGTGAAATCAGGAGGCTTAGTTGATGAAAGTGGGAGTACATGGTATCCAAGTGAGAAATCTAGAAAAGGAGATACTGCAGGTAATTTTAATGTGCCTGATTTAAACAGCTTGGAGGAGTTTGAAGAGGTTAAAGATTTTTTAAGACCTGTTTTATTAAGTCTGATATCTTGTAATAGAGTGTTGTTAGATGGTCCTACTTTTCAAAATTCACCTGCATGGAATTTACACCCTTTGATGTGTGAGAATGTTATACTAAGAAATTTAAATATCCGGAATCCATGGTATTCTCAAAATGGAGATGGATTGGATTTGGAGTCATGTAAAAATGTACTTATTTATAATAATAGTTTTGATGTTGGAGATGATGCTATCTGCTTTAAGTCTGGGAAGAATGAAGATGGATTGAAAAGGAATGTTCCTATTGAAAATGTTATAGTAAAAAACAATATAGTGTATCATGGTCATGGTGGATTTGTTGTTGGTAGTGAAATGTCAGGAGGAGTTAAAAATGTTGTGGTATCGAATTGTACTTTTATAGGTACCGATTGTGGGTTGAGGTTCAAAAGTACCCGAGGTAGAGGCGGTGTTGTGGAGGATATTTACATTTCTGATATTGATATGGTAGATATAGGAGCCGAAGCTATACGATTCAATTTGTTTTATGGTGGTGAATCTCCAGTCGCAGATGATGGATCAGTAGGTAAAGGGATTATTAAAAAGGATATGGTTGAGGTGACAAGAACAACTCCGTCTTTCAAGAATATCTACATGAAAAATATTAGATCTAAAGGTTCTGGAGCAGCTGCTTATTTCCAAGGTTTACCCGAAATGAAATTGCAGAATATAAACTTGGAGAACGTTAAATTGGAGGCGAAACGGGGTGTTGTAGTGATAGATGCAAATGATTTTGATTGGTCTGGGGTAGAGGTTATTGTGTCAAAAGGTTCTGCATTGTCTTTGTTCAATGTGAATGGGTTTGAAGGGGATATGTTAAATATGGATAGTCCAATTGCAGAAGTTGTTCAAGTCAATGGAGACGAAACCAAAGATATTGTTTTATCTGGGTTAAATGTTGACGCAGACAAAGTCGTCGTTGGAGAGCAAGTGGTAAAAGGGAATGTAGTTGTAAAATAATAAGTTAATACCCCGTTCCTTTGGGTCGGGGAGATTCACTAGATCAGGGTGTTGATGTAGGATTACCTATCAATGTTACAGCCCTGATATTGGAGTATTTAAAGATAAATTTAATGAAGTTTGTTCTCAAACAGTTTGCCCTGGTATTAATTGGGGCATTTTTTATGCTCCAAGTTTTATGTTGCTTTAGTCAGGGTGCCCCTAGGGATAGCAGCTATACTGTTGACAAAGTTTTTAAGAAGTATAAAAAACAGTATCCTGCCATTAAAAAAGCATGTTCTGAATATGCTGATCAAATAAATGTACAAAATGATATTGTATATCACCTTGAGGTAAATAGAGAACTTAAATTAGATGTTTTCACACCGAAAGAGGGGCAGATTTCCAAACGAAGTTTTGTATACTTGATCCATGGAGGAGGATGGAGTTCGGGGTCCAAGGAACATATGCATCAAATGGCCATTGAATTTGCTCATGAGGGTTATATTGCCATTACACCGGAATATCGCTTATCTCCAGAATCAATATACCCTGCAGCTATTGTAGATGTTATGCTGGCTATTCAATGGGGGGAGCAATATTTTAATAAAGACAAAATTGAAATTGAGGATATTATAATCTTAGGGTGTTCTTCAGGTGGGCAAATGGCTAGTTTGATTGGTCTTAGGTACGAAGAGTTAAAGTTGATTTATGGATTTCACAACAGTACTAGAATTTCAGGGATTATTAACTTTGATGGTGTGTTAGCATTTGATCACACTCTTTCACAAGAAGGCGCGCGTGCTTCTCAATGGTTGGGAGCTACTAAAAGTGATAGTATAGAAATTTGGCATGAAGCGTCACCTATATTCTACGTCACAAGCGGAGACCCTCCTATGCTTTTTCTCAATAGTAGCCATGAGCGTTTTCATGCTGGAAGGGACGAAGTGGTGGCTGAATTGAAAAGGTTTGGAATCATAAATCGTATTATCACTTTTGAAGAATCACCCCACACATTTTGGCTTTTTGATCCATGGTTTGCCAAGAGTGTTTCACATTCAATGAAATTTTTAGAGGAACTACAATGAAACTGGATCAAGAATGTTGTTTTGCCAGTCTTTTGTTAATAATTGAATATTCTACAAGGTGCCTGAGGACTACTTTTGGTTGAGTGATTAGGTGTTGAGTAAAACTATATAAATATGAGATTTGGAATGACCAAAAAGGAGAGATTATTGAACGTACTATTTGTTTTGAGCATTTTATTTAATTTTATGTTCGTTTTGTCTTCATGTGAAACGGAAGGGCATGAAAAGTATAAGGAGGTAAAGGTTCAATTACAAAATCCATCTAACTATGTAAGAAGTGAGTCTTTAAAAATTGATATTGATCCAGGGTTAGCTGATGAATTGGTGCTTAATAAGCATGGATTATATCAAGGGGCTGGGGCAAAAATCGAGTTAATTAAGTCCAAGGAAAATGGGATGTTAGAGACATTAGTTATACAAACAGATGTTGAGGCAAATAGCATAAAAGAAATAAGGTTAAATGATTTGGAGTTTGTATCACCTGAAACGCAAAACAGAACCCAAGCGGAAATTTCGGTAAAAGAAGGAGGAAGGTGGGTAGATCGAGCGTATAAAGAGGGGCAAGGTTTTAAAAACTTGGATTATCTACGAGTACCTGATGAGCATACTGATCATTCGTATTATATAAGGTATGAAGGCCCAGGTTGGGAAAATGAAATGATAGGATATAGATTTTATCTAGATTGGAGAAATGCGATTGATATTTTTGGGAAAAAGACTGATTCTTTGGTACTACAAAATGTTGGTCAAGATGGGTATGAATCTTACCATCATATGGCAGATTGGGGGATGGATATTATGAAAGCGGGTAAATCCTTAGGGATTGGTTCTGTTGGACATTATGACAATGGTAAAGTATTACATTTTCAAGAGACTGATAGCGTTACATGTGAAGTAGTTAATAATGAGGCATTATTGTCCTCAATAGAAACTAATTATTATGGATGGAAGACTAGTAGTGGGACTGTTAGTTTAAAGAGTCAGATTGAAATAAAATCAAAAGAAAGAGCTGTAAAGCACAACATCCTCCTAACTGATTCAATTAAGGGTATTTGTACAGGAATTGTAAAGCATAAAAAGGGTGAAAAATTAGCGTCCTTGATTGGTTCAAATGGGTGGGCTTATTTGGCTACATATGGGGACCAATCTCTTGTGGAAGACGGACTAGGAATGGGGCTGATCTATAATGTTAAAGATGTAGAATATTTGGTGGAAGGTGAGCACGATCACCTTATTGTATTTAAGAAAGGTGTTATGGATATTCAATATTACATTTTGGCTGCATGGGAGCAAGAAACCAATGGGATAAAGTCAAAAGAAGAATTCAAAAAGTATCTGGAAAATAAAATTGATGGATTGAATAATCCGATAGTTGTTAAGCTCATGTAAAAAGATCATTTTAATAGTTGATGCTTTAATGATTACCCTTAGAAGTGTTCTAGGGGTAATTTTCATTTGATAAAATATTATTTTTCGGTCATATGAACATTTTAAGTTTTTAATTTTTTTTTATGATGAAATATATTTTCTCATTCATATTTAGTTTTATACTTTTTAGTGCGTCAGCACAAGAGAATAAGTCTAAATATGATTCAACGGATATTAATCAGTGTGTGAGCAAGTTTGATTCAGCTAGTGTTTTGAAGAAAGATTTTGGCTATCAATTTTGGTTTGCTGATAAGAAATTGGCAGATGGAAAGACGATAAAACTTAGTGTCGTTAACCCTGGTCAGTCAACACACCTGCCGCACCAGCATGAAGAGGATGAATTTTTCTTTATTTTGGAAGGTACCGCTGAGTTTTATTTAAATGGTAAAGTACGAGTTGTTGGAGCTAACTCAAGCCTTTATTGCCCCTCTTGGAGCTTGCATGGATTGAGAAATGTAGGAGATGTTCAGTTGAAATACTTAGTTATAAAAAAGTACCTCAATTTGTAAGTGATTATTGTTCATGTAGGTTAAATAATATGTAATTCTTCCAACTGTGAAGTTTGTATCAGCCATTTATCTCTTCTTATGCGGGCTCTTTTCTGATGCCTGTTTCGTCAGTTTATCAACCAATATTGGTTGGGGAATTATGCTGATTGTTGTTTTGTCTTTTTTTATATCTTATTTCATTTACAAATTAATTGCTATTCGTTTTCTCTTAATTAGCCAATTAAAGGAGAAAGAAGAGGAGTTAGAAAAGGTGAAAAAGCTTAATGGAATAAAGAATGAATTTTTCTCGAATATATCACATGAATTAAGAACCCCACTTTCATTAATTATTTTGGTATTATCCAAGCTGAAAAAAAGCAATTTGGCTGGTGATAGCGCGCGGGACCAGGTTGATATAGGGTTGAAAAGCATTAATCAACTAGTTTGGCTCGCTGATGAAATCATGTATTTTAGAAAATTGGAAGCAGAAGAGATTTCCTTGAATGTTCAACAATTTGATTTAACAGAATATTTAAAAGATATAATTAATCTGTATGCCGATGAGGTGAAAACTGGAGTGGTTTCAATTGAATTGGTAGCCAGTTTAATGACAGATAAGGTTGGTTTTGATAAAGGTAAACTTCATCATGTTTTAAGTAATTTGATTACTTATGTAATTAACCAATTGCCAAAGCAGAGTAGTCTATTCATAGAATTAAGTGATATAGAGCAAACAGAAGAAGGGGAGGGACACCGAGGTGTTCAAATTGCAATCATTGCAAAAGGTAAGGGGGGAGAATATTTAATTAAGGAAGATAACGGTCATGGTCTAGCTTTGGAGATAGTAGGGAAACTGGTGGAGATTATGCATGGTGATTTTCAAATTGTAAGAAAGGAAAAAATTGGAGTTGAATATTTACTGATTTTCCCAATCAACCTAGAGATTGTTGAGCGAATTGATAATAGCTCATCTTTAGTTGAAGAGGATTACTTAGCCCCTAAAGTAATGTTCTCAAACAAAAAATCCCATGTCGTAGGGAAATTGTCTAATAATGCTTCTAAAAAAGATCGACTCTTAATTGCGGAGGATAATGAGTACCTGTTGCACTATTTAAGTGATGAACTGCATGAAGATTATGAAGTTCATGGTGTTGAAAATGGTGAGGAAGCTTTAAGTATTGTAATGGATTTAAAACCGAAAATCATTATAACAGACGTCATGATGCCCTTGATGAATGGTATAGAACTATGTGATAAAATCAAAACGAATCCGGCTACTCGGCACATACTTGTTGTGATATTGACGGCTGGGGCTGACTCCCAATATCAAAAAGAAGGCTTTGAAGTTGGGGCGGATGCGTATATGTCAAAACCTTTTGATATAGATTTATTACGAGTAAGGCTCCAGACTTTACTTAAGAATTATAAACATGTGTATAATGATGCACAATTATATTCATCCAATGATGAGTCGGTCCAAGAGAGTGATTTTGATTCTAAATTTATATCGAAAATCAATAAAATAGTATCTGATAATTTTCGCCATACAAATTTCAATGTGGAATCTTTTGCCTCAGATTTAAACATGAGTAGAAGTCAACTTTTTAGAAAATTGAAATTACTTACCGGGCAAACCCCATCTGAATACCTATTTAAATTTAGGGTGAATCAATCCATGATGTTGTTGGAACAAAAGGATTTTACGATCTCAGAAATAGCGTGTAAAACCGGTTTTAGTTCTCCCAATTCCTTTACAAAAACCTTTAAGAAGCATGTGGGTGTGTCGCCAAGCCGTTACGTGAAACAGTAATTGCTCCTGCAATTCTTGGATGTATTCATTTATCCAAGTAGAATATTCATTTTTATTCCATCATACTCTGAAATATGAGTTATGAGCATTTATTCTTTAAATAATCATAAGTTATGATATTATTATTCTATGTAATGATTGATTTATTGATTTTTTTAAGCATGAAATGACACGTGCATTCCTTTATGCATCCTTCGATCACATCATTCATCCTTCGCTCATAAATCAGACATTTTGGCTCACTCCATGTTTGATACATTTGATATTAGAAAAATTTCCCACTAAACCCTGTGAGTCAATGGTATAGTAATCATCAAGCAATGAAGGTACTGATTAAAGTGAAATAGCCTTCAAAAAATGAAATGAAATGAAATGAATTTAAATAAACTATTTATTATGATAAAAAATTATCTATTAAAGACCAGCAGCTTTATTGTTGTATTGGTTATGTTATTTTGTAACAATGCGTTAGCGACGGACTATTACGTTGCTACATCAGGAAGTGATTCCAATTCAGGAACATCTACAGGAAGTCCTTTTAAGACAATTCAAAAAGCCATCAGTGAGGTATCAGCTGGTGATTATATTTACTTAAGAGGTGGTACACATGTAATGACAGAATCTCCTATAGTTATCCAAAAAAATGGTGCTTCAGGATCAAATATCCATGTATATGCATATGGTAGCGAAACTCCAGTATTGAGATTCGATGATGATGAAAATTCATCAAAGCGAGGTATCGTTCAAGATGGTGATTACTGGCACTGGAAAGGTGTGACGATCGAACGTGCTGGAGACAATGGCATGTTACTTTCTGGAAACAATAATACTATTGATAATTGTATCTTTAGAAAGAACAATGACACAGGTCTTCAATTGAGCAGGTTCAATACTAGCGCGAGCTCTATTGGTCAATGGCCATCAAACAACTTGATTGTTGGTTGCGAGTCATTTGATAATGCAGACAGCGACAGTGAAGATGCTGATGGATTTGCTGCGAAATTAACATCTGGAACGGGCAACATTTTCAGAGGTTGTGTAGCTCACCATAACATCGATGATGGATGGGATTTATATACTAAGTCTGATACTGGACCTATCGGTAAAGTGTTATTCGAAGATTGTATCGCACACAACAACGGCGTATTGACAGATGGAAATACTTCTGGCGGTGGTGATAAAAATGGTTTCAAATTGGGATCTTCTGCACATAACATAGACCATGAATTGAGAAGATGTATTGCTTATGGAAATGGAAAACATGGTTTCACTGACAATGGTAATGTAGGTAACATCAAGTTTTACAACTTGACGTCTTACGACAATGCTGAATACAACTTCCATACAAGAGACAATGCTTCTCATACTTTTAGAAACTGTATTTCTTTTGACGGTGGTAATACGGATAGGATCAGAGGTAATTCTCCAACAAGCTGTAATGCTTTGACAGAAACGGATATAGATTGGACACTTACAGCAAGCAGCTCTGATTTCCAAACAATGTCTCAAGGGCCTGATCGTAACCCTACTTCAAATGGATTTTTGAATTTAAAATCTGGAAGTGGTTTAATCAATCAAGGATGTAGCGCTTCAGGTGTATCAGGAAGTGGTTCCCTTGATTTGGGAGCTATTGAATACGGTTCTACTATGTCAGGTCCTGGCGAAGGTGGTTCTGACCCAGATCCAGATCCTAACCCAGACCCAGACCCAACTCCAGATCCAGATCCAGTGCCTACAGGTGATCAAGAACACAACTTCACTGCATCAGGCAGTTCTAGTTCATTCTTTAATATCACAGGGAATCTTTCATCATCGAAAGGAACTGTAAGCTATGGAGGGTTAACTTTGACACAATGTTTGAAAATGGAGTCTAGTACTTCTATTTCGTTTACTTCTGCTTCTGAAGGAAGCCTTACACTTGTTTTCAATGATGATTACAATGGAGGAGTGAACATAGATGGAACATCTAAATCGGTATCTTCTGGAATTTTAACAACTACCATTTCATCAGGAAGTCATACTATTACTAAAGATCAAACTTCAAACTTGTATTTCATAAGTCTTGAATACGATGGTGGCACTACTCCTACACCTAATCAGTATACTGTTTCTACTTCAACTAATGGAAGTGGCTCTGTATCTGGAGGAGGTACATATGCTGCAGGGACAACTATTTTCCTCACAGCTTCACCAAATAGTGGATACACATTTAATGGATGGACTGGATCTGCAAGTGGATCTTCAAACCCTCTTTCTGTAACCGTAGATAGTAACAAATCAATATCAGCTTCATTTTCAGCAACTTCATCAGGAGACTGTGAAATTGTAGTATATCAAATGGAAGATGGTACTATCAGTAACGGTTCTGTTGATAGCAATAATGCGGGATACAATGGATCAGGGTTCGCTAACACTGACAATAGTGCTGGAGAATATGTTGAGATTGCTATAAATGTACCAAGTGCGAGAATGCATGATTTAAGCTTGAGATATGCAGCTACTTCTGACAGACCTGCTAATGTTTCTGTAAATGGCTCTAGTCAATTAAGTAGCTTGAATTTACCAAGTTCAGGTGCGTGGGCTAGTTGGGCAACAGTTGATTTTGCATTAAATCTTCAAGCAGGTAATAACACCATTAGATTTACAGCCAATGGAAGTTCAGGATTACCAAACTTGGATGAAATGACTGTTTGTCAAGGTGGAGGAACTGTAATCGAATTACCTACTGTTTCTTTAAACGCATCAGGAGCTGATGGGTTTGTATCTCTTAACTGGTCTGTGAGTAATGGATCTATTTATAACCAACAGGTTTATAGAGATACTGATAGCGATCCTTCAGGTAGAGTTCGTATTGCTCAATCTATAACAGGGACAAGCTTTACTGACAATACAGTTACTAATGGTACAACTTATTACTATTGGATTAAAGCTAGTGCATCAGTTGATGGTTCTAATGTTGGATCAAATGCAGCGGGAGCTACTCCAGAAGGAAATCAAGTTCAATTGCCATCTATTTCTTTAAGTACTTCAGCTAGTGATACGCAAGTTTCACTGAACTGGTCAGTTTCAAATGGAACAGTAAGCTCACAAGAAGTCTATAGAGATACTGATAGCGATCCATCAGGTAGAGTAAGAATGGCTTACGTTAATGGTACGAGCTATACTGATAATACTGCAGTGAACGGGACATCATATTATTACTGGATTAAGGCTGTTGCTGCTGTGGATGGTTCTACAGTAAATTCAAATGCTTCGAACGCAACACCACAAGGAACAACTGATCCAGACCCTGTCGAAAGTATTGTTCATAACTTCACTGAGTCAGGGACGAGTAGTTCTTTCTTTAATATTACTGGGAATTTATCTACGTCTAAAGGAACAGTGAACTATAATGGGTTAACACTTACTCAATGCTTAAAAATTGAGTCAAGTACTTCTATTTCGTTTGCGTCTTCTGAATCAGCAGAATTAGTGCTTGTATTCAATAATGACTTCAATGATGGATTTAAAGTAGATGGAACTAGTTATAATGCATCTTTTGGTATTCTTAGCTTAACATTATCTGCAGGTAGTCATACTTTAACCAAAGATAATTCGTCTAATTTATACTACATCAGCTTAGTTGGAGATCAAGGTGGTGTTACTCCTCCAGGTGATGATGCTAGTATTTCTCTAAGCGCATCAGCTGGTGATAATCAAGTAAGTCTTAACTGGTCTGTAAGCAATGGATCTGTTAGCAATGTGAATATTAAAAGAAACGGAAGCACGATAAGCTCTAATGTTTCTGGTACTTCATATACTGATAATTCAGTGTCTAACGGTACAACCTATAGTTACGCAATCGAAGCTACGTCTAATGGAAATACAGTAGTCTCAAACAGTGTGTCTGCGACACCATTTAATGTTGTAATTCCTCCTATAGGTAATGGTCCTATTGGATATGCTTCATTAGCTGGTGGAACAACTGGTGGTCAAGGTGGCGTTTCTTATAACTGTAGCACAGGTGATTGTATCTCTGATTTAATCAAGCAAAAACTTGATGGTGATATTTCATCACCTTTGACTATTTATATCACCGGGACAATCACTCCTTCCAATACAAATGCTGATAACAAAGTCAATATCAAAGATGTTAGAGATGTTTCGATTATTGGAGTTGGTACTTCAGGTGTTTTTGATGGAATTGGTATTAAGATATTTAAAGCTGGTAACGTCATCGTTCAAAATGTAACAGTTAAAGAAGTTCTAGTAGGTGACAAAGATGCAATTTCTATTGAAGGCCCTACTGATCACATTTGGGTTGATCATTGTGAACTATATGCTAAATACGACGGTGTAGGTAAAGATGATTATGATGGATTACTAGATGTTAAAAAAGAGTCTGAATACATTACATATTCTTATAACTACTTACATGATAGCTGGAAAATGATGCTTTCTGGATTCAGTGATAGTGATGATTTTAATCGTACTGTCACAATTCATAACAATTACTTTGATAATGTAAATTCTAGAATGCCTCTATTTAGATTCGGGAAAGGTCATGTATTCAACAACTACTATAGTGGTGTTGCATCATCTGCGATCAACTCTAGAATGGGTGCTTGTATCAAGGCAGAAAATAATTACTTCAAGGATGTTCACAATGCAATAGTAACTGCATATAGTGATTCACCTGGTAATGTTCAGCAAATAGGTAATCAATTCGATAATGTCACTTGGGATTTCTCTAGAGATGATGTTAACGAACCTGGAAGCTGTACACTAAGCCTTGGGTATTCTTATTCTACAATTCCTGCTTCTAGTGTACCTTCAGTAGTGGTAGCTAACGCAGGTGTTGGTAAAATAACTAACAGTAGCGCTAGAATAAGTACTACTCCAGGTACAAACGAGCAATTACTTATCGATCAAACCGTAGAGCAATTGACTTTGTATCCTAACCCTACAACTGATAGATTCACAGTAAATATTCCTGATTTTATTGGAAATGAAACTATTAGAGTCGTCAACTTAATGGGCAAGGAAATGATGAAGTTTCAGGCTAACAGTAACCAACAAGTTATTGAAGCCGGTAGCCTTTTACCTGGAACTTATGTTTTACAAGTTCAGACAAGTGGACACAGTTATATCAAAATGTTTGTCAAGAAGTAATATACTTTTTGAGTATTAATTAAAAGCTACCATGCATTGTGCATGGTAGCTTTTTTTAGAATGAATCATTTGAATTGCCAAATTTCTAGGTTGGGGGAACCCTACTATTGAGAAATGGGGATGGAGCTTATGGATTACATAATTGAAGTGGCTAATGGAAGAGCAATCAATTGAGACAGAAAGATTCCATCCAATGGAAAAGAGGGGGTATTGTAATGTATATGAAAATTAAATAAGTAAAAGTTTATAAATGGAGCAATTAATCTCTTCCTTTTTAAGGATTAGATTTTTGTTTTTAAGACAATCAATTATTCAATTTTATTAAATCTAAACCAGTCTAATTCTGCATAGCCTGGAATACCTTTGGACTCGGTTCTTATTCCATATAAGGCAATTTTGCTTCCAACCCATTTACCTTCTTTCATTTTGAATTTGCTCCCTATCCTTGTAAAGGATTTACCATTTTGGCTGTAACTGAAATTTGCAGATGAGTCACTAGTAATTGTTGCTCTGAGCCATATTAAGTCTTGATCAATTAATGATGATGCAATGATGTTTGGTGACGATCCCTGGTCCGCATTGATACAGTTTTTTTGAGCGATAGAAGTCGATTCATTATTTCTTTGAAGTATTAATGAAGAATAATTTAATCCAAATACTACTAACCCTATTTCTTCACTAGCCTTTAAATGACTGATATCTATTTTGGTAGTAATCATAAACTCATCTGCAGGGAGCTTTTGGCATAGCATATTTGGAGCCATCCAAAGGTTGGGAAGCTTATTATTTATCATATTCATTCTCAATTTACCTGGATTGGCAGAGAGTGAAATATAGTTGGGTTTGGGGTTAGCATTCCATTGCCATTGCAGTCCTAATTTTTCCACATCAAACTCATCACTATCCTTAGGGTTTACTTTAGTGGATTTTTTCGTAAGCATGTTTGAAAAGCTCATGACAGGTTGTCCATTATCATCTCCATCAGGATCTTCACCCATTATTGGCCAATCATTGATCCATTGTACGGGTTGGAGGTGTGTTATTCTGCCATAAGGGCCTCTGTCTTGAAAATGTATAAACCAATTTTCTCCATTGTCAAGCTCTATCCATCCTCCCTGATGAGGGCCATTGATGGGAGTGTTGCCTTGTGATAATACTATTTTGGATTCGTATGGACCATAGATGTTCTTCGATCTCAAGATGGTTTGCCAACCTGTAGGAACTCCACCTCCGGGAGCAAATATGTAGTAATAACCATTTCGCTTATATAGTTTTGGGCCTTCTATGGTCGGATGATCTTGATGTCCATCAAACACTATTTTTCCTTTGTCTAATATATGTGAACCATCAGCACTGAGTTCAACCACTTGCAACAAACTTTTTACCCCTGCACGGCTATGAGCAAAAGCATGTACCATGTACACTTTACCATCATCATCCCAAAGGGGACTTGGATCAATATTTCCATATGCTTTTTTTACCAAAACAGGAGCTGTCCAATCTGTTTTAGGATCGGAAGTTTGAACCATAAAAATCCCTCTATCTGGATCTCCCCAATAGATGTAGTATAAACCTTCGTGATATCTAATGCAAGGAGCCCATACTCCATTACCATGTTGAACTATATCAAAGTAATTGTCAATACCTGTAGGTAATGCATGATTGATGAGTTGCCAATTTACTAAGTCTTTGGAATGAAGAATAGGTAATCCTGGCATTGAATTAAAAGAAGAGGATGTCATATAGAAATCTTCTCCAACCCTGCAAATATCGGGATCTGAATAATCCGCATGGATGATAGGGTTGATGAACTTCCCTTTGCCTTGATCTGGTGTCCATACTTTTGAAGTACTTTGTCCAATAGCTATTTGATGAGAAGTCAATATTAGACTTAAAATCAGGTAAAATGTGTGTTTCATAATTGTATAAATGTTTAAGGAATCAATTTCCTTAATTAAAAGTATATTTCATATCGATGTATTGCTTGCAGATGGGGGTATGTTAGAATATGAATATGATTAATTAAATGAGCTTGAGTTTTATATTATTTAAGACGGTTTTGATTGTGAATCAATTGTTAATTGAAAAGGTCTCTTTTAATTCTGTCATTATTTTAAACTTTTTTTCTGAAAAATTAAGAGAGATTAAATTTTTAAATGGGGTAAAACCGTTATTTAAGAATCGCCTTTAAAGAACATATGCGATGGTTCTTTTTTTTATGGATTAATGATTTTACCTACGTAGAAATAAATTTTAGGAGAAAACACTAAGAGGGTTAGTCATGAATCAACAAAGAGTATTCAGTAATCATCAAATCACCTTCAATTAGCTATTAGTCAAGGTTATAACAGGAGTCTTACTATATCTTGAGAATTGAAAGACTATTTATTTATAACTAAAAATTGTATGAAACGACGGTTACTAATGGCAATGATAACATTGCTGACCCCAGCTATGCTGTGGGCACAAACAATTAATATTAACAAGGCAGAAGGACATCTTGAGTCTGCCTTTGTGGAGTGGCAACCTGTATCGGGTGCCGACAGCTATAATGTATATTATAGTGGAGGAGGAGTGACGGATCAAAAGATTGATGATCAATTGATACGGTCTTATGGATCTTATTTAAGAGCGGATGCACTAGGGCTTAAAGCTGGAAGTTATACTTTGAAAATTGCAGCTGTTGTTAACGGGTCAGAGGAGGCTACTAGTACAACAAGTTCTCTTACAGTAGTGGCGCATGATCGTACTGGTTTTGCATTTAGCAATGGCCATATGCCTGGTGGATACAATGCAGATGGTACCGTCAAAAGCGGCGCAATTATTTTGTATTTAACTGAAAATACTAAAAACACTGTAGAGTTAGAGGTGACGGGGGCTAATTCAAACCCTTGTATAGGTTTACAAGCTATTTTTGATGGTTTCAAAAAAGGTAAGGACAACAGGTCTTTGATCGTGAGAATGATTGGTCAAGTAACGAATGCATCTAATATGCAGTCTGGTGACTTTGTAATTGAAAATAGCAACAACTTCTCAAGTCATATTACTTTCGAAGGTGTAGGTGAAGATGCTACGGCAGATGGCTGGGGTATCAGAATCAAAAATGCAGCAAACGTTGAAATTCGAAATATTGGTTCGATGAACATAGTGAGTAGCGAAGGTGACAACATTGGATTGCAACAAAACAATGATTACATCTGGGTTCACAATGTTGACTTCTTCTATGGCGGAGCTGGTGGAGACTCTGATCAAGCCAAAGGTGATGGTGCATTGGATTGTAAAAAATCTAGGTATGTTACTTTTTCTTATAATCACTTCTGGGATTCTGGAAAATCTAATCTCTTAGGATTAAGCGAAGGTGGAATGGAAGGTCTGTATATCACTTATCACCACAATTGGTATGATCACTCTGATTCTAGACATCCACGTGTAAGGTATTATTCAGCTCATGTTTACAATAATTATTATGATGGTAATGCCAAATATGGTATCGGTTCAACTAATGGCTCTTCTATTCTGGCAGAAGGTAATTATTTCAGAAATTGTAAATATCCAATCTTAACCTCGATGCAAGGTTCGGATATTTTTGATGAATCTACAGGTCAAAACGATGCAGGAGATTTAGCTACATTCTCAAGTGAGGATGGAGGTAGTATCAAAGCGGTTAATAACTACATGGAAGGACAAAGAAGGTTTGTACCATATGGTGATTCAAGCTATCCTAATTCTACAGTTGATTTTGATGCTTATGTTGTGAGTAGCCCAACAGATGCTATGCCTAGTTCTGTACAGTCATCTGAAGGCGGGAATTTTCATGATAATTTCAATACTTCCTCTGTTATGTATTCTTATTCTGCTCAGTCACCTAGTAACGCTAGATCGTCTGTCATACAATATGCAGGTAGAATGAATGGAGGTGATTTTAATTGGATATTTAACAACTCTGTTGATGATGCTTCTTCTGCAGTGAATACTGCGCTGAAATCAGCTTTGGTAAGCTATCAAACAAAATTGAAATCTATTCAAGGAGAGGGTGATATCATAATTACTCCTCCAGAGGACTTTTTTGTTTTGACAACCAATACTTCTGGATCAGGCACTGTATCAGGAGCGGGTACCTATGATGCGGGAACTACTGTTAGTCTTACGGCGACTGCAGCATCAGGATGGTCGTTTAGCAACTGGAGCGGAGCAGCATCTGGTTCATCGAATCCTCTATCGATTTCGATGGATAGTGATAAGTCAGTTTCTGCAGTATTCACTGAAGGTGACATTGTAGGACCACCTCCAACTGGAGATTATGATCACAATTTTACAGCTTCTGGTTTAAGTAGCTCTTTCTACAGTATTGCAGGAAACCTATCTACATCAAAAGGAACGGTCAACTACGCAGGACTGACTTTGACACAATGTTTGAAAATTGAGTCAAGTACTTCTATTTCTTTCTTAACATCTGCAGAAGGAACATTAACTTTAGTATTCAACGATGGCTGGAATGGGAATTTCAAAATTGATGGAAATGATAACAGTGTTTCTTCAGGAATACTAACAGTTACACTTTCAGCTGGAAACCATACATTGACTAAAGGCGATTCTGGAAATCTATATTTCATGAGCTTGGATTTAGGTGATGGAGGATCTACTACTTATTACGCATTGTCTACTACGATCAACGGTCAAGGTTCAATTGATCCTGCAAATGGCTCCTTTGAATCAGGAACTTCGGTTGCTATGACAGCAACACCAGCTTCGGGATGGCAATTTGATAACTGGAGTGGAGGGTCTACAACAAATCCTGCAAATGTATTAATGGATGATGATAAAAACATCACGGCTAATTTTAGTCAAATCATAACTGGAACAACTTACACGTTGAGTACTTCTGTTATAGGGCAAGGTTCTATTTCTGGTGGAGGTACTTACAATGAAGGTACATCTGTGTCATTGACTGCCCATGCAGCAAGTGGTTATGCCTTCACTGGTTGGAGTGGTGCAGCTTCTGGTAGCAGTAACCCAGTTTCTGTTACTATGAGTTCAAACAAGAGCATTACAGCTAATTTCGAAGAGGAAGACGTTGTTGTAGGCGATGGGTTCTTTGTTTCTACAAGTGGTAATGATTCCAACTCAGGTAGTTCTACAAGCCCTTTCAAAACTTTGCAAAAAGCGATTGAAGTGGCTTCTGCTGGTGATTATATATATGTAAGAGGTGGTACACACGTGATGACTCAATCATCTGTTGTAATTCAAAAAGATGGTACTTCAAATGCGAACATCCATGTATTTGCCTATGGCAATGAAGTGCCTGTTTTAAGTTTTGATGATGTTGAAGTTTCTTCTAGTCGAGGTATTGTTCAAGATGGAGATTACTGGCATTGGAAAGGTATCACCATCGAAAAAGCGGGTGATAACGGAATGTTGCTTTCAGGAAACAACAACACGATTGAGAACTGTATTTTTAGAAAGAATAACGATACAGGTCTTCAGTTGAGTAGGTATAGTACAAGTGCTGATAATATGAGCCTCTGGCCATCAAACAATTTGATCGTTGGATGTGAGTCATTTGATAATGCAGATAGTGACAGTGAAGATGCTGATGGTTTTGCTGCGAAGTTAACCTCTGGAACTGGTAACGTGTTTAAAAGCTGTGTTGCTCACCATAACATCGATGATGGTTGGGATTTATATACTAAATCTGATACAGGTCCCATAGGTAAGGTAATATTTGAGGATTGTATCGCACACAACAATGGTATATTGACTGATGGAAATACTTCTGGAGGTGGTGATAAAAATGGATTTAAACTAGGTTCATCTGCCCATAATATTGACCATGAATTGAGAAGATGTATTGCTTATGGAAATGGTAAACATGGTTTCACTGACAATGGCAATGTAGGAAATGTCAAATTTTACAATTTGACTTCTTATGACAATGCTGAATACAACTTTCATACAAGAGATAACGCTTCACATACTTTTAGAAACTGTATCTCTTTTGACGGAGGTAATACAGATAGAATTAGAGGTGACTCTCCAACAAGTTGTAATGCTTTGACAGAAACGGATATTGACTGGACTGTTACAGCTTCTTCTTCAGACTTTGTAACGATGACAGAAGGGCCAAACTCTGATCCTACTTCAAATGGATTTTTAAACTTGAAATCATCTAGTGCATTGATTGATGCTGGTTGTTCAGCTTCAGGTGTATCGGGTAATGGTTCTTTGGATATAGGTGCTATTGAATATGGTGGTGTTACGGTTATTAATTATACTATCTCTACTTCTTCTAATGGAAATGGATCAGTATCTGGAGGAGGAACTTATCAAGAAGGTTCAGTAGTTTCGTTAAATGCCACAGCTACTTCAGGTTATCAGTTTGATGGATGGTCAGGAGATGCCTCTGGATCAACTAATCCATTATCTGTAACGGTAAATGAGAACAGGTCAATTACTGCGAGTTTCTCTCAAGTTTCTACTACTCAGTATACAATCAATGCTAATTCTAATGGTAATGGATCAGTATCAGGAGGAGGAACTTTTGATGAGGGCTCTACTATTCAATTGACTGCAAGTCCCAATTCAGGGTATCAGTTTGTTGGGTGGTCAGGCGATGCATCTGGGTTAAGTAATCCACTTTCTGTAACATTGAATGGCAACAAGTCTATAAGCGCAAGTTTTACTTTGATTCCTACAGGAGATTGTGAACTTGTCGTGTATCAGATGGAAGATGGTACAATCAGTAACGGTTCTGTGGATAGCAATAACGCTGGGTACAACGGGACAGGATTCGCTAACACGGATAATAGTGCTGGAGAATATGTTGAAATTGTTGTAAACGTTCCAAGTGCGAGAGTGCATGATTTAACATTGAGGTATGCAGCGACTTCTGATAGGCCTGCTGAAGTATCTGTAAACGGATCTAGTCAATTAAGTAGCTTGGGTTTACCTAGTTCTGGTGCATGGGCAACTTGGGCAACTGTTGGTTTTACATTGGACCTTCAAGCAGGAGACAACACTATTAGATTTACTGC
>JAOPTS010000004.1:0-2105 GCA_051531955.1 Reichenbachiella sp.
GCGATGATACTGACCAATATGCCTTGATATCCTGCTTGTAATGCAAGAGCTTGCCATGAGGTGTCTACAATGCCACTATCCGAAAAATACCAAATAGGAAAGAACAAGACACCGTTGATGATGGGTAAGAAGGCCAATACATCTTTGGTTGTATACCCCCATCTTTTTCCTAAAAATAAATAACTGGAAAATACGATAGAAGCTCCTATCAACATCATCCAGCCATACCAGTTCCCTTCCATATCAAAAGGGTTGCCCATCATGATCAGATTGGCCATTAGAATGATGGCGATTGCAAGGAGTCGTTTTTTAGTAGTGGATTCGCCCAGTAGAAAATAGGCTAATATCACACCAAATACAGGCAGTAAACCATTGACAATGACACCTGCATTGGCCGCTTTGATACTCATTAATCCATAAAAGGAAAGCATCGTATAGGGGAATCCACATCCTAATGCCACGATGGCAGCCTTCCATAGCGTCAAGCTTTTCCAATCATACCGTAGTGCAAATGGTAAGGTGAAAATAGTGGCAGTACCATACCTGAGCAAAGTCAAATCCGATGGGGTAAGGTTCGTCTGTACACCTGATCGAGATAAAATAATCCAGCCCGACCAAACAAAAGTCATGAGCAAAGCACATAGTGAAGCCCATAGTTTGTGATTGTTGCGATTAAAGAAGGGTTGGCTGAAGCGTGTACGCATGCAAGATGTGTTTTTAAGAACGCGAATTTATACTTTGTATAGTGAATTAACCCATTGGATTTGGTGATTGAAGATAATACGACATTATAAAGTACTATTTATATTTAGAGTCTTTACTTCCATTATACAAATGGGAGGTACTGAGTTGTCACAAAACTCCTTTTAGGGTGTCTTATAATAGAACTTAACCTTGTCCAATGAAACAACTCACTTACGAAAAGAAGAACACACTTAAATGGTGGGATGTAGAAGAACCAAAACTTGAAGCCCCCAGTGATGTGATCGCAAGGCCTATCGCAGCGGCAAGATGCGACGGGGATAAAGTATTCCTGTTTCATGATGTCACGCCACTGATGCAAGCAGGCTTAGCACTTCATTATATCGATCCGATCGCCAAACGTCTGTTTGGAGATAAACCATTCAAAGCACCTATACCTATAGGGCATGAATGTGTAGCAGAGATAACTGCCGTTGGCAGTGAGGTAAAAGATTTTGAAGTAGGAGATAAGGTCATCGTGCCTTGGGCGATATCCTGTGGTACCTGTTCACATTGTTTGTCGGATTTGACATCCAAATGTCTGGATGCAGGAGATACGGTGCAATCAGGATTTGGATTTGGTGAATCTCTAGGACCATGGGGTGGTATGGTGAGTGATGCTATCAGGGTTCCTTTTGCCGATAACATGCTGGTGAAGGTTCCAAAGGATATTGATGTGACAGCCTTGGCAAGTGCTAGTGATAATATTCCGGATGGTTGGAGGACTGTTGCGCCACAGTTAAAAGATAAGCCGGGATCACCAGTGTTGGTGTTGGGAGGTTCAGCGGGTAGTATTGGACTCTATGCCGCTGGAATCGCTGTAGCATTAGGCTCGACTTGTGTGGATTATATCGACCATGATCTTGCTAGATTGGAAATTGCAAAGACAATGGGCGCAAACCCGATTCATATTATGAAAAAAGGGATCAATAAATGGTATAGAAGAAATGCTCCTGAAGTATCTGGACGTTACCCAATAGTGTCTGATTGTAGCATGAATGAGGATGGCTTGAGGTTCGGGATTCGTTCTCTTGCACCAGGTGGTATTTGTACGATTGTCGGGTATTATTTTAAGAAAGGAACTTCTCTTCCCTTAATGCAGATGTATGCCAATGATTCAACATTTCATACGGGTATTTCTCATCCAAGAGCCACGCTACCAGATGTGCTTAGCTTGATAGCAACTAAAAAGTTTCAACCAGAGAAAGTGACGACCTTATTGGCGAAATGGGAGGATGCACCAGAGGCATTTTTAGAAAGAACGACTAAGGTTGTGGTGTATCGCCCCTCGATATTTAGCGAATAAGAGTTAAATCCTCATTACGAATTCTATTGCATATTTCGGTTAAACCTGAGTGATTAGA
>JAOPTS010000005.1:0-2448 GCA_051531955.1 Reichenbachiella sp.
TCAATCATATGTGAAGAGAACAAAGATTTGCCATGTTGTTCGTAATAGGCTTCACCTGCATCTAACATACCGTCGATCCATGGTAATAATTTCTTTGCACAGTGATCTGTATTCAAAATAACAGAAACTCCATAAGCTTCTGCCATCATATGCACGTGATGAGCTCCTGCAACTGCGCCCGCAATAGCTGCTTTTTGACCATCATTAGAAAGACCTTTTCCTGCATTGAAAGCTGCTCCTCCATTAGAGAATTGAACCATCACTGGTGATTCCAAATCTCTAGCAGTTTCTAATACTGCATTGATTGTACTACTACCAATTACGTTTGCCGCTGGCAATGCAAATTGATTTTCGTTTGCGTACTTCAAAAGCTCACTAACCTCGTCTCCTGTAAGTACCCCTGGCTTAAATTTCATATCTTATTCTTATGTGATTGTTAAGGTTGGCAAAGATAGGTATTTGTAGCAAAAACAGGAGGTTTATTACAGGTATCTCGAATGATTAAAATCCATTATTATTATGATATGGATAGGGGGAGACAACTATATGTGTGTCATAAAGATAACTTACCAGAATAATATTAATGATTATGAAGAAACTCAGTATTATCATGTTGTCAATGACGTTATTCATTGTCTCATGCAGTGAAGAAGATGAGAGTACGCTCAGTACAGAGGATGCTAGAGCCACTATGATATCTGTAAGTCAAAATATCGAAAGTGATATTGTCGACATGATTGAGTCTGATGGAGTAGAATCACTATCTAGCCTACAAGATATATTTGACATAGTATCTTATGATGAAAGTCTTAGAAGTACACAGGGTGGCCGAAATGCTGTTCAAAATACGGTAAAAGAAATAATTAAAATTCGGAATGTCTTTGCTCCTAAACAAAGAACTCAATATGGTGAAGTAACCATCGAAAGCATTGGTGTTTATGCTTGGGATGCAGATTTGCAGCAATTCGAGTTATTAGATGCGGAGGTTAATTATTTAGAGTTGCAGTACCCTGCAGAGGGATCAACTACGAACAATGCAGTATTGACTGTAAATGAATTTGCAACAGAGGAATTGGATGGTACCTTGAACTTAACTTCCGTCAACGCAGATTTGGTTTTAGATGATGTATTGGTTGTCTCAGTAGACTTGGATTTGGATATTGACAGTGAAGGGATGATCCAACAAGCTAATCTTGATTTGTTCGTAGCTCCATTTGATTATCATTTGGAACTCAAGGATGATTTACCTTTGGAATCTAGTATAGCCGCTAGTATTAATAAGGATGATTTATTGATCATGTCGGTTGATTTAACCATGGGCTATACGGATGTAGAGAAGTTTGATGTCAATATCATTGAGGGTGAAGTGAATTACCGAGAAATAGGAATTATCGGTGGAATAGACATGACTGGTTTAGATTTTGATTCGGAAGAAGAAATTGATGTCAACGATCATGTTGATTTGATGTTGATGATAAATGGAGAAAAATTAGGTGATATTGTGGTAAAAGAGACTCCCGATGAAATAGATTTATTGGTAGTATACAACGATGGAACTAGCGAATCGTTATTGGATCTGATGGAGCCAACGGTATTTGAAGTGGAACAATTACTGGAAGAAGTAGATTTGTAAGTAGTAAGAATTTCAAGGACATAAAAANNTTTTTATGTCCTTGAAATTCTTTTTACCCATTATGAAATATTGTAAAACAACAAACGAAGTAGGGTAAGGGAAGTGATTTATACTTACTTCATTATAGAATCTTATGCGTTTTTTTAACGTCTTTGGACTTAGAATGAGGAAGTCGATTTGTGCTTTAATTACCGCTTTGAAATGTGCAAAAGACTCATTTTTCCAAAACAACAGAGCACTAGCAAAGTCTAATCCGAAACGAACTGGGAGTTTCCAGATCAGCGATCTCAATCGTTCGTTTTTGAGCATCATCGATAGATTATTCCTGAAATTGAGATACGTCTTCTTTGGGTGACTCATTGTCAAAGTACCACCACCAATATGATAAACAGTACTTGCTGGTACGCAGTAGGTCTTCTTGCCCATGTGGTGCAACCTCCAACATAGATCGATCTCTTCCATATGTGCGAAAAAATACTGATCCAAACCTCCAGCATCTTTATAGTCTTGTGTCTTGATAAATAATGCCGCACCACTGGACCAAAATGTTTCAATAGGCTCATCGTATTGTCCTTCATCTACTTCGGTATGATCAAATATCCTACCGCGACAGTATGGATAGCCTAGTTTGTCAATAAAACCTCCAGCTGCTCCAGCGTATTCAAACTTATTTTTGTCATGATAGGCCAGGATCTTTGGTTGACAGGCACTGATGTTGTCTGATGAGTCCATCAATTCAATAATAGGTTCGATCCAGTTGGCAGTCACCTCAATATCTGAATTGAGTAATACAGTATACTTATGATTTATTTTAG
>JAOPTS010000006.1:0-15222 GCA_051531955.1 Reichenbachiella sp.
TTAATCATATCCATAATCGTTCCTTTTCATGGAGGTTTTGTATTATTCACTGCAGAATGGATGTGGCAAGGGATGCCATTTTACATGTTTTGGACGGGGCTAGGTTATTTAACAGGGGCTGTATTTGCAATTCTATATCTTGATCTCAAACAATACGCTCCAAAATATAACATCTGGATAATCACACTCTTGGTCATATTGGTTTTGATCATTCCGACACTGGATGCCTTCGAAATCTTTCCTTTTTCTACCTTAGTCAAATTCCTTTCTTCCATTTCGTTTATCTTCTATATCAGCCTTTTGCTTGCAGGAATATATGCCTGGTGCAAAGGCCAGAAAAACGCGAAATATTATGTCATTGGCTGGATATTCGCTATATCAAGTATGATGCTATTTATCCTTTCAGTCAATGGAATAATTGCTTTTTCTAAATTTGTGGAGCAATCATTTTATTACGGATTTGCTATAGAAGCCGTATTGTTCGCCTTTGCCATTGGTGGTCGTGTAAAAGCGTTGAAAATTGAAAAAAAATCTTTGGAAACAAAACATGTGAATTATATCCTGGAGCAGAATAAAGTACTAGCCAAACAGTCCTTTATGAACTCTCATTTGTTAAGAGCTCCTTTAACACGAATATTAGGAATTGTTAATTTGATCAAGAGCCGAGATTCTAAAGACAAAGATGATCAATTGATCGATCTCCTAGAACTATCAACCCTAGAGATGGATAGCATCACGAAAAAAATATCTAATATGCTCGAAAAAGATGGTTTGAATGAATACCCAGAAGACTTTGAAGAGGTCAAGAAGAGTATTTATGAAGACTTGAAGGACGGAGAAAATTAAATGAGTAAGCAAATTGCACAACAGGTTAGAATACTAACGCCCTTCTGTAACATAGCAAATATCTAAGAGGTCAATATCAGAATGTATTTCCTGATTTTATTCCGCTACTTTTTGAGACTAATTAAATAACCTCCTAAAAATGGTACTCAAACTCTATATCAAAAAAAGCACAACATAGGCCCGTGAATATCCGTTTATGATCGTATCATAAAATCAGCCCTACCGCTAAAATTAACCAATACCAGATGCCTTCTTCGTTACTTTTTTTGCCTGACATTTCAGGGTTTACTGAGTTCGTTCAGAATACTGAAATCGAGCACAGTCAACATGTAATTTCAGAATTACTGGAAGTACTGATAGCCGCCAATACGGAACGAATGGTCTTGGCGGAAATAGAAGGTGACGCGCTTTTTTTTTATAAAGAAAATGAGATCCCCTCTCTGGAAAAACTATTGGCTCAAGTTGAGCACATGTATACGGCTTTTTACAGTCATCTAAAGCTGCTAGAGAAAAATAGAATATGTCCGTGCAACGCATGTTCTACAGCACCCAATCTACAATTGAAAATCGTTGTACATTGTGGAGACTTGCAATTCATTAATGTTCAAAACAACAGAAAGCCGTTTGGGAACCCGGTCATCCAAGCGCATAGATTGTTAAAAAATTCTGTAAGCAGTCACAACTATGTTTTGCTGAGCAAAGAACTAACGGATCACATTCAATTGTCAGGTACGTATCAGACCAAACTATTTAATTTTAACGATGGGAATGACACCTATGACGGTCAACAGTTGGACTATCTTTATTCAATTATTGACAAAAAGGAATTGAAACTAAAACCCTTTCAACAAGCAAAAAGAATGTATTTTGAAAAACCACCATCGTTTGTTGTTCAAAATACATTTCCCGTTTCTGCTCATGAACTACTAGAATATATCTCCAATTATTCTTATCGTAAACATTGGGTTGATGGCGTAGACAGTTTTGAATATAATCATAACGAAGTGACCAGAGTTGGTACAGAACACCTCTGTGTCATCAACCAAAAGCATTTGAATTTCACGACTGTTATCAAAGATGTCACCCCGGGACAATTGGTCTATGGTGAAATGACTACAAATACACCGCTGGCAGATACAATTTATCAATTTCAAATCATCACTCCCCTAACCTCCCATACTTGCGAACTCACCACTGAAGCATACATAGAAGCAAAATCACCTCTTAAAAAATTATTAGCTTACATCATAGTAAAAAAAGCTTTTAAAAAAGGCATAAATAAAGGTTTGAACAAGTTGTTAGCATTTATAGTATCTAGACATCAATATGTTGCTTAGAGAATTCACAATACATTTTAAGATCTATTTCATTATCGTTTCCATTTTTATGGGACTGTCATTCTTTAGTAGAATGATAATTGCCGACACATATGACATTACGGATCATGGAATCGACACGATTAAATCATTCGGACAGTATAGATTTTCATTTCTAATGATTTTTACTGGCGCATTTTTATTGGCCAGTTTATCCAGTGCTCTTGACATTCTGATCATCAAAAAATTGATGAAAAACAGATCACTTGGTGTCATCTTGCTCACGGGTATTTTAGTTCAATCAGGGATGATCATTATTGTCATGACTTTTATGACTGACTTTTACCAAGGGCTCATGCATAATATTTCTGGTATAGAGGAGTCTGATTTGAAATTCCAAGATGTTTTGTTTGGTCTCGTTCATGTCATACTGGCTATCGCAATGTCCAAATTCGTGATTGAAATAGAGCGAAAACTAGGTGCAGGAAACCTGTGGAAAGTACTAAGCGGGAAATTCTTCAAACCACATGTAGAAGAGCGTATTTTCATGTTCATCGATATGAAAGACTCCACGGCCATTGCAGAAAAAATTGGACACCTAGAATTCAGTAAACTCCTTCAGAATTGTTTTAGAGAGTTTGCTGTTGCCCACCACTTCCGTACTGAAATATATCAATATGTAGGAGACGAAGTGGTCGTAAGTTGGTCACCCAAAAACGGATTTAAAAACAATAACTTCCTGAAAGCCTTTTTTGCTTTTACAGAAGTATTAGAGAGAAAATCTGACTACTATCAAAAGCAATTCGGGATACGCCCCTACTTCAAAGCAGGAGCCAATATTGGTCCAGTGGTGATTACAGAAGTTGGAGATGTGAAAAGAGAGATTGTATTTCATGGAGACACCTTGAACACCGCTTCTAGAATACAGGACATGTGCAACAGTTTAGGTGCACAATTACTCATTCCAGAAACGCTTTATCATCAAATCCAGAATCCAAATGATTATCAAATTGATAATGCCGGTTCTATCAATTTGAAAGGAAAAGAAAAGAAAGTCAACCTATATAGAGTCGCTCGACGATGATGAATATGGTTCAAATATTATTAGCCCTATTGATCCTCTCACTGACAACCGAGTGCACCGATCAAAAACTGATCTACAACCTCAACTCACCAGATCAGCATCTTCAGCTTTCCGCTGAGCTAAATGAGATCTCCGGAATGGTGATGCTATCCGATTCTGTAATCGCTGCAGTGCAAGATGAGAAAGGACACATCTATTACCTTAATGCATATTCCGGCAACACCATGGATAAAATTGATTTTGGAAAGAATGGCGATTACGAAGGTATAACCTATGATCAAAACCATTTCTATGTTTTACGAAGTGATGGACGTATTTCCGAAACAAACCTGAAGAGTAAAACTCAACAATATGAATTCAAACACCATAAGCATTTTGATTTTGAAGGACTCTGCCTAGATCAATTGAACAACCGACTGCTGGTAGCTTGCAAAGAGCATGGAGAGAAAGAGCAACGAGATGACTTTTTCATCTATTCATTCTCCCTAGCATCCAAGAAGTATGACAAGAAACCTGCCTACAGGATCAAACGAGATCTAGTGCACAATAAATTCAAACCGTCTGCCATCGCCGTTCACCCTGACGGAAGCATATATATACTTAGCTCATTTTCAAAGACCCTGCTTGTACTATCTGTCAATGGATCGATACTCTACAACATTCAACTTAGCGAACAACTATTCCCCCAACCCGAAGGCATCACTTTTAACAGTCATGGAGATCTTTTCATATCCAATGAAAAGAACAATCAAATGCCCACCATTTTGAAGTTCAATCAGACAAATTAGAATGATCAGGTTAACAATAGTCCTATTTATTGTCAGCTCATGGGTCTTTACGACAAGAAAATGATCCGTTATATTTACAGGATGTTTATTTCCACTTAAATTCCATCTTATAATTACAATTATGGCTAGTGAAATTATAGAAGGTAGCAAGACATATGTTCAGAGCTTTTATGAAAAGAGCGCTGATCAGTCCTTGTATTATCACAATTGGAAACACACTTTAGAAGTATATGATGCGGCCTTAGAGATTAGTAATCATACGGACGGTGTAACTGAAGACGACAAAGAACTATTGGCGCTAGCCGTTCTATTTCACGACGTAGCGTATATCATCAGCAGCAAAGAACATGAAAAAGAAAGTGCCAAAATCGCCACTCAATTTTTAACAGATCAATCCTACAACACAGCTAAAATCACGCTCATAGAGCAGTTGATTTTGGCGACCAAATTGGGTCACACTCCTCTTAATTTATTAGAAGAGATCATTCAAGATGCCGATTTATCTCACTTGGGCAACTCCGACTACCTGACCACTTCATATGGCAATCTTTATCAGGAAATAAAAGCGAAGCTCCATGCTGACATGACACAACACCAATGGATGGGAATGTGCAGTGTCTTTTTACGCAAACATCAATACAATACGGCTTATGCCAAGGCAAATTACAGACCGATTAAGAAAGAAAACATTATTAAAATAGATCAAATGGAGAAGGAAGAATTAGTATCCATTAAGAATCCCATAGAAAGTGATTCTGTAAAGAAAAAATCGAATAAAAAAGGTAAGAAAAAGTCTAAGAATAAGCTTCCTGAAAAAGGAATTGAGACGATGTTTAGAACTGCGTTGAGAAATCACATGACCCTGAGTCAAATCGCAGATAACAAAGCAAACACCCTGATCAGTGTCAATGGCATCATCATATCCATCGCACTGTCTATTCTGTTCCCTAAACTGGACAACAATTCCTACTTGATCTACCCTGGATTGAGTTTGATTACTTTCAGTGTTATCACAATCATACTTTCCATATTATCAACCATCCCAAAAACCACTAATGGCAGGTTATCCAGAAAGGAAGTTGGTGAAAAAAAAGGGAATTTGATCTTCTTTGGTAATTTTCATAAAATGTCTCTGGAAGACTATGAGTGGGGTATTGGAGAACTCATGAAGGACAAAGACTATTTATACAAAAGTTTGACCCGAGACCTCTATTTCCTAGGAAAGGTACTGAACCGTAAATACAAATTACTAAGATGGAGTTATTACATTTTCATTACAGGTCTTCTTATTACCATGACCTTGTTTACACTTAATACACAAGCTATTTTGGAGTAGAAATTAGATTTTTATCCTCTCCCTCAAGTCTTATGTATAGGCCATCACAAATACTAGCAAATGAAGCTGCCCAAAAGAACTTTTATTCGAATACACTTTGTCGTCCTTGCATTGCTATTATTTGGCTGTTCTACTTCAAGAGTATTCTATGGATCCGAGGATAAAAATTGGAACGAAGCATCACCACTTTCTGAAAACAAACTCGCCTACAGCCTCTACCTCCTCGGTGACGCTGGTGAAGCAAGCCCCCAATCCAATCAAGTATTAAGTAATGTATCAAAGCACCTAAAAAATGCTGACAGCAACAAATCTGGCATTGTATTCCTTGGGGACAATATCTATCCTGTAGGACTTCACAAAAAAAATAGTGAATATAGGGCACAAGATGAAGCCAGGCTCAACCCACAGCTCAACATGGTTAAAGATTTTGATGGAGAAGTAGTGTTCATTCCTGGAAATCATGATTGGAAGAGTGGAAAAGACAAGGGCATAAACTATGTAAAGAGGCAAGGGAAATACATAGAGAAGTATTTGAATAAAGAAAATGTATTCCTCCCGGCAAATGGATGCCCTGGTCCCACAGAGGTGCAATTAGCACCAGGACTGATGCTCATCGTTATTGACACACAATGGTGGCTGCATCAATTCGAGAAGTCTAGTGGAGAAAAAGATGGCTGTGACGTCAGAAGCACCAAAGAGCTCAAAGAAGCATTTTACGATATGCTGAAAAAATACCGCAATCAAAACATCATCGTAGTAGGTCATCACCCGCTCTACAGTAATGGTCAACATGGAGGAAATTTCAAAGTAAAAGACCACATCTTCCCTTTAACGGCATTAGATAAAAAAGCATACGTCCCCTTACCTGGTATCGGCAGTATTTACCCCTTCTACAGAAAATTCATTGGGATCAATCAGGACATAGTCAACCCCACCTACTCCAACATGAAGAATGATATGGAAGCAGAGATGAACGAATTTTACAATATCATCTATGCCTCAGGTCATGAGCACAACTTACAATATGTCCATGAAGATAACATCCATCATGTCATCAGTGGCAGTGCCAGTAAAGTCACTCCAATGAAATTTAATAACGGCATTGATTTCGGTGCTGAAAAAAAAGGCTATTCCAAAATTTCCTATTATGAAAACGGTGAAATATGGCTAGATTTTGTCACAATTGATGATAAAACTAGCAAAGAGAAAACTGCCTACCGAAAACTATTGTACGTCAAAAAGGCTGTAAAAAGTACTGCTCAAAACTACAGCAAAACTTCCTATGACGGAATGTTCAAAACCGTCTACCCTGATAGTTTGAAAAAGGCGCAAGGAATTAAAACCGTCCTATTGGGAAAATTGAACAGAGACCTATGGACCACACCGCTAAAAATACCCTATCTCGATATTCATTATGAAAAAGGAGGACTAACACCAATAAAAAAAGGAGGGGGGATGCAGACGCTTTCGCTACGAATGTTGGGAGGAAATGGCAAGCAATACACCTTGAGAGGCGTCAAAAAAAGTCCTGAATTCATTATCACGCACAAACTACGAAGAACCCTCGCCCAAGATTTGATCTACGATGGTTTTGCGGGTTCTCATCCCTATGCGGGAGTGGTCATCCCCTATCTGTCTGAAGATGTCGATATTTATTACTCTGATTCCAAATTGGTCTATATACCTAAAGACTCCGTATTGGGTGATTACATGGAAGAATTTGGCGGTATGTTCTGCTTGCTAGAACAAAGACCCGACGATGATGTGTCTGACCAGGCCAATTATGGCAATAGTGACAAAGTAATGAGCTTCACTAAAATGCTCGAAAAAACACATAGTAAACCCAGTCACAAAATTGACAAAGACTTTGTGGTACGTACGCGGGCTTTTGACATGTTGATTGGTGATTTTGATAGACATGATGACCAGTGGAGATGGGCAAGATTCAAAGAAGACGACTATACGCTTTATCGTCCGATTCCCCGAGACAGAGACCAGGCCTTTTTCAGGGCAGACGGAGTGAGTATGAATGTAACCAAATGGAGATGGTTGCTATGGTATACACAAGATTTTTATGGTGGTGCGGAGGACGTACTTGGACTCAATACACAAGCACGTCATTTTGATAGAAGTTTCTTGACAGAAGCAACATTAGAGGACTGGGTTACGCAGGCAAAATACATCCAGTCCCATTTATCAGATCAAGAGATTGAGGCTGCTGTACGTCACTTTCCACCTGAGGTGTTTGATATCAGAGGCCCAGAGATCATCGAAAGTCTAATAATACGTCGAGACGAGTTGGTTGATTATGTAACTGAATATTATTATTCCTTGGCCAAAGAAGTAGATGTAGTGGGCCACTATGGAGATGATTTCATTTCGATTAAAAGAAAAATAAATGGCGATGTAGAGGTTAGTGCATATCCACGAAAAGACGGAAAAAAGGTCAAGAGCGAAATCTATTACCACCGAGTATTTCAAAGAAAAGACACCAAAGAAATACGCCTCTTCGGATTAGATGGCAATGACGAATATCAAATCACTGGAAATGTTAAGAAGAGTATTTTGATTAGAATCATAGCAGGAGAAGGCAAGGACAAGATAGAAGATAAATCTAGTGTGAATGGACTCAAGAAGATGACTAGAGTATATGATCTAAAAGGAAAAAGTAACATCGATAAAGGCAAGGACACCAAACTAACTGTCATGAATGCAGATGACATGTACGACTATGACCGATTAGAGTACGAATACAACATGCTCAAACCTGCCCTTTCTCTGGGTTTCAATCCAAATGATGGCTTTTTGATTGGCCCTGGATTTGATCAGACTATACATGGTTTCAAAAAAGACCCTTATAAGTTTCATCACACACTGTTGGCTAACTATATGTTCGGCACTGTAGGTTTCAATGTCTATTATGATTTTGATCTGATAGATACAATTGGCGATGCGGATCTTGGCGGATCACTCGTTATCAACAATCCCCTTGCCTATTTTTATTATGGAGACGTCAGTGATGACAACATCAATGACATATCTGCCTACAATGTATTGATGAACAATTATGAATTCACGCCGACACTAACCTATTCATCATCTAGTGGCGCTAGTAAGTTGGTCTTTGGTCCCAAGTATAAATATATAAACTTTGAATCAGAGGCTATTCCTAATGTCGATGACTGGGAGCTCAAACAGCAACACTTCTTGGGAGGCATTCTGGAATATCAGTTCTTGAACAAAGACAACAACATACACCCACACAGTGGCATGGAATTCAAAATTAGAGGAGAGTATGTCAATAGCTTGGGCAATGATAACGTGGAATACTTGAACATCAACAGTTCGCTGAGTCTGTTTATCCCCATCAACTTTATCGAAAAACAAACGACCATCGCTTTCCGATCAGGAATCGCTACCAACATTGGTGATTTTGCATTCTTTCAAGCCAATTTCCTCAGTGGTTATGAAAACTTCAGAGGTGTTAGAAGAAACAGATATGCCGGAGAATCGATCGGGTTTAGCAATTTAGAATTGAGAATGAACCTATTCGAGATTCAGAATTATGTGTTACCATTTGATGTGGGTATTTTGGGTCATTATGATTTTGCAAGGGTTTGGACCAAGTCCATCGAAGATTGGCATCACTCATTCGGTGGGGGCGCATTTATCAACACCATAGATGCTTTCATGCTTTTTGGTACCTACTCTATCTCCGACCATGATGGACTATTGGTTATTGGAAGTAAATTCCTATTTTAGAGAATGAATAATATCACTAGACAAACATCAATCGTTTCTTATTCTTCGTCAGATTAATGACAGTTAAACTCATTCACTTGAAACATAAAAAAGCAATTTCAAAGAGCATCACAATGAGCCGGCATATGATGGTTATCGCGTTGCTATTCTTTACTTTCAATGGATATGCGCAAGAGGATAGTCTTCGTAGTTTTAACCCCTATAGGGTCAATAAGAAAGTTGAGACACCTATCATAGCCATTGGATATACCTTTTTCATCTATCAATCCATCCAACTGGATTCCCATGCCAATCTATCACCTCAAGAAGTCTCCAACTATGACAAAACGGATGTGAGCAGTTTTGATAGTTGGGCTTTTAAATTCTCCGAAACAGGTTATGAAAAAGCAGGGACAATATCAGATTATTTTGCCATTACCTCTACCCTAGCTCCATTTTTTCTACTATTGGATGATGAGATCAGACATAATTGGGCAGATTTTATCACCCTCTATACCGAGACACAATTGACCCAATCCATGCTTTACCTAGGTGCAGCTTTCCCAATTAGAAAAGCACGTCCTTTTGTGTACAACACCAATTTATCTCCAGAAGATCGATCAGGAGACAATGCCACTAATTCATTTTTTAGTGGTCATACTAGTACAGCAGCCACTGGCACTTTTTTCATGGCAAAAGTATACGCTGATTACCATGATCTATCGACACTCCAACAGGTCTTGTTATATACAGGAGCTGCAATTCCTCCTGCTGTAGTTGGTTATTATAGAATGAAGGCTGGTAAACACTTCACTTCTGATGTACTAACTGGGTTTGCTGTCGGTGCATTGTCAGGCATACTCATCCCCGAACTACACAAAATCACCCCGAAAGAATTGTCTCTACTTCCCGTTTATAATGAACACTTCAAAGGCCTATCGATGAGTCTTACTTTAAAATAATTAAAGACAATCGAGAATAATTATTTAGCCTCCATCAGGTAAATAGTGACTATACTTTAACTTCAAAAGAACTAATTTATTCATTAATTTTTCGAGGTAAATTTATAATTATAGTAGTACCCTTACCTAGTTCAGACTCTATTTCGAGGTTACCATTATGCTCTTCAATAATAGAAATTGTTATCGCCATACCTAAACCTGTTCCATGTTCAGAATCTTTAGTTGTGAAAAATGGTTCACCTATTCTACTCATACTCTCTTTACTAATTCCCATCCCTGTATCTGAAATTCGAATTTGAGTATCCCCTCCTTCTATAGTAGTATCTATACAAATTTTACCTTGATCTACAATGGCTTGTTTGCTATTAGCTAAAATATTTAGAAAGGCCTGATGCAACCTTCCTTCATTGCCAATAATCAATATTTCATGATCCGTATAGCTCTTTTCAATTTCAATTTTATTTTTAATCAAACCATGCAAAATCAAAACACAATCATCTAGTATACTATGTAAATCACACAAATCAGTATTGGCTTCATTTTGCCTACTTAATTTACCTAAACTCTTAACAATTTCATTTGCTCTTCTAACACCTTCATTGATTGCACTGACCAAACGAGTAGTTGTATCATCAATATCACCATTTTTCTTCATCAATTCTATCAAGGCATCAATACCGCCTTTGATGAAATTGAGTGGGTTATTAATCTCATGCGCCACTCCTGCAGACAACATACCCAATGTTGCCATTTTTTCATTTTTAACCAATTTAGTCTGTGCATGTTTCAATTGATCCAAAGCTTTGACTAATTCATTAGACTTCTTATAAAGACTAATATTACTCCTTTCTAATTTTTCTCTTTTTCTATGAATCTGAATCTGATAGTATATAATAATTAAGACGAAAGAAATGACCATTAATATGAACCATACTTCTTTCCATACAGGTGGTGCTACTGAAAAAACGACACTAGCAGGAGTCAAATCTACATTTCCCACTTTATCCATTGCACGTACACTAAAAGTATGTTCGCCATCTTTAAGGCTCAAAAATGTATGACTGTTTTCCTGACTATAGGCAGACCAATCATTATTATCCATTTTATAAGAAAAAAGCAATTGATCGTTATTGGTCATATTAAAGAACAGCTTTCCAGACCAATAGACTACTGCATTACCTTGATTACTAACTAATTCAGTATAAGTATCAACTTGAGTATCAGGCGCCAAAGTACCTTTAACAAACCGATAAGTCCCATATCGATCCTTGATAGATTGACTCGGTATTTCCCCACTAAAAACCCTCCTCTTCCATTCTCTTGGTGAATTACTCACCCATATTCCATCATTATTATGAATAATAGTCCCACCTTCATGCGCCAATGTCATCTCTTCTGGAAAAATATCATTGATCCAAAAATCTCCGTTAAAATAACTAAACCCTTTAATCGTTGCTAACCAAATTTCATCTCCCTTATTATTGGTAGAAATACTAATGATATTATTGTTATTCAGGTCATTATCCATAGTGAAATTAACCCAATTATCATCTTTCATAACATACAAGCCATGGTGCCTTGAGCCTACATAAAGAACTCCATTTGGATCATTATAAACATCATTTACATAGTCATATAGATTTTCATCTTTCATTTTATGCCATTGATCGTTCGACCAATAACTCAATAAAGAACCTCCAGTCCAAATACGCCCATCCTTACTTTGGGATATACCATATAGATTTGTTTTACCCAATCCATTTGAATTAAAAGGTTTGTGATGAAATATTTTTCGATCATGTGCATATGGATTTTGAATTTGCACCACGCCACCAAATTGATTTTTACTATTATTAATATCTGCACTTGCACCTATCCATATTTCTCCTTCTTTAGATTCAAATATTGCGCGATAATCTACTCCCCAAGAGAGTGTATTGAGCACTATTTGATGCCAACTACCATTTTTAAAATAACTGACTGCAGCATTACCTTTATCACTACCAACTACCCAAATCACATCTTCAGATGCTTTATAAATTGAGACAGCATTATCTATTCCAATTATCTTCTTATCAATTATTCGCCAATCATTATTATTGCTATTTACAACATTACCTTCTACTTCCAAAAACCAAAGTGTCTCATCTGATGTCTCACATTGAAAATTCAATCCTCTATAACCTATCCATTTATCCTGAGACAAATCAATCCGGTATACATTAGATTTATTACCTGATATCCATAGGTCAGAGTAATTACCTACATGCATGTTGATGTGAATATCTTTAATACTAGAGTTTTCCGTATTATACTTAGTCCATTGACCAATGGTATCCATGGCGAAAATTTGACTTAAGCCACTAATCCAGATTTTACTATCTGGTGTTTCGACAATATTTTCGGCATAGTAGTCGGTGTTAGATTGATTACCAAAATATACATATTCCCATTTACCATTTGAGTATTTGGCAGCAGGAACTCTATTGGAATGATTGATTACCCAAATATCTTCTTTAGACGACTTAAAAATAGTTTGTTCATCACCAAGCTTTAGATCAAAGTAAGCACTCAACGAATTCACCTCCACAATATTTTGATTCAAAATATCCTGCTCATGAATCATAAGAATTTCACCTTTATCATCTCTACCATTCATGGCGACCCAAATATTACCTTCAGAAAATTCAAGTACATCTGTACTACTTGTATATACACCTCCTGATAAATTTTCTACCGGTATTTCAACAAATTCAAATACTGAATCATAGCCTGGATTTAAACTCCAATCACCTTGAGTTGTTAGTAAATAATTTTTATCAAAATCTGTGAGGATAAGACCAATTTGTGAGCAAACAGCAATATTACCACTCATGAGTTCAATGATTTGCTCAGGAAACAAATCTAAACCCGAGGGCATTTTAAAAATTTGAGTCCATTTTCCATCTTGATTTTTTAACAAACCATTTTTATTGACAGCATATACTGTTTTGCTACGGCTAATTAAAATCTGATCTATTGGTGCATCTATTCCATCATCACTACCATAAAACTCCCAATTAAAACCGTCATAAGAAGCTAACCCAGATTGGATACCAAACCAATACAAATCTGATCTAGGGTCTGAAGCAATACATCTTATCCCTTGATTATCCAATTCAGGAAACAACGCATACCTTCTCTCTTGTAGCAAAGGATCTGCAATTACAGGAGTATATTCTTTTTGACCCCATGCGGTTATTGGGATGATTAAAATGAACGTTAAAAAAAAATATTTTATTCTACTCTCCATAGTCTAAAAATGTAATTAGAATATGACCAATAAAAGTTGAAAATACAACTTACACCATCGTATAAGCAACAAAAAACAGGTTCAGACAAACTCAAGTGTTATAATGATGGGTCTATCATTCATCAACCAAATAGACTTTAATCATCATAAGTCTATCTATTCCAATCCATATCTAGTACTTATCAAAAAAACCTGAATTCATAATTTCAGATAGTAATAAAACAAAAAAAGCGAAGAGGATACCTCTTCGCTTCATCATTTTGGGTTGTATCATTTTTAGCTCACGCCTAATTTTCTATTCACTTTCGCAAAGAACAAGTACATCACTGGTACAATTACTAAAGTCAAGAATGTAGCGAATGTCAATCCAAATATAATAGTCCATGACATAGGCCCCCAGAAGGCTACATTATCTCCACCGATATAAAAGTTAGTATTATAGTCTTGAAAGAACTGAATAAAGTCAATGTTCAATCCTATTGCCAGTGGCATCAACCCCAATACAGTAGTGATGGCCGTTAACAATACGGGTCTCAATCTAGTAGATCCAGCTGTTACAATTGCTTGAATAATCTGATCCATTTCCAACTGATCAACTCCCAACTCTTTCTTCATACGATCCCTACTCAGTTCGATAAAATCAATCAACACAATCGCATTGTTCACCACGATACCCGCCAATGAAATAATACCAATCATGGTCATGATCACAACGAAACTCATATTAAAGATCACCAACCCTAAGAATACACCAATAGTACTCAGGACAACAGACATCATAATGATGAATGGTGTGGTTATCTTATTGAACTGAGCTACAATAATCAAGAAGATCAAAAATACCGCAATCAATAATGCATTACTCAAGAAAGCCATCTCCTCTGCCTGTTTCTCTTGCTCACCACCGAACTTATACGAGTACCCTTCTGGCATTTTAAAATCAAGCAACAATTCCTTGATCTGATTATTGATCTCAGTAGCATTAGCACCTGTTACGACATTGGAACTCATCGTAATCACACGATTCAAATCCTTACGTCTGATCGAGCCATAAGTCGAACTTAACTCTGCCGTCGCTACAGAAGAAATCGGCACACTTACAATTTTACCATTGGCCTGATTACGATAGACAATACTCTTGTTCATCAATGCATCTGTATCGTACCTATACTTTTCATCCAGTCTTAATTGGATTTCATAATCATCCTCACCTTGCTTGAACTTAGATATCTCTTTACCAAACAAAGCCGTCCTCACTTCCATGGCAATTGATTGAGTCGATAAGCCAAATCTCCTTGCTTTTTCTCTATCAATATCTACAATCAGCTCAGGCTTACCCGTCTCCAGGTTGGATTTCAGTTTTTCGATACCCTCTATTCCTGATTGGTTGATAAAGCTTTTCATTTGCTCAGACACATCAATCAATTGAGCAAAATTATCTCCACTGATTTCAATACTGATTGGCTTTCCTACTGGAGGTCCATCGTTATTTTGATCTACTGTAATGGCAACCCCAGGATGACCTGACATCTGCGCACGTAACGTATCCAAGATCTCGTTAGTTGACATTCCATTCCTCTCCATGAATTCAACGAAATTCACTGTTATCCTACCTTTGTTAGGCGTATCACTTTGACCAAAGGCTGACTGATCCATTGGGTCTGCTGCTCCTGCCCCTACATTAGCAATCACCGACTTGACAATAGACTGATAAGGTTTGATTATTTCAAACACTTCCTCTTCAATTCCCACCATAAAATCATTGGTCGTCTCAATATCTGTACCCACTGGAAACTCAACGAATACATTGACATATTTCGGAGGAGTTTTTGGAAAAAATTCGACATTAATATTACT
>JAOPTS010000007.1:0-36206 GCA_051531955.1 Reichenbachiella sp.
GAGTAGTTTTTTCTTGAGAAATTATTTCTAACTTTGCCGCCTTAAATAAAGAACAGATGACAGAATTAAAGACAGAAGACCAACAGTTCAGTTATGGTCTTGGACAAAGCGTAGGACAAAATTTTAAAAATGAAGGTTTTGAAAAAGTTTTAGATCTTGACGCTTTCATAGGTGGATTATCTGATGCATTTGCAGGGAACAGTGAGTTAACTGGAGAGGAAATCAATGCCATCATCCAAAAGAAAGTTAGTGGATTGAAAGAAGGTCAATTCAAAGAAGTTAAAGGAGACGGAATAGCATTCTTGAAAGAGAATAGTACTAAAGATGGAATTACAACTTTGGAAAGTGGTCTTCAGTATCAGATCGTTGAATCAGGTGATGCCAATGGTGCTAAGCCAGAGGCAAGCAGTACTGTAACTACTCATTATACTGGTCAGTTAATTGACGGTAAAGTGTTTGATAGTTCCGTGCAAAGAGGTGAGCCATCTTCATTCCCAGTTAATGGTGTGATCGCAGGTTGGACTGAAGCGCTTCAGTTGATGGTGCCTGGTGATAAGTGGAAATTATTTATCCCATTTGAATTAGCATACGGTGAAAGAGGTGCTGGTCAGGATATTCCTCCATTCGCAGCATTGATTTTCGATATTGAGTTGATCTCAATCGCGTAATTAATACGAATAAAATATTTGAAGCCATAATTCCAATTTTGGGGTTATGGCTTTTTTATTACATGTACTTGATCATGAATTTGATTAGCTTTTTCTTGAAATCTGTGAAAGGAGGATAAAAAAACATGGCATTCGTAGGACCAACGCGTTGTTTTAGCACTGCTTTTTGATTGCTAAATTCTAAGAAACCAAAGTGCCCATGAGATTTGCCTATGCCACTGTGGTTGACTCCTCCGAATGGTAAGTTGGGATGAGCATATTGGATGACTACATCGTTGATGGCCATTGTTCCTGCCGAGGTGTTTTTTCTTACCGTATTTTGATTGCGTTTGCTTTTAGAGAAAAGGTATAGGGATAATGGTTTTAAGTTGTCGTTGATATGCTTTAATACAGTATCCAAAGAATCAAATTCTTTGATAGGCATGATGGGACCAAATATTTCCTCCTTCCAAATTCTGGAGGAATCATCTATATTGGAGATCAATGTGGGTTCGAAGTATTTATCTTGTTGATTCAACTTACCCCCTAGTTCCACAACTGCACCTTTCTGTTTTGCATCTTCTAGCAACTCACTCAATCGCTGATGTTGTTGGTTGTTGACTATCCTGCCATAAGTCTTTGTGATGTGCATGCCCTGATTCTGCTCATCAAAGAGTTCTTGCAAATAGTGCTTGACTTGTTGTACAAACTCGTCTTTTCTCCCTTTCGAAATAAAAATGTAATCCGGCGCAATGCAGGTTTGACCGTTGTTACTGAATCTTCCCCAAACGATTTTTTTTGCAGCATCCTTGATATTAGCGGTGTGGTCAATGATGACCGGTGACTTGCCTCCTAGCTCTAGTGTGACTGATGTAAGGTGTTTAGCAGCGGCAGTCATTACTATCTTGCCAACATTGGTGCTGCCGGTGAAGAATATGTGATCAAATGGCAACTCAAGTAGCGCTTGGGTTTCGGGAATACTACCCTCAACTACTGTGATGTGTTTTGGGTCGAATACTTCTGCAATCATTTTTTTGATTAGCGCAGAGGTGTGAGGTGTGTTTTCTGATGGTTTGAGTATGGCGGTGTTGCCAGCAGCAATACAGGAGACTAATGGGCTGCAGACTAATTGAAAAGGAAAATTCCAAGGTGCAATGATTAAGCAGCGCCCTTTAGGTTCTGGTTGTATCCAAGCACGAGTGCCCAAATAAGTCATGCCAGGATTCACTTTTTTAGCTTTGGACCAAGTTTTTAAATTCCTAATAGCCTTGTTGATGGCGGAGGAGACGGGGTATACTTCCCAAACTTCTGTTTCTGTGTGAGGTTTTTTTAAGTCTTGTAGAAGCGCTTCGTGAATCAACTCTAGGTTGTTTAAGATCCATTTTTTTAGATTTTTCAACGCTATTATTCTCTCCTTATAAGAAGAAGTTCGTAGGCGCAATGATTGGTCAAGTTGGTTGTCAAATAGCGTCTTAATATCGTTCATTTACCTGTGGTTTATGGTCCTAATTACTGTTGACTGAAGCCTTGTTTTCAAAGTGAATAACAATATATCGATTCATAATTAACTAACATTTGTCATTTGAGGTTAATATGATAACGGATACGTAACATTAAAATAGTATTGACTACTTTTATCTTGAATAAAGAGAGTAGAAGCATATTTTGAAAAAAGCAGTTTATATATTTTCCCTAATTTTAGTCTGGCCATTGGTTGAAGTCCTAGCACAGGATAGCAGTGATGAGCTTAGTCTGTTAGATTTGTTTGTAAGAGATGATTTTGAAGTGGTTTCTCCTGATCAAATGGAAGTTTATCAAGCAAAGTATGATGCGATGCTATGTAAGTTCATGTTGAAGCAGGGGCGATTTAAAAGTGACAGAGCATTTCTAGAATATGTTTTTTACAGTGTCCACCGAAAGTTTTTAAAGGAATATGAAAAACATGCTTTGTTTAGTGAAGTACTCGGGTCAAATGGTAAATATGATTGTGTGACGGGTACGGCCTTGTACGCGTTGTTTCTTGAAGACTTAGGTTATGAGTATGAAATCAGAGAAACAGATTATCACGTATTTCTACTGGCCAATGGGGATGGACAACAATACTTGATGGAAGCAACGGACGCTTTAAACGGGTTTGCTAAGGATCAAAATGAAATCAATGAAAGAATAGGTGTAGTGTTAGATGATGCAATGCGAATCAATGAAGAACTTGCTATGAGAGGTCTTGGTGATAGTCAAATGGAAGAGGTCAAGGAAGTTAGAGTCATCAACAACGCTGTTGATATTCGTCAACTTGCGGGTCTTCATTATTATAATCAGAGCCTTAAAAAGTTCAACGAGTCTGATTACAAATCAGCATTCAAATACATCTCAGTTGCTCAGGGTATCTATCCTTCCACCCGAATCAAAAATACTAGTTCGTTCATCTTTGCTGTCGCATTTGGCGACTAATTATAGTACCTACAAAAGAGCTAAATCCCTAGCCTCGGCTGGTAGGTATATCTTTTGAATGCGTTTCGTTACAGATTTTAAGCACCTTTTTTAGATACTAGATTTGAGAATCAGGGTGAAAGTCTTGATTTGGCCATGTCGAAAATATCATTCTCATAAAGGAATATGGTGTTTCAGTGGATAACGTGTTTTAACCTTAGTCTAATAAACCTACCAAATCGTCTTTGGAAAGGTTCTTGACGAAGCTTTCTTCAGTAGTAATCAAATCTGAAGCAAGTTTTTTCTTGTTCTGTTGTAGCATCATTATTTTTTCTTCCACTGTATTCTTGGTGATGAATCGATAAGTGAAGACCGTATTTTTCTGACCAATCCTGTGAGCACGATCTATTGCCTGTGCTTCTATGGCTGGATTCCACCATGGATCCAGTAAGAAGACATACTCTGCCTTAGTCAAGTTGAGTCCTAGTCCTCCTGCTTTGAGAGAGATGAGGAATACCCGGATATCGTCATTTTCTTGAAAGTCTTCTACTTGTTTTTGTCTGTCTTTTGTTGCCCCATCTAGATAAGCGTACTTTATATTTTTGCTGTCCAGGTATTTTTTAACAATAGCCAAATGCTTAACGAATTGAGAGAAAACAAGGATCTTTTGTTCTTTTTCGATTGCCGTGTCTAACATGAAACTGATGTCTTCCAGTTTTCCAGAGTCGCCAGTGTAGGTGGTGTCAGACAATAGTGGATGGTTGGCAATTTGTCTTAGTTTGGTCAAGCCTTGCAAAATCATAAACTGTGACTTGCCCATTCCGCCAGACTCAATTTCCTTCATGATTTTGTCCCTGTAGGCTGATTTCACTTTTTCATAAGCTTCCTCTTGCTCTGCCGACATGGTGCAATAGCGAATGTTCTCTATCTTTTCGGGTAGATCCGTCGCGACTTGGGATTTATTCCTTCTCAATAAGAAGGGCTTGATGATCGAGTATAATTTTTTTGATTTCTTTACGTCTTTTTTCTTTTCAATTGGAATTTGAAACTGTTTTTTGAAGAACGATTTCGTACCCAGTAATCCTGGGTTTACAAAAGACATTTGAGACCAAAGGTCCAATGTTGTGTTTTCAATTGGTGTTCCTGTCAAGATTAACTTGGATGTAGAATTCAACAGTCTTACACATTTTGAAATATTCGAATCAGGGTTTTTGATGACCTGAGATTCATCCAATATGATATAGTTGAAATGAAATTTCTCTAATAATTCAATGTCTTGACGTATGAGGCCATAAGATGTAAGGACCAAATCATAATTGATAAACTTACTAGTATCCTTGTTCCTTTTTACTCCTGTGTAGTTAAGTATTTTCAATTCAGGAGTGAATTTTTCTGATTCCTTTTCCCAATTGTAAATCAACGAAGTTGGCATCACCAACAAACTTGTTCCGGCATCTTTCTCTGCATGCACTGTTTGTAGCAATGACAAAGTCTGGACGGTTTTACCTAAACCCATGTCATCAGCCAAGCAGCCTCCGAGTTTGTATGACCTTAGGAAGTTCATCCAGTCGTACCCAGCCTTTTGATAAGGCCTTAGCTCTCCTTTGAAATTGGGATTAAGTGGATAGTCTTCTATCTCATCAAAATTCTGAAGTCTTTGAAGTTTGCCTCTGATCTGCATGTGAGCCAGATTGGCTTCTGTCAGTTCTTTGACTAACGAGATATGATGCTTTTGTAGTTGTAGCGTTTCAGTATCTCCTTGGTCTGAAAAGGCCATGAGCTCTGAATACTGCTCAAACCATACCTCAGGAATTACAGCAATTTCACCGTTGGGCAACTCAATTTCATTTTTACCTTTCAGAATATATTCCCTGATCATAACAAAAGGGATTTCAAACTTGCCAAATTTCACGATAGCGTGAATGTCAAACCAATCGATATTTTCTTTGATTTCTACGGTCATCTCAGAGTGGCCGATGAAATATTTTCTTTGGTTTTTCCCGTTTTGAATCAAAGTGATTCCTGCATCTTCTATCAGTTTTCTAGTGTGACTGATCCAGTTAAATGCCTTGCCGATTGGCAGAGTTTGTTGTGAGGCGCGTAATTGTAGTCCTGTATCCAAAAGGAAGTTTAGATACTTTTTCTCTTGGTTTAAATCTCTTTTAATTCTGAAGAAAGTATAGTCATCATCTTCTTGTTCAACATGTACATTGACTTCACTTGTCTGATCCGCCTTATAGTTGTGTTCTCCATATTTGAATTTTAGTTCAAATAGTATTTTTGAGCTATTCTCCTCTTCTTGACTATTGCCTTTAGAGTCAAACATGTCTAGTGATTGACCTGATGAACTGGCTAATTCGGAAAAGTAGAGCATAGGTTCTACGTCATGACGTTCAGTTTTGATTTCAAAACCTTTGGCATATACATCGAATGATGCGACCAATGGAGCAACAAATTTTCTGTAGTAGTTGTCTTCTATTTTCTTAGGAATGGCAATGAATTTCTTTTCTAAAAAAGGCTTTAATTTTTTAGAATCCACATCTTTTTCAAAGCTGAAAAGTTTGTTTTCGATGACAATGAATGCTGGGTCGTTACATAAAATGTATGCCCCTTTGTATTGGAAGTCTACTTTTTCTCCTTTGTGTTTAATGGTAGGGAAATAATGCGTATTCTCTTCATTTCTTCTGAAATGAAACAGAATAGTTGATTTCTCAGGGAGTACTTCAATCTCTTTCCAAGCAGGTTCGCCATCATTACCCATTTCAAAGAGTCTTTTCCCTTTCATTAAGGGAAGGATGCTGGTTCTTCTCCTTTCTATATGTGCTTTGATTTGTTCTTGCTTGATTTCATCACCAGTATTTTTGTCAAATACTTTTAAGAAGTAATCGTCGGCCTTGATTTTCTTTTTTTCAAAGTGTTTGACTACAACTTCTGGCTGCATAGAGTCCATGACTTTGATCAATTCATAATCAGCCTCATCGAGTCCCTCAGAGAATTCATCTGCATTCTTGGATGAGATGTTTTGATGTGAAAAGGTAAGTCCCCCTTCGTTATCTAATTGAATAACAAAAGATTCGAACAAGTATCCGAGATACTGATGATCGAATAATGTGTATATAAGTTGAAAGGGCTTGTTTGGAGAGACTTTCATTCGCGCCTAAAAAGTAAGTAAATCAAAAATGTCACAATGACTTAACTGTGCAATTTAATGTAATTCCAGTAAGATAAAAGACCTTTTTAGTAAAATGTAAGATGGGTTATCTTATAGATTGAAATGATATTCAGTAATTATCACTGTGTCATGATTTCTTTCATAAAAAAACATAAATTGAAGCATGAATTTTAGTGATTTAGCACGTTTGTGCAAAGGTGTTGTATTGCAAGAGTCCAAGGACTTGGAGATAAAAGAGATGGCAACCGATACAAGAAATATTGCCATTCAAACAGGAGTGTTGTTTTTTGCTATTGAGGGGATCAATCACGACGGACATGAGTTTGTGCAAGAGGCTTATGCTAAAGGTGTACGCTTGTTTGTAGTGGAAAGAGAGGTTAAACTTCCGCCCGATGCAAATGTGTTAGAGGTGCGTAAATCTCTAGATGCCATGCAGACTGTTGCTGCTAATCACCGAAATAGCTTTACTTATCCCGTGATAGGGATTACTGGGAGTAACGGTAAGACAATTGTCAAAGAATGGTTGGCCCAAATGTTAGACTTTAAACATAGTATTGTTAAAAGTCCGAAAAGTTACAATTCGCAGTTAGGCGTGCCACTTTCAGTTTGGCAGATGAATGAACGAAATACAATTGGAATATTTGAAGCGGGAATTTCTCAAGTAGGGGAAATGGTCAAATTGGAAAAGGTGATCAGACCAACCATCGGTGTGTTTACTAATATAGGTGAGGCGCATAATGTTGGATTCGAATCAATAGCTAAAAAGGCATCAGAAAAAGCCAAGTTATTTAAAGATAGTAAAGTAGTCATCTGCAGAGCTGATCACGAGCAAGTGAAAACGGCTCTGGGGGAGGTTATGAATGAGGATGCTCGTCTCATTACTTGGGAGGTATTAAGTAATAAAGGGAATCAGTTTGAAGTAAAAATTGGAAAAGGAATTTTTAAGTTTAGACTGAGGTTTAATGACCCTGCATCAATAGAAAACTGTATGCAATGTGCTGCAGTGCTTTACGTATTGGGGTATGGTGAAGAGATGATTCAGCAACGATTAGATTCATTGTCTTCGATCAAGATGAGACTTGAAATGAAGCAGGCTATGAATCGTTCTTACCTTATAGATGATACCTATAATAATGATTTGTATGGTTTGGAAGTAGCATTAGATTTCTTGAATCGACAAAACCAAAAGTCTAAAAAGACCGTGATCCTCTCGGATATTTATCAAACGGGCCTAGAAAACGAGCAGCTTTATTCGCGTGTTGATGACCTCATGCGTTCGTTGAATATTCATAGGTTTATAGGAGTAGGAAAGGAAATTTCAAAAGCTGAAGGCGTGTTTCATACACAAGGCGAGTTTTATGATACTACTGAAGATTTATTGAAGTCGGGCTTTCATATACAAGATGAAATTGTATTGGTGAAGGGGTCTCGTAATTTTACTTTTGAGAAAGTAGTAGAGCAGCTGGAGCATAAAGCACATGGTACCATTCTTGAGGTTAGTATGGAAAGCTTGGTTCAAAACCTGAATTATTATCGAGCCAAATTAAAACCAGATGTTAAGGTCATGGTCATGGTGAAGGCTTTTGGGTACGGAGGAGGTAATTTTGAAATTTCCAATTTGTTGCAGTATCACAAGATTGATTATTTGGGAGTCGCTTATACGGACGAGGCGGTAGAGTTGAGGAAAAATGGTATTCATATTCCTATCATGATTATGAACCCCGCCCCAGATTCATTTAGGTATATCAAAGAATATAATTTGGAACCGGAAATCTTTTCGTTGGAGCAGTTGTATGATTTTATAGAGTATTTCGAAGGAGAAGATAATATCCCAGGTATTCATCTCAAGTTGGAGACAGGTATGAACCGACTGGGATTTAAGGAAAACGAATTGAAAAGACTGATTGAACTGCTGAAAACTAACAAGCAGTTGAGAGTGAAAAGTATTTTTAGTCATTTGGTCGGGAGTGAAGATCCAAGACACAAAGAGTTCACACTACAGCAAGGGAGTAGATTTGAGAAAATGAGTTCAGAGATCATGGGTGAACTGTGGTATACTCCAATGAGGCATATGGTTAATACAGCCGGTATCGACAAGTATAAGGATATGCATTTCAATATGGTGAGGTTGGGGATAGGTTTGTATGGTTTTGATCCAACATTGTCGAATACAGCAAAACTGCAAACCGTCAGTACCTTGAAGAGTTATGTGTCGATGGTCAAAACTATAAGTGAAGGTGAATCAATCGGTTATGGTCGAATGGGGTTTGCGGATAAAGAATTGAAAATAGCTATTGTACCTATTGGTTACGCGGATGGTTATGTGAGAGCTTTTGGTAATGGGATTGGTAAAATGAATATCAACGGTCAGTTGGTGTCGACAATTGGTAGTGTGTGCATGGATATGACAATGTTGGACGTTACAGGTGTCAAGGTCAATACGGGGGACGAAGTGGTTGTCTTTGGTGACAGTCCTACGATCTCAGATTTAGCAGACTGGATTCATACTATTCCATATGAAATATTAACTAATATCAGTCAACGCGTGAAACGAACTTATATCACTGAATAATCATCCACCACATCCCATCACTCTTTTGAAGTCTACATTGGGAATACCGATTTCTTCTGAATCATTATCGACCTGATCCTTTTTGTTAGTAATGGGTTTTGCTTTTGTTTTTTTCTTGATGTTGTTTTTAGTCTTGTTTTTAGAGTTGCTCATTGGCAATATTTTTCAATGAATTTATCTGACATTTTGCTTCCCAATTCTTTAGCAGTGTAGAAATCTTTGCAGGCATTTTCAAAATCTTTTTTGTTTTTGTAAGACAGTGCGCGGTTGTGATAAGCTTGCATGTAATTCTCTTTTAGCTCAATGACTTTGGTGAAGTCATTGACAGCAGAGCGATACATCTCTGATGAAAAGTAAGCATTGCCTCTATTGTAATAGCAGTTGACCAAATCGACTGGAATGTCTGAACTGTCATTATATCTAATGGCGTTAGAGTAATTATTAGTGGCCTTGATATAGTTTTTCATTTTGAAATAAATGTTGCCCGCTAAGTAGAACATGTCTGATTGATTGGGAGCCAACAGGAGCGCTTGTTCAACATCTTTTTCTGCATCATCTAATCGTCCCAATTTCATCAAAACATTTGCTCTGCCAACAAATGAATCTGCATCTCCATTATAAAATTCTATGGCCATGTTGAATTCTTTCAAGGCCTGATCAAGTTCGCCAAGTCCCACTAGGTCCCATCCTTCGGAAGTATGAAGTTTGCTGTTGTTGTAGGTCTCTTCATCCACAGTTTCTTCTTGGGCATAAGTATAACCAGGAGAGAGGACTATGATTGTTTGAATGAAGAATACAATGTAAATTGATTTTATGGCTGTCAAAATTCCGTGTAAAGTTTAATTTAGTGTGCGAATCATTAACCCCTATGATAATGACTAATCAATTCAATACAAAGTACTTTCAAGACTACATGCCCGAAAATGTCTGTTTTGGCTGTGGTAATAACAATGACGAAGGTTTACATGTTAAAAGTTTTTGGGAAGGAGAGGAATCAGTTTGTCGTTGGCAGTCAAAGGATAAATATCACGGTTGGGCAGATCTGATGAATGGTGGAGTGATAGCGACTTTGATGGATTGTCATTGTATGTGTACTGCTATGGCACATGCCTATCGTGAGGAGGGACGAGAGTTGGGGTCATTGCCAGAATATCGATATGCTACTGGTACGCTTAATGTGAAGTACCTAAGGCCAACCTCCAATAATGATGAGGTTGAGTTGAGGGCAACTGTTATTGAGGTAAAAGGTAAAAAGACTGTGATGAAGTGTGATTTTTATTGCCTAGGTGAAAAGACCGCAGAGGCTGAAGTTATCGCCATACGTGTGTTTGATGGTAGTACACAGCAGGACGATAACGTATTCAAGTCTTGATTAACTTTCTTCTTTGCCTTTCTTTTTGGCGAGGTTATTTTCTATAAAGTAGGAAAAGAATAAACCAAGTCCTCCAAATACTAAAATGCATGAGAAGATAGCTTGTTCTTCGCCCATTAGATGATGGCCTAAGATACTACCTATGAATATGCCTAGTCCAGCACCAATTAAGAGTAGTCCAATCTTGACCGCTGGAAAAGTAATTTGTTTTTTATTGAAGATGTTGGCATCTCCGCCTTTCTCGATTAGTGCCAACCTTTCGTCATTAGTAAATTTTCTAAAAAGGATTAAAGTTGTTGCTGCTGATATAAATAGTGTTAAAGGAATTAAGATTTCTGTATCCATGATTTTGCGTTTTTGTTTGCTAATAGGATGCTGTTGGTCAATGGTTGGTTACAGAATTATTAAAAAAAATAGTTTGTAACTTGAATTTGCTTATTGGCGTCAAATGAAAGTGGATTCTAAAAATACTGATTATTTATTATTGAAAGAGATTAAAGCTGGCGATATGGCTAGTTTTGAAACGTTGGTGAATAAGTATAAAGATTATGCTTTTACGTTGGCCAACCGGGTGTTGAATAATAGCGATGATGCCGAGGAAGTGGCTCATGATTCGTTTCTTAAAGTATTGAAATCAATAGACCAGTTTAAAGAGGAGTCAAAGTTTACTACTTGGTTTTATCGAATAGTAGTCAATATGGCTATTAGTCGTACTCGAAAGAAGAAATTGGATACTTCGGATATAGATGCTTACTCTACATTGAATGTTGCTGATGCCAGCAGTGCCGATGATGGAGTCAATAGACAAGATAGGAGCTATTATATAGAGCAAGCTATTGGGTTGTTGAAAGAAGATGAGCGAATATTAGTGACACTTTATTATTTTGATGAGTTGAGCATGGCGGAGGTGCAAGAAATCACCGGTTATGAATTAAGTAATTTAAAAGTGAAGCTTTTTAGGGTTAGAAAGAAAATGGCAGAGAACCTCCAAAAGGTTTTGCCATCAGAAATTGATAGTATAATGTCGTAAAATAAATGTCATATGTCATGAAGGATGAATTATTAGACGAAGAAATGAAAGAGTTTGATGTATGGATGAAATCTTTGCCCTTGAAAAAAGTAGGTGAAAATTTCTTACCTACTGTGATGGCCTCCGTTGCACTGATGCAAAAGAGAAAAAGAAGTATGAGGTTGTTGATTTGGACAATCGCCATGTTGTTTTCGGTTATAGTTTTAAGTTTTGTTTTAAGACCTACTATGGCAGTGGATTTAGAAATGGTGCCTAAAATTGATTTTGATGGAGTTAAATATTTTTCTACTCAACTGAAATTATGGTTGTTTGACTCGACTTCTGTTTTGTTTTATGTCGTAGTTGAGGCTGTTTTATGCTTGTTGATAATAGATCAGGTTGCGAATTACTACAGATATATCAAAAGAAATGTAGCTCAATTGAAAATGTGAAAAATTAAAGTTTCAGACTCTCAAAGAGTTACGAAATAATTGATAAAATATATTGTCAAAAGGTTGAATTATTGAAACAGTTATCTATTTTTGCAGTCCAATAAGTCGAACGGACTTATAAGTGAAAGTAGCTCAGCTGGTAGAGCGCCACCTTGCCAAGGTGGAGGTCGCGGGTTCGAACCCCGTCTTTCGCTCAATTGAGTGTGAGAGTGTATGTGAGTGAGAAGGTGCATTAGCACCGCGCATACACTTTTTTTGTGTAAAATCACACCTAAAGATCTACCGCCGGAATGGTGGAATTGGTAGACACGCAAGACTTAAAATCTTGTGACTTTCGAGTCGTGTGGGTTCAAGTCCCACTTCTGGCACTTTGAAAACCAGTCACTTACGTGGCTGGTTTCTTTGTTTTAAGACCTTTCAAAAATAGGGGTACAACAGGATCGGATCAGTCTGTAAAGTTGGATCAAGCCGTATTTCTGGGGGATTGAATATTTCAGGCATAAATTTTTGAGAGTCTAAATAAGAAGAATTCTACATTTTTCACTCCTCTGAATTGAGATCTGAATGTTTTGATCTTGGCATTGAAAGATTCAGCTGATGCGTTTGTGCTTCTATTATTAAAGAAGTTAAGAATGGATATGTAATGGTTTTGAATAGTTCTAGCCACGGTATTGAAGCTCTTGAAGCCTGCTTTTAGTTCAACAAATAGAATAGACTTTTCCTAAACGATAGATCCAGGCTCGACCCTAGGAGGGGCTGATTTCCCCATTTTTACACATGAGTCAGTGTGATATAGATAGCTGATTTACTGCATGTAACAAGTATTTTAGTAAACTTTTCAATCATAATTATACTTAGTCACAACAAATACAAATGGGTATGATTTGAAGTGAAATTTATTTTCATAGGCATTCATTCTTCTCAAAGTCGATGCAATCTATTCTTTATACTAATTGTGCAATTCAGGATATTTCATTTTCACTAAGTTGGTTTACTTTGTAAGTAAATTCTCAGAAGATGAATAGATTAGTTTTTTGCTTATTGGTGAATTTTGTAATGTTTGACACATTTTGTCAAGCGCAAGATGATGCTTCCAGTGATTCAACGGTAACACTTGATGCCGTTTATGTCCAATCAGCTCTTTTTGAATTACCAGTAGCAGAGTTTTCAGGGGCTTTGACTATACTCAGACCAGCGAAAATTGATAGGGGAGAGGGACTTTATGTGCAACCCATTCTTAATGCAATACCTGGCGTGTACATGCACTCAGGCACCTTGAATACAAATAGAATTACAATAAGAGGTATAGGTTCAAGATCGCCTTACGCCACTAATAAAATCAAGGCATACCTGGATGAAATACCACTTTCGACAGGCGAAGGAGAGACTACTATAGAGGATATTGATTTTTCTACACTGTCTAGTGTGGAAGTTTACCGAGGACCCTCATCCACTGAGTTTGGTGCTGGGTTAGGTGGAGCTATTCATCTAATAACAGACCATTCGTCTAATCGAAATCAAGTTTCTACTGATATGATATTCGGAAGCTTCGGTTTGAAAAGGTATAATTTGAATGCAGAAATTGCTTCGACTTCAAATTCATTGAAACTTTATTATCAAAAAGTATTGAGTGATGGCTACAGGGAAAACAATGCCTACGATAAGCAATCCATAAGCGTGATCGGAAATACTCAGCTTGGAAAGAAAAGTAGATTAAGCCTTTATATGAATACCACTCATTTGATAGCTCAGATTCCAAGCTCAATAGATTCCGCAACGTATGTGACCAATCCATCTGCAGCAGCTCCAACTTGGCTTTCCGCTGAGGGATTTGAAAACAATAAACGACTTAGAGTTGGATTGTCCCTGAAAACAGCAATTAATAGAAGCTATGAATCTTCTCTAGCTATTTTTTTTAATGGAGGTGATTCACGGGAAGTAACCCCCATTGGTAGGAATGGTAAAATCAGTGAAATGGATTTTATGAATTTTGGATTTCGTGGAAAAATAAGAGGATCTTATTTGAACGAAAGATTACAGCTGGTTTTAGGTACAGAACTATTTTTTGAAGATTTTGACATTAAAAATTTCACCAATGAAAATAGTGAAAATGGTGAATTATTAAGCGACTTGTCTCAAACTAGAAACTATGGAAATGTCTTTTTGGCTTCAGTATTCAACCCAAATGAATCTTGGAGAATTGAATTAGGTGTCAATTTGAATTTTTCCATGTTTGAATCAAATGATGAATTGATGACAGGTGGAAATGACTTATCAGGTAACTATAGTTTTGACCCAATACTTTCACCAAAAGTGAGTGTGTCGAGGAGCATTAGTCCCAATATGAGAATATACGCATTGGCTGCTCATGGGTTTTCACTTCCTTCTTTTGAAGAAACATTGTACCCAGATGGTCAAATCAACAATGCAATAATGCCAGAGTCAGGTATGAATTATGAACTGGGAGTCAAAGGACATTTAATTAGCAAAAAACTGTACTTTGAATTAGCTGGATATTCCATGCGAGTCAAAGACCTATTGGTGTCCAGAAGAGATGTTGATGACAACTATATTGGCATTAATGCCGGGAAAACCATCCATAATGGGATTGAGTTCATGATTAACCATCAAATTATTCAGACAACAGGTGTTCAAATCAGTCACCAAATGACCATGACCTACATGAACTTTCGCTTCGATGAATTTATTGACGATGAAATGGGAGATTTTTCGGGGAATGATTTGACTGGAGTGCCTACACATACTATTGATTATTCTTGGAATGTAAATTCTAAGGTTGGGTTATATACAAATCTCAATTGGCAAAATACAGGAAGAATGCCAATGAGGGACGATAATTCAATTTATTCGGACGCCTACCATCTGGTCAACTGCAAGGTGGGGTACGAAAGATCTATCCGTCATTTTGATTTGAGAATATATGCTGGTGTCAATAATGTGTTGGATGAAAAGTATGCTTCCATGCTTTTGATCAATGCTGGAAGCTGGGGTGGAGCTCCTCGTTATTATTATCCAGGGTTGCCTACTAACTACTATACAGGTCTTAAGTTGGGGTATAGATTTTAATTTCCATACGTTGTTTTTTCTAATTTATTTCACTTCCTTATAGAGAAGTGATCACTGAGAAAGGATGTTTCAACTTTTTCTGTCAAGGTACACACCTTATCTATTCACATCGGCAATAATCTAAAGTTTGGCGATCATTGTATTGTTACCGAAGGTGAATTTCATAACAATTTTGTCTAAAAAACATGCTGTGCAAAAGGAGCTAGTTTTTGTTGCGTTATTTCCGAAATAGATGTTTAAATGGCTTAAATGCGTTGTTTTGGACGTAGAGGGAAATAGATAGTTTCTGGGAGTTTTATTATAGTAGGAATTTGCCATCAATTCTACTTTTACTTTACTCAAAAGGTAAATATGAGAGAGGTTGTCAGTTAATGAGACAATCTTTTCTTAATCAAATAGAACCGAGAAACTATGGATACTTGTCCTACATGTTGTATAAGCCTACCTAAAAAACTTCAGGTGTCAGATACTGAGCTTGCATATATATCGAGTGAAGTAAAAAGCTTATCTTATAAGAGTATTCTACAAGAGAATAGCACTTTCAGACTAATGAATTTGACTAGCTCCAAAGAAGATCTTAACGAACAAAGACCAGTTCTATTAAAAACTAGTCTTGGATCTATTAATTCTATTAGCGCATGGCTAGATGCGTATAAAAAATATGTTTTACTCTATAACAAATTTATGAAGAAAGTAATTACAAAAAAAATTGTTGCGCTATGCAAGTACGCGGCAATTGGATTGTCTGTTAACTGTCTCTTCTTGGGCATGTTATTCGCGTCGAATAGCGCTGCACATGGGATAGTTGATGATAGTGAAGAGGTGACGGCAGATGTCGAATCAGATATCAGTCTAGAATTGGATATTACCGGTACGGTACTTGACGAAACTGAAGAAGGTATCCCAGGTGTAAGTATTCTTGAAGAAGGAACTACCAACGGTACTATTACAGATGTTTATGGTAACTATACATTAACTGCTGCAGAAGATGCAGTGTTAATTTTTAGCTATATTGGTTATAAGCCTCAGAAAGTGAGTGTGAGTTCCAAATCGGTTATTAACGTTTCATTAGAAGTAGATGCGACACAACTAGAAACTATAGTAGTGATAGGTTATGGTACGCGTACTAAAGGCGAAGTGCCTGGTGCTGTTACTAGCGTAAATAAAAATTATTTAGCTCAACAACCAACGGCCAATGTTACTCAAGCGCTCCAAGGTAGTGCTGCGGGTGTCACCGTTATTGGAGATTCTCGTCCCGGCTATGATGCTCAAGTGAGAATTAGAGGTATAGGTACGATCAATAATAGTTCGCCTCTTTATGTTGTGGATGGTGTAAATGGAGCTCAAGCTCCTCCAACTGATCAAATAGAGTCTATTACGGTGCTTAAGGATGCTTCTTCGACGGCCATATATGGTACACGTGGTGCAAATGGCGTTATTCTTATTGTTACTAAAACTGGAAAGCGTGGTTCAGCTCCTCAAATTCAATTTTCGGCGAGAACAGGGGTGAATGTGACACCAATTAAATATGATGTGATCACTGACCCAGTTAAAATAGGAGAAACGTACTGGTTGAAGAATTTTAACGATGGTAGAAGACCTGTGACTGAAGACTATTTCGAATATAGCGGTGGAGATTATAGCTATGCCGATGGTACGGTAGATGAAATGCCAGATGTTGTGGTAAAAGATTATTTATACCCTATTGGTGCCAGTAACGGTGATCAAGGGACTGATTTGTCTGACTATGAACAATGGGATAAGCCCATTACTAGAACTAGTGCAGAAGGTACTAACTGGATGGAAGAAATAATACAGCCAGCAATCGTTAGTAATTACAGTCTTGGTGTAGCTGGAGGGTCAGAGAGTACTACCTATTCTTTCAATGGGACTTATGTAAGACAGCAAGGTGTAATGAAACATACAGATTACAATATGTTTTCATTAAGAGCCAATATTGATTCTAAAGTAAAATCATGGTTGACTGTCGGTCAACGAATGGCAGTTACAAGAAAGGAAAATAAAGGGGATGCTAATCCCGCATCAGGAGCTTCTTCTTTGAGACAGATTTATGAGATAAGCCCACTTATTCCTTTGTACGATGAAATGGGGAATTACGCGGGGACACGTAAGCCTACAATAGGAAAGGGGCCCAACCCTCTTGCAATTTTGGATAGAGACAGGCGAGACAATAGGCTGAGACACAATATGTCAGGAAACTTGTATGCAGAGATAATGCCAGTCAAAGGATTGACCTTGAAATCACTATTCGGTTACAACTTAAACTTTATTAATACGGACGATCCTACTTTTGCTGCTCCAGAAGATTCGAATGGCGCTGCCACTAATTCACTTAGAAAACAACAAAGCCAGTTTTTCGGTTGGAATTGGACCAATACGCTGACCTATTCTACGACTTTTGGAGAAAAGCATAGAGTAGAATTGTTATTAGGTTCCGAGGCTAATGAAGCAAAAAATGATTGGCTTCTTGCTACCAGAGACAATTATGCATTCACTGATGAGGATTTTTATGTTATCAATGGAGGTGATGAAAATGTAGCTACTAACGGAGGAGCAAAAGATGTAGGGTATAAGCTTCATGGTTATTTTGGGAGATTGTTTTACGGCTATGATAATAAATATATTATTGAGGGAACATTAAGGAGAGATGGTTCATCAAGATTTGGTCCAGAAAACCAATATGGTTACTTTCCAGCAGCCTCACTTGCTTGGAATATTTCTGAAGAATCATTTATGAAAGGGATCAGTTGGTTGAACTATTTGAAAGTAAGAGGTAGTTATGGAAAAACAGGGAATGATCAAATTGGTAACTACAACTATTTCGATACCTATGGTCAAAACAATGTGAGCTCATATTATGCCATAGATGGTTCTAATAACAACCTGAGGTTAGGATATGATGCACAGCAAGTGGGTAACCCATTTGCACACTGGGAAACGACCATCTCTACCAATATAGCTGTTGAAGCAACAGTATTTAACAATTTGGACATGTCATTGGATTTTTGGAGTAAGGATACAGAGGGTATGTTATATCAACAGCGCCTACCAGGAGTTACTGGTAGAAACCTAGAACCAGCAGTGAATCTTGGTGATATGGAGAATGAAGGCTTAGACCTTACGATAGATTATAGAGGTGAAGCATTAGGTGGTGATCTAAAATTTAGTGTGTCTTCTACTTGGTCAGTTTATAGAACTAAAATAAAAGACCTCAACGATGGTGTGATAGAAGGTGATGATTACAATAGGACTGATTTTTATACTTTGGGTATGGAAGGATATGCCTTCCCTGTATTCTATGGGTATGAAGCAGATGGGTTGTTTCAAACTCAAGAGGAGGCAGATGCACATCCTAAAAATCAAAACTTCAATCAACCAGGCGCTGTAAGAATAGTGGATCAAAATGGTGATAATGAGATTACTGAATTGGATCAGGTAGTAATTGGAAACCCACATCCTGATTTTACTACAGGATTGAATTTGACAGTAGAATACAAAGGGTTTGACCTAGCAGTATCTTTTTATGCTAGTGTAGGAAATGAGGCGATCAACTGGTACAATAGGTTCTCCAAACATGGGTTGTCAGACGGTGTGTTCCATCCAGATTATCTTTACAAATCATGGGGTAGTCCATACTTAGAAGATAATTCTCAAGCGACACTTCCTAAAATAAGCAACAATACCAATTTCGATTCAAAACCAACGACTTTGATGGTTGAAGATGCTTCCTACTTGCGATTACAAAACTTGCAAATTGGATATAATTTCCCGCCTCAGATGTTAGAGAAAATTGGCGTATCGAATATGAGATTGTATGTGATGGGATCCAATTTGTTCACCTTGACAGGTTATTCGGGCTTGAACCCTGAAGTAGCCGGTGATCAGCCTAAAAATAGAGGGCTCGATATTGGTGCATGGCCAGTGCCACGTACATATATGGTTGGATTAAACTTGACTTTATAAAGATGAATAGAATGAAATATATATATATAGTATTCGTACTAGCAGGCCTATGTGCGTGCTCGGAAGATTTTTTGGATGAGAGACCTAAAGGTGTTGTAGGGTTGGATCAGCTGTCTTCTACAGAAGATGGGATCAATCAACTATTAGTTGGAGCTTACGCGATACTTAGTGGATTTGAAGGACAAGTGGGTGAAAAGCCAGGAGTAGATAATGTAGGTGTTGCTTCCAATCCACATAACTGGGTTTTTGCAGATATACCATCGGATGATGCTCACAAAGGTGATGTCGAGGGTGGATGGGCTGAGATTGGTCTGTTAGAAAAGTATGTTGCTGATCCTACCAATGTGGTGTTTGAGAGAACTTGGGGAGTGAATTATGATGGTGTATTTCGAGCAAATAATACAATCAAAGCAATTACTAGAGCGCGTGAATCAGGGGTGTTGACTGTAGAAAAGGCTGATCAATTGGAAGCTGAAGCACGTTTTTTAAGAGCTTGGTTTCATTTTCAATTAAGAATGAAATTCGAAAGAATTCCATACATATATGATACGGAAGCTTATCCAGAGACAGTGAAGAATGATAGAGAAATCTATGATGATATAGAAGCTGATTTGCAATGGGGTCTGGATCATGATATGGTGAAGGACTTCAATGATAACGATGCATATAATCAAGGAGAAATAGCGAGAGCTACCTATTGGGCAGCAGCAGCATTGAAGGCGAAAGCGCATATGTATCAAGGTGAATATGTCGAAGCAGGACCTGTTTTGGATGAAATCATCAATGATGGAGGGTTTGCACTTACCGATCATTTTTATGACAATTTTGATGAGGAGCAAGAGAATAATGAAGAGAGTATCTTCGAAATTCAATTTAGTATATTAGACGGCACTAATGGTAATCAGAATGCTACTATCGGAACTGGATTAATGGCGCCATCTGGTACAGGTTATGCTTGGGGAGCGGTATCATTTGATTTATTTAATGCTTTTAGGGTTGATGGAAACGGATTGCCACTGTTGGATACTTTTCAGGATAATTTACTGATTGAGGATTACGGTGTTGGCTTTGATGCGCCATTTGTTCCAACTACAGAAGTGTTAGATCCTAGAGCTGATTGGACATTGATGAGAAGGAATATTCCATATTTGGATTGGGGGCCATTCACAGGTAGTGATAGAATCAATGATCAAAACAACATGGGGCCATTCCTCAACAAGAAGATCATGTTCTATCAAAGAAACCTTGGAACCTTGGCCATTCAGTCTTGGAACACGCCTACTTCTAATAATTATAGAGCAATTAGATATTCTCATATATTGCTTTGGAGAGCAGAAGTGGCTGTCGAGGCTAATGAATTACAATTGGCAGCAGACCTAGTGGACGAGATCAGAACTAGAGCGTCTAACAACGTAGTAATGGGATTCGTCACTACATCAGACAATACTTTTGGTTCTAATGCTGTAATTACGGTGGATGAGTCTTTGCCTGCAGCCAACTACGATGTGCAGGAATATGGTTCATTTCCTTCTCAGGCTTACGCAAGAAAGGCGGTGAGGCACGAGACCCGTATGGAATTTGCCTTGGAAGGACATAGATTTTATGATTTGGTAAGATGGGGCGTTGCAGCTAGTACACTTAACAAATACTTAGATTCTGAGTTATCCAATAACAAATTGCCATGGTTGCAAGGGATCCAATTTACGGAAAATAAAAACGAATATTACCCTCTTCCTCAAGCTGAGATTAATATTCAAAAAGGTGTTCTTGTTCAAGATCCTAATTATTAAAATTTTAAGATAATGATTCTCTAGGGGATCTCGGTAACCGGTTTCGTCAGTGGACTGGTTACCGTATTTTTTTTCAATACTTATCGTAATAGGAATCAACTCAGAAGAGTCGTTAGACACCTGATGTTTAATTATAGGCCTGTCACTAACAAAATTAACAATATAAAAAATGGAAGTAGTTGAAGGGAGTCTGTTGAGATGGCAGGATGTGCTTGTCATCATTATCAATTTAGTCGTCATGCTATTGATTGGTATTTATGCCGCTAAAAAAACAAAATCAGCGGATTCATATTTTCTTGCTGGACGTAGTATGCCTGGATGGGTAGTTGGTATCTCGATGATGGCATCATTGATCAGTGCCAATACTTTTTTAGCCATGCCCGCTCAGACTTTCAAAGAAGATTGGCGATTCATGCCGGCGCATTTCCTGTATATAATCCCGGCTATTGCAGCCTATTTTATTTTTATGCCTTTTTTTAGAAAAGGCCATGTAAGGTCAGCGTATGAATACCTTGAATTAAGATTTAGTTCATGGGCGAGAATGTATGCCGCTGGCGCTTTCACACTTAGCAACCTATTCAGAGTTGGTGTGATACTCTACACTGTGAGTCTTGCATTCGAAACCATGCTTGGTATACCTGTGATTTACATTATCATTATTCTTGGGGTACTGATATCTGCCTATACGATTGCTGGTGGTTTGGAAGCTGTGATATATACTGATGTATTGCAGGGCGTATCACTCATGGCAGGCGGGATTATTTGTATGCCCGTTATTGCAAATGCGCTCCCAGGTGGAATTAGCCAAATATTCAACGAAGCTTTTGCAGACGGGAAATTTGGTGTGGGTCCTACTGAATTCAATATGGATGATAAGACCATGTGGGTGATTATTCTCAATTTGCAATTTGCATTCTTACAATACTTTGGTACAGATCAGGTCATGGTTCAACGATACCTCGCTATAAAAACTGATGCAGGAGCAAAAAAAGGATTGATATTGGGGACTTTATTATCTATTCCTGTTTGGTTTTATTTTGCATTTGTAGGTACAGCCTTGTATGTGTTGTACAAGAATTACCCTTCAGAAGCTGTAGCTGGTTTGCAAGCAGAAGCAGTTTACCCTCATTTCATATTGACTTACTTGCCAGCTGGTGTTGCTGGATTTGTTATTGCGGCTATTCTTTCTGCATCTATGTCATCTATTGACTCGGCACTCAATGCCCTGTCTTCAACCGTAACCACAGATTTTTACAGAAAATTTCAGAAGAAGGAGAAGTCAGAAAAGCATTTCCTGGATGTGGGTAGATGGATTACCGTCTTTTTCTCAGTAGTGATGGTCAGCGTAGCGATACTAATAGATGTAGCTAGAGCACAATCGATATTAGAACTCAATTTGTATTTATTTCCTATTCTAAGTGCGGGTTTACTAAGTTTATTCCTATTAGGCTTTTTTACTAAAAGTATAGGTTCGAAAGCTGCTGCTGTAGCTACTGCATGTACCGTATTGCTGGTTATTGTTTGGACATACATCGGTAGTGAGTCTGGTGCTCAACGGTTTCCTGCACTCAATGAATTCTTACCACATGATTTTTGGATGGGTGTAATACCTCATTTGTTTTTGATTGGAGTAGCTTTTATTGTTAGTAGGTTTTTACCAATCGACTCGAATAAGGATTTGAAAAATTTGACCGTCTGGAAATAGAAAGATTCTTTTTTTTAGTAAATTAGTTGTAGATACTCCGCCCTTTGGGTACGGGGTATTTATTTTTATACGCGTACAATGCAAAATCCAAGGGGCTGGGAATTGATTCCGAAATGTCATTGATCCACGGTGAAAGTCAATTCAACAAGCTACAATTCATTGTTCCACAGACCAGTCAAATGGAACTATCGAACAAGATAAATATGTACTATGCCAGGCTTCATTGCCATTAGGACAATTGAAAACTACAAAATGAAAAAAATGGAAAATATATTTAAAGAAGGGATTCTGGTTTTATTAATGCTAGGGTTGTTTTCTTGTACAGGGAAAAAAAAGGAGGCTATAAAATCAGAACCTGATGTCACTAAGGAAGTTATAAAGTTAAATGATATTTCAGACATCATTTTGCCCGAAGGATTCAAAATTGAGGTGTACGCAGAAGGAGTGGAAGATGCACGATCCATGGTGTTAGGGGATCAGGGGACTCTATTTGTAGGGTCAAGGAATGCCAAAAGTGTCTATGCAGTTGTGGATCGTGATAAAGATCAAATTGCAGATACCGTTATAGTCATAGCCTCGGGGCTTCATCAGCCCAATGGTGTGGCGATTAGAAAGGGGGCTTTATATGTAGCTGAAATCGAGAGAGTGACAGTGTATGATGATATCGAAAATCGACTTTTCGATGTTCCTGAACCTAAAGTACTTTACGATGATTATTCGGAAAACGAATATCATGGGTGGCGCTATATCGCATTTGGTCCAGATGACAAACTGTATGTGCCCATAGGAGCGACTTGCAACAGTTGTGAAAACGAAGACGAAAATTTTGCAACGATTACTAGAATGAATCCTGATGGTTCGGGGAGAGAGATTTTTGCCAAAGGAGTGAGGAATTCTGTAGGGATGACTTGGCACCCAGAGACAGGGGATATGTGGTTTACAGATAACGGCAGAGATATGTTAGGAGATAATTTTCCTCCATGTGAGCTCAATAAAGCAGCAAAAGCAGGGATGCATTTTGGGTTTCCATATTGCCATGGTGGGGATATAAGCGATCCTGACTTAGGGCTCAAGTTTTCATGTGGAGATTTTACGGCCCCTGCTCGTAAGTTAGGGCCGCATGTGGCTCCATTGGGATTGAAGTTTTATACTGGTGAGATGTTTCCAAAAGAATATCATGGAGATATATTGATCCCTGAGCACGGGTCATGGAATAGAACCAAGAAAATAGGATATCGAATCATGAGAGTGAAAATTAAAGATAACAAAGCAGTGTCTTATGATGTATTTGCAGAAGGCTGGTTAAATGAGTCCGAACAAGAGGCATGGGGTCGTCCAGTAGATTTATTGGTAATGCCAGATGGATCCCTACTGGTCTCGGATGATAAGGGGGGAAGAATATTTAGGATTTCCTATAAGACTAAATAGAGCTTGTCCATAAAGTCGGAGACTGAGTTAGATTGTTTTTTAACAAGCATAATGAATCAAGAAGACATTATAGATAGACTCTAAATAGTTGAAATATAAGCTTGATTGCCTTGAAAGCAGTGATAGGGAAGAAATAGAGTAGTAATTGAGAAAAATGAGAGAGTTTGTGGGGAGAAAAGTCGCTTATTTTGGACATTATATAAGATCAATAAACTCGAATAAACTATGCGTATATATAGATTGTCAATAATTGTCTTCGCTTTCTTGTCAGGTTTTCTGCATTCATGTGGAAACAAACAAGTGCCTGAACAGGAAATAGAATTATCAAAGATGAGTGCAGCCATGCAGCGCTTCAAAGGAAATGATAGCGACAATGAACTATATACTCGTTTTAGATATGCACCTGTAGAGGGATTGGGGTATGAGGTTGGCGTTCATCGTCGTGACCCAAGTACTATTATCAAGGTAGATGGTCTCTATTATGTGTGGTATACTAGGACCCATGATACATCATCAAGCTGGTTATTGGCCGATCTTTGGTATGCTACGAGTGAAGATGGAGTCAAATGGACAGAAAAAGGTCCAGCGGTCGTGAGAGGAGAAAAAGGAGCATGGGACGATTATAGTGTATTCACGTGTAATGTATTAGTAGCAGAGGGTAAATATTACCTGTGTTATCAGGCAAGAGCGGAATTTGAGCAAAGAAATGTTATTGGACTGTCTTGGGCTGATTCGCCAGATGGACCCTGGACGAAATTAGAGGAGCCAATACTGAAAACAACACCAGATGGAAAATTAGTTGCGCCAAATGCTACAGGCCATTCGAATTGGCAATATGCCAGTGAATTTGGTTCTTGGGATAGTGGTGCAATACATGATCCAGGGCTTATCATAAGAGATGGAAAGTATTTTTTGTATTATAAAGGACATCCTGTTGGGGAAAAAATGTATACGGATTCAAAATGGGGTCTAGCGGTTGCTGATAAGCCAGAAGGGCCGTATATCAAACATGAAAAGAATCCAGTGACCAATAGTGGCCATGAGATTTGGGTGTTTCCATGGAAAACAGGAATAGCCGCTATCGTAGATTGGGCGGGCCCAGAAAAAGGTACTGTTCAGTATTCGGAAGATGGGGTCAATTTTGAAATAATGACTAGTTTGGAAGATATACCACCAGCGGGTGGTGCATATGTCGCGGATAAATATTTGGATAATAGAGATGGTCAAGGGTTTACTTGGGGGCTATGTCATTATGGTAGATCTGACTGGGCATTCTTGACAAGGTTTGATTGTGAACTAAAACGTGGTGTGGAAAAAAGATTGGATTTCCAAACTTTCCCTCACTACAGTACGATTAGAGATGTAATGCAAAACCCTTCAAGGTTTGGTGTACCACAAGAAGCACTTCTAGGGAGAAACGACTAAGAAATAGTAATAGTTTTTTTTATAATAGTTTAATGTGTAAAGGCATGAATGCAATCTAGTATTCATGCCTTTTTTTATACTATGATCCTATCTCATTCACACAATCATTATGCTCTAACGATGAATAGTGTTGATTTTATTTCCTGGTCAATTCTGAAGTCAATGATCCATGGCTAAAGGGAAGAGTAATTAATTTGAAGTTGGTTAAATTATATTTTAAGAAGTGACTCCTTAGAAAATAGCTTGATGGTATCAGGTTAGAATAAAATGTGAATCTACAGATACTCTCTGTGAGAATAATGATACTAAATCGAGCCTCTAGGTTATAACTTGGCATGTAGAAGGCTAAATTTATAATTATGAACAGGTTACCTGTCTCCGTCTTAGTATTTTGGTTATTCACCCAGTGTATGGGTGATGATGGATTAAAATCAAAGGAACAAGTTGTTGTTTCGTTATTTGATGAACCTATTCATGTTAATCTTGCCAGTAGTATTGGCTACCAGATAAACCCTGTTACGGGAGATAGTATTAAAGATGTTCTTACTCGATCAGGAGATACCATTCATATAGGACAAACGGTTTCAGCACGAAAAAAAATCATTGACCCTAGTAAAATGAGGAAAGCGGTAGTCAAGCTTGCTGGTATTCCGAAAAAAGTCGATCTACAGAATAGTATTACAATTGTACCAGATAGAGTTAAGCGTATTGCAATCAAAGATGATAAACTTTGGAAGTTTACAATAGGACAGGATAGTTGCGGGTTTCAAGCAAAAAATTCTATCGGAGAGTTAGTACCAACGGGAGCCCCAATAGAAGTTATACCTAATGTGAGGCGGTTAGCTCAATCCAAGCCAATAAGAACTACACCTGCTGCAATCAACAGTATTTCTCCTGTAAATATGAAATATTTGAATATCGAACATGGTCTCTTGTCTACGCATGTGTCTGTGATATTCAAGGATAGTAGAGGTAGAGTATGGTTTGGGTCGGATATTGGGTTAAGTGTATTTGATGGCCAGTTTATAACAAATTTCACCAAAAAGGAAGGATTGCTATCCAATGACATATACAGTATTTTGGAAGACAGGAGTGGTAATATTTGGTTTGCGTCGAATGGAGGTGGTGTATGTGTCTATGACGGTCAGAACATAAAGTGTCTCACAGAGAAGGAAGGAATGCTTAGCAATTTTGTAAGGTGTTTATATGAAGATAGCAAAGGACGGATTTGGTTTGGGTCTTATGGAGTTAGTGTATGGGATGGTAAAACCGTTACACACTTTACTGAAAAGGAAGGATTGACAGCACCTATTATGTCCATAATGGAAGATAGTAATGGAAATATGTGGTTTGGGACTTGGGGACAGGGAGTAAATAAATTCGATGGTAAAACATTTACACGGTATTCAACAAAAGATGGATTGAGTAATAATGTAGTACAAGCGATAGAGGAAGACAACCAAGGGAATATGTGGTTTGGTACACGTGGAGGAGGAGTGAACAAATATGACGGTCACTTCATTACCCAGTATACCATAAATGAAGGCTTGGCTCATGACGATGTTTGGGCTATCACCAAAGATCGGATGGGTAGGTTGTGGTTTGGTACTTGGGGTGGTGGCGCTAGTGTTTATGATGGCGTTTCATTCAAACAATTGACAAATAGAGAAGGCTTAAATCACAATATAGTAAGGTCTATCATGGAGGATGATAATGGAGATATTTGGTTTGGTACTTGGGGTGGTGGAGTAAATATTCATTATGGTGATACTTTTCAAAATTATAAGAAAGCTGAAGGGTTAAATCATTTCGTATATGACATGATGGTAGATAGTAAGGATGATGTTTGGTTTGGATCTTGGGGAGGTGGAGTGACTAAGTATGATGGACAGTCTTTTACTCGCTATACCGAAAAAGAAGGGCTCTCTAGTAATAGTGTTTATTCGATATTAGAAGATAGCCAAGGCAATTATTGGTTTAGTACATTTGGAGGAGGTGTAAGCAAATTCGATGGGCAAAATTTTACCCAATATACTGTTGAAAATGGACTCAATACCAATCGAGTAACGGCACTATATGAAGATTCAAATGGAGATATTTGGTTTGGCTTTTGGAATGGGACAGTGTGCAAATATGATGGTGACCATTTTACGCAATATATTGATAAAAAAAAATTAAGAGGGCACCTTATATCTGCTATCATAGAAGATCGTGAAGGGAATATGTGGTTTGGTAGTCATGGAAGCGGATTGAGTAAGTTTGATGGAGAAAAATTTAGATACTACACCGAAAAAGATGGACTTTCAAGTAATGTAATAAAGACTATTATTGAAGATCATAAAGGGTTGATTTGGATTGGTACATGGGGAGGTGGTATAAGTGCATTCAATGGTGAATCATTAATAAACTTCACAGAACAACAAGGGTTGAATAGTAATAGCGTGTATTCGATGATTGAAGACAACGATAATAGAATATGGATTACCACTACCAGTGGTGTAAACTGCCTGATAAATGATGATAGTTTAGCAATAGGAAATAAGATATATTCTTATTATAAACAAGATGGGGTAATTGCCCTGAGTAGTGTATGCAAGGATCGGTCAAACAGACTATGGTGGGGTAGTGACAATGGAATGACAATGCTTGATTTAAATAAATTTAAATTGCCAGTTGAAAAGGCCAAAATGAAATTGGCTAGAATTGATATTAACGAACAATTTTATGATTATATGCATCTGAAAAGTTCTTCAGATTTGGGTTTTGAATATGAACAGGTAAAGCCTTTTCAAAATTACCCAAGTAGTTTGAAATTAACGTACGATAAAAATCACTTGACATTTTATTTTTCGGCACAAGCCTGGAAGGCTTCTCATAAAATAAAGTACAGTTATGTTATGGATGGAGTTAATGATTACTGGAGTACACCATCGAGTAAAACGATGGCGGATTATAGGAATTTGCCATATGGTGATCATACTTTCATGGTCAGAGCGATCAATGAATCGATGGAGTGGACTCAACCACTGGAGTATTCATTCACAATTTCACCTCCATGGTGGAGGACATGGTGGGCATACTTGATTTTTATTGTGTCTTCTGTTGCCATAGTTTATACTATAGTGCGGGTAAGGACGGCCTACTTGTATGCTAAAAAGAAACAATTGGAAAAACAGGTGAGCAATCGAACCAATGAGCTTTATTTGAAAAATGAAGAGCTAAAGGTCAAAAATGAAAGGATAGTGATGCAAGCAGAAGAGCTTAATACCTACAATGACAAACTGGAAGACTTGAATCAAAGTTTAGAGAATAGAGTGGCTGAGCGTACATCCGAACTAACGCATAAAAACGAAATTTTAGAGGATATCGCTTTTGTCAATTCACACGAATTACGTAAACCAGTGAGTAATATTCTTGGACTGGTGCAATTGTTTGATTTCAATATGAATTCGGTGGATCAAAAGCAGGTAATCACAAATCTAAAAAAGGTAACAAATAACTTAGATTATCAGGTTCGTAAAATTCAAAAGAAATTCAGGAACAATGGAGAAGAGTAGTAATAGCACCTGTGTGATGATCTGTTGTTAAATATAATCTAGCTCAGTCTCTGATTTATGGACAAATTCTAATAAGTTTTATACACCATCTGGGTGTGTATTTACAGAAATTGTGAAGCAGCATGTGGCTCAATATTCCGTGCAATTTCAACCTTGTAGAAAATGAAAGAGTTAATGATATAATCAATATAGTTGTAGCCCTAAAAAAGGCCTTGTTTTAACTATTGCTTGACGATTAGCAATTACACATATAATAAGATGAAAAAACAAGGACAAAATGGGATGGAAGATCAATCCATCTTACCCAGATTTACAAAGTTCAATTATGCCGTTGGTGACTTTGCAAACAATATAGTTTGGAATGCCATGAGCATATATTTGGCATATTTTTATACAGATGTATTTGGACTTGATCCTGCCCATATGGGGTATATGTTTTTGGCAGTAAGATTGTTTGATGCAGTGACTGATCCTCTGGTCGGGATGTGGGCGGATCGTACGAGAAATAAGTATGGCCAGTGCAGGTCATTTTTATTGTATGGTTCGATACCGTTAGGGATTTCTTTTATCATGCTATTTTATACTCCAGATGTAACGGATGGATTGAAACTAGTGTATGCTTATGGGAGTTATGCATTGCTCACTTTGGCGTATACCATAGTCAATGTGCCATACTCTACGATGGCAGGTAATTTGAGCAATAGCTCGAGTGAGCGTACTTCCTTACAGTCTTATCGATTTGGTGTAGGGTTGCTAGCATCTGTATTAGTGGCAGCCATTGTTCTTCCATTAGTAGATTTCTTTGGTGAGGGAGATGAGAAAACGGGTTTTTTCTTGACGGCTGGTGTGCTGTCTGTCCTTATCGTTATAGGGCTGCTTTACTGTTTCAGAATGGTGAAAGAGAGATACCTTCCAGAAGTGGGTACTCAACAATCTTTGGGGAATGACATGGCAGTTAATCTAAAATCAGTGCTTTCAAATAGTCAGCTGGTGATTATTTTGGTAATTAACTCCTTGTTTACGATAGCTTTTGTATTGAGAGCGTCTGCCCAAATATATTATACCAAAGAAGTGATGGTAGAGGCAAAAGATATGATGTCGATATTTTTAACATTAGGTACTGTAGCGATGGCCTTAGGAGCTGCCTTGTCTTCTTTTATCTGGGGTAGGTTTGATAAGTCTGTAGTGTTTCGTCGCTTGATGTATGCGATTACGCTAGTCTTAGGTCTTCTATATATTGTGCCGGGGACAGAATTGTACTTGATTATTTTTATATGGCTTGTTGGAAGTTTTCTTATGATGAGCTCGGTTCCTTTGTGTTGGAGCATGGTCAGTGATATTGTAGATTTCCAAAGGTTCAAAAGTGGAAAGCTTTTAGGAGGTTTGATATTCGCATTGTTTTTATTCACAATAAAATTTGGTGTAGGCGTAGGAGGGGCTCTGATAGGTTGGGTTTTGAGTACAACAGGCTATAAAGCAGGTATGGATCAATCATTGTCGACTATTGAGGCTATCAATGCTTCAGCAACGATACTCCCGGCTGTGCTCATTTTGATCAGTGCATTCATTATGCACCGATATAAGTTGGATAGAAACAAAATTCAGGAGATTCATGACGGGCTATACGGGACTAAATAGGCAATGTTGAGTGTTCTTTGCTATTTGATTTAGCATCTAATTGCAACTTGTGATCGATTGGTTGAAAAGAGTTTGCTTATATTTTTAAGTAAAGAGAGGAGGTTCAAAATTTAAAGTTTTGAACCTTATTCTTGATTATTAGAAAGTATAATTCTAAGCAAAACAGCTATGATTGGTTTAATAAATAGTGTTTGTGAAAAAAGTGTGCCTTCATCGCTTTGTTGGCTAAGCCCGTGTTAGTAATTGGGAAAATAAAGCTAAGTACTGACAGGTAGTATTAAGAAATTGCTTGGTACTAAAATGTCAATAACATATTCTGTATCATGAATTATTTAACTTCATTGCTGCGAGTGTCTCTATATTCTACACTCGCATTATTTTTCGTTCAACTTGTTCCTTCGATTTGTTTTTCACAAACCTTAGCTATTCAATACCTTGACCAAGCACCGATTGTGGATGGCTTGGGAGATGATCTGTGGGAGAGTGTAGCATTCGATGATATAGATCGGGCAAATGTGGGGCAAATCTCTTCACAAGCCGATTTGACTGCAAGCTTTAAGGCTGGGTGGACCCAGAGTCACTTATATCTATTGGTTCAAATCAAGGATGATGTTTTTTATTCAGATTCGGAAAATCAAATTTGGAATGATGACGGTGTAGAGATCTTTATTGACGCATCAAATGATAAAAAGAGCTTCTATGGAGCGGACGATTTTTACTTTCAATTTCGTCATGACGACTCTGAATCACATGAATATAAGCATGGAAACACAGAAGGGGTGGTTTTTGAACAATCGATCTCTAATGATACAACTATTTATGAAATAGCTATTCCATTTTCTCTTTTGGGAATCTCTGAGCCTAGTAATCACAAACTTATTGGTTTTGACGTTCATGTCAATGATGATGATGGTAATGGTCAAAGGGATGGTAAAGTTACTTGGTATACCGAGTTTGATTATTCCGGTTCTAACCCTTCTTATTTCGGGATAGTAAAGCTGGATGGTCAAGACGAAGGAGTGCCTACGTCTAACCCTAAATTTTCTCATCAAAGAGGGGTGTATGAAGCGTCATTTACCCTTGGCTTAACTTCTGAAGATAATAACACAGAGATCTATTGCACTTTGGACGGTAGCGATCCTAGGTTTTCAGACAGTAGACTAAATAATTTAAATTCCTTAGAAGTAACTATAGATCCTAGCGATGATGAGTACCGAGGGGGGACTACCCCGTCTGTAATTGTGCGAGCTGCTTCCAAAGCAGAGGGCATGGCTTGGAGTGAAGTAAAGACACATACATACATTTTTGTGGATGAAGTAATAAAACAAAGTGACCCTAACGGTCATTGGAATAATCCATATGAAAATCATAATTTCCCCGCACTTGACGATCCACAAACCATTGATTATGATATGGATGAAGGTATAACAGGTTCGTCAGAGTACAAGGATTTGATGAAAGATGCCTTGCTACAAATCCCTTCTTATTCCATCGTAATGGATTATGATGATATGTTTGATAGTAACAGCGGTCTATTCATGAACGCATTGACAGATGGATGGGAAAGACCTACATCTGTTGAGATGATTGATGTAAATCAAGGCAAGGATTTTCAAGTAGACGCAGGCATCAGAATTCGTGGACGTTACAGTCGTCTATCTAGAAATCCTAAGCACTCTTTTAGATTGCTATTTCGAAAGGAATATGGTGAGTCAAAGTTTGAATATCCTGTTTTTGAAGAGGAAGGGACAGATAAATTCGAGCGATTGGACTTTAGATGTGCCCAAAATTCTTCTTGGAATAATGGATGGCATGATGAGTCTACAAGACAGTCCGTTACTTTTTTGAAAGAGATATTTTCTAGAGATGCACATCGTCAGATGGGGTACAGAAGCACACGTAGCTCTTATTGTCATATGTATCTGAACGGTATGTATTGGGGTATTTATCAAATCCAGGAACGAGCGGATGATAATTTTGCAGAATCCTATTTTGGTGGTGATAAAGATGATTATGATGTGATTAAGCCACAAAAGGATGTAAGAAACCCAGCTAATGACTTGAAAATTGGAGCTTCAAGTGGAGATTTAACCATAGCTCAAAACCTATGGGATTTGGCAATCAATGGGTTCGAAACCAATGAAAAGTATTTCTTTGTTCAAGGATTGAATGCCGATGGTACCATCAATGAAAGTCAGGATCAATTATTGAATATAGATTACCTGATAGATTATTTGTTACTTCCTTTTTATATGGGTAGTGAAGACGGACCAATAGTACGATGGACACAGCTGTGGGGAGAAAAAGTACGTCCCAATAATTTTATTGGTTATTACAATAAAGTGGACAAGGATGGATTTAAGTGGATGGTGCATGATTTTGAGAAAAGTATGTACGATGAAAATGATAGCTGGCCATTGATAGAATATGATTCTTGGTTTCCAGATGATTTTGAAAATTTTAACCCAATTAGAATTCATCGGGAATTGATGGAAAATGAAGAGTATAAGGTCAGGTTTGCGGATCGTGTATTTAGACATTTTGAGAATGAAGGCACACTTACATCTACGAATGTGGCTTCATTAATAGAAAAAAGAAAGACACAGATAGACCAAGCAGTGGTCGCAGAATCAGCACGATGGGGTGATTGGATAGATTGGGGAGAGACTCAAACTCATGCACACTGGGAAGAAAATGTCGATAGGATACTAGATGACTATGTCCCTAAGAGAACCGATATAGTCTTAGGACAGTTTGAATCTCTAGGGCTTTATACAGATTTGAAACCGCCTTTAGTTATCTCTTCTTCGGAGACCTTACGAGGTGTTTCAGGAATAGTTGATCTCAATGCAGATATTGAATTGCAGCTTGTGGATGGAGCGCAAGGGGAGATATATTATACGCTAAATGGAAAGGATCCAAGAGCCATTGGTGGTGAGTTGTCAGCAGACGCTCTTCTCTTTGAAAATAATGCGATGCTATCAATCTCTACGTCTGCACTGTTGATGGCTAGAGTAAAAGAGGGATCAGAATGGAGTCCTTTATTGGAGTTTGAATTTCAAATTGACGACCCATTGAGTGATTTGAAAATAACAGAGATCCATTATCATCCAAAAGTGGAAGACGGTGAAAATAGTGAGGATTTTGAGTTTATAGAATTCAAAAATATCGGAAATGAGACTTTAGACTTGACGGGTTTAGAGATATCAGACGGTGTGGTCTATGAATTTGTTAATGACCAAATACTCCCAGGTGAATTTTTGATTCTATCATCTAGTAGCGTTTCTTTTACTGAAAGATATGGGTTTGAACCTGATGGAGTGTATGCTGGACATTTGAGGAATAGTGGTGAACGTATCGCACTTCAAAATGCAGCGGGTACCACCGTAGTAGAAGTAAGCTATTCGGACGACTTGCCATGGCCAATAAGTCCTGATGGTTTGGGTAATTCTTTGGTGCCTACAGAGACAAATCCTTCTGGTGATTCGGATGTACATTCCTATTGGAGAGCGTCAACAAATCTGGGTGGGTCTCCAGGTCAGGATGATCCTAAGCTATTTGTTTCTCCTATAGTCTTCAATGAAATATTGATTAACCCAATCGATTCTGATCAACAAAAGATTGAATTATATAACCCGACGGATTCAATCGCTCATATTGGGTATTGGTACCTGTCCAACGATATTAATGGTACACAGATGTGGCAGTTTCCTGCTGAAACTACATTGCCAGCATTTGGATATTTAGTGGTAAGTGAGAGTGATTTTGGAAATACACTTACTATTAATCCTCATGGTGGAGATTTATATCTAAAAGCTGCGAATGCCGACGGTCAAATCGGCGGGTATAGTGATGCACTATATTATGATGAGTATGATGTGGCAACAAGTGCTGGGTGGTATGTCAATAGTCAGGAGGAGAAAGAACTCGTAGCATTGGAGGAGATGACGTTTGGTGAAGAGAATGCAGGGCCTAAAGTAGGGCCAATCATATTTTCAGAAATCAATTACCACCCGTCTTTTGGTAATTATGAATTTGTGAAATTAGAAAATATATCAGATGCTAAAGTGGATCTATTCGACAATCAGAATACTGCTAATACATGGCAGATCGAAGGTGTTGACTTTGTTTTTCCGACGGACGTTTCATTGAGTGCAGGGGAAGTGGTTTATGTAATAGAAGCAGGTGTAGATATAGAAGAGTTCAGAAGCTGGAATGATCTGAATGGAGATATTCAGATTTATAGTATGGCTGGAAAGTTGGATAATAGTGGAGAGAAATTGAGTCTCTACAAACCAGCTGCGACGTATCAAGAAGGAGAATTGACAAAGCATGAATATATTCTTATTGATCATGTGAGATATGATGACGAACAACCATGGGAAGAAAATGCTGATGGCTTGGGCGCAACACTTGAGCGAGTAAATAGCGCTAGTTATGGTAATGACCCGACGTCTTGGCATCAAGGAAAATTGGTACCTCCAGTGATTTGGGCGGACAGTACCTATGCGCAGGATGGGATAGTTTTGACATTTGATAAAAATGGGGACTGGAGTCAGTCAATAAGCTCCATATTCATCGATGAGACATCAGTATCTGAATCTAACTATGAGATTTTTGAAGATCACATTGTACTATCTTCTAGTCTGTTTGAATCTAAAAGCGCTTGTCTTATCAAAGTAGTCGCTACTGGTTATTATGATAGTTCAGTAGAGCAGGTAATAGGAACTTTCCTAGCAGCTGAAGCAGATAAGACAGCATTGCTTCATATATATCCTAACCCATCTTCTGGTACGGTAACTTTAGATTTTGGGCGTGTACATGGAGCGGCTTCTTTGACTGTTTTTGACCTAGCAGGTCATATTTATCATCAAATAGAAATAGAAGAGGAGCAACATAGAACTACTATTGATCTACAAAAAAAGGGAGTATATATCATCCGTTTGGAAATGAATAATAGTACACAATCATATAAGGTGTTTAGGTATTGATTCATTTAATGGTCCAAACCTTACATCGTAGGTGTATGCTTGTATTGTGCATTGCGATTAGAAGGTCATTATATATTAATAGGAAGTTGCGAAGATTAGATGAAACTGTTTAAAACCTGAATACAAGCAGTACAAAAATATTATATTGTTTTTTAGTTTAAAGATAGCTTCGAGGCAAAACCTCGGAGTTATTTTTTTGCTCTATTGACAGGTTATTGCTTTGCGATATACGAGCATAGATTTTGTGATCGAGTTCGTCACAGCGCTAGATAATAGAGCGGGTAGTTTTTTTGAATGGTATATTAGAACTAACTCTGCTCTAGTTGTCATTGTTAGGTAAAGAGTAGTGGATGCTTTAGTAGCCCCATTAGTCATCCGACCACTATCTGTATCACTCCGTTTTCATTTATCTCAATTCACATAATCAAACAACAGAGTACCTCATCCTAAAAACAAACACCCTCAGCGAAACGTCATCCTAAAAATATAGATCAGCGCCAACTTAGATAAATTATTCAGGATCGCAACCTCTGTGATCGTAGCAGTTGAGCATTCAGATTCCAAATATCTTTTTTCCCCTCTGTCGAAAATAATTTTGGAATGACGCTGCTGAGGCCCAGTATTCCCTATTGTATTCAAGCTTTGTTGTTTGAGAGCTCTGTTTTTTAATCTATTATACCCTTCCCAACCTTTACACTTGCGCTCTTCTCCAGAAGAGTGCTTAATCTATGCGTTAGGCTGTGAAGAAGGGACTTCTAGTCCCGAGTCGCTCAAGAAAAATTTCTATAAGATACATCCTGTCATTACAGATCGTTTAATCAAAAGGCCTCAACCTCAGTGACCGTAGCAGCTGAGCATTCAGATTCCAAATATCTTTTTCTCCCTCTGTCGAAAATAATTTTGGAATGACGCTGCTGAGGCCCAGCATTCCCTATTGTATTCAAGCT
>JAOPTS010000008.1:0-29936 GCA_051531955.1 Reichenbachiella sp.
AAGTAGGTGCCTGGATTACTTTCAATGAGACATCGGTTGGTCGCTTTTGCACTGGAGTCAGCTATGATGAAATTCTTCAAAGCTTCTCCATAATCTCCAACCAGTTCATATGCACTAGCGATTATAGTGTAATAACTTGATTCAGCAGTATTGCAATTGTCCTGAGTGTTTTCAGGGTAGTTGTCAAACAAATTTTTCTGATTCTGGATATAAGAATGGTAGTCACCCAGCAATAGTGAATAAGATGAAATGACATTTAAGTATTCGAAAGTATAACCAGGCTTGAAAGTCTCAGATGCCTTCTCCACTTGCTGTTTCATTTTTAGCAGTACATTATCAACCTTGCCATACTCTCCTGTTTTACACAGATAATTTGCATAACCAGAGTAGGAGTAATACTCATATTGACTGTCTGTTTCCAATTGCATGGCTTGATCGAAATAGAGGCCAGCCTTTTTCAAATCATTGGAATAACTCAATGCGGAGGCGAGCATTGTCAAGTTACTGAAGGTCTGCAATTCGGTATGGTTGTCAAGATAGTGAGCTGCTTTTCGGGCACTTTGTAGGGATTGAAACATCTCGGTTAGATGAATTGTCAACCAATCACCACCTGTGTCACTTGTCCCAGCATAACTAGGCATCATGGCATTGGCCAACTCTTTACAATCTGCAGCCAATTGCTCATCGGTCGCGAATGTTTCAAAAATGTTTGACAGTATGAAGTAATTGGACATGGTCTGTAAGTCCTTACTTTCTTTCACCAAATCATATAATGATTTTGCTTTTTCAACAGACTCCTCCGAATTCATCGGCAAGGCATATACTTCGGACATCATTGTATTGAAGTCATCTTGGCTTTGAGACTGCGCAACAATTGAAATAAGAACGAATGATAAGGTCAGGTAAAATTTGATCATAGGTCTACAACTTAAGATCAGAAAGTTAATAAATCATCATGCAGTCTCTAGCTATATCATTCCAATATTATGGGCAGCAATGTCTTGTTGCATGGAGGATCTGGTAATAATTCTTAGTCCTTGACACAACGACAACTAATCGAAAACGATGCTTATTGTTATTCTACAAGGCCTTTTCCATGCCGATATATCCTTCGAGTGTTCTATTAAAAATCACTAGTACTAGGGATTGATTTCAAAGGGTTTCAATTCTAAGTTTGCGATCTGTTATTTTTAATAAGTCTAAATAAGCTTTGAAAAAGTCATCTCATCTCATCCTCGTCATCATTTTCCTTTTGATAACTCATCTATCCTTGGCACAGTATGCATGTGTAAAAGGCAAGGTCGTAGACGAAAACAATCAACCTATTCCTGGTGTGAGCATCCGACTGGGAGCTACAGGTAAAGGAGCTGCTTCTGACCTTAATGGTAATTTCTTGATCAAAGGCCTAACTGCTGGGACCGACACTTTCCATGTGAGTGGAGTGGGTTATCAAAAGCAGAGCAAAATCCACAAGTTGTTCCCAAACCAAACAATAGAAATCAATGTCCATTTAAAAGAGGATACGCAAGAGATGGACGAAGTAATGGTCTATGGTAAATCCGAAAGCACGCTGCTCAAGGAAAAAGGTTTTGCGGTGAACTCCATAGAAACCAAAGATCTGAAACTACAGTCTATTCAACTCAACGATGTACTTGATCAAAGTGCGGGCGTGAGGATCCGACAAAGTGGTGGCATGGGCTCACGGGTCCGCTATAACATCAATGGATTGTCGGGTAGCTCGGTCAAAATTTTCATAGATGGTATTCCGATTGATAACTACGGTGCCTCGTTTTCTCTCAACAGCATTCCTACTTCCATGATCACTCGCGTAGAGGTCTACAAAGGAGTCGTTCCAGCTGAATTTGGTGGTGATGCCATGGGAGGTGCCATTAATGTAGTGACCAAAACAAGTACTCAAAACAGTCTCAATGTTTCATATTCCTATGGTTCTTTTAATTCTCATCAGGCCAGTCTCAATGGCGTGTTTCGAGGAAAAAAGTCTGGCTTAACCACTAAGGTTTCTACCTTTTACAATTACTCTGACAACAATTATAAGGTATGGGGAGAAAAGGTGTATGTCGTAGACGAGAGGGGAAAAGATCAGTTTGTGACGGCCAAACGGTTTCATGATAGCTATGAGTCTAAGGGCTTGAAGTTTGACTTAGGTTTTACCAATGTGAAATGGGCTGATCAGTTCTTCATTGGCGTACTCGTGTCTGATATGCAAAAAGATATTCAACATGCTACGACCATGGAGATTGTCTATGGTAATCGGTGGGTAGGTCAATCTACAAACATGATCCAAGGTACTTATGTGAAAAAAGATTTGTTGACTTCCGGACTGGATGTTAATTTCTTTGGATCATATTCTCAACTACATAGAAGCCTTGTTGATACATTGGGTTATATGTACAACTGGCTAGGGGAAAGAACAGTCAATCCAAACACGGAAGACTATTACCGTTGGTTAGGTGGTGGTGAAGGAGGTGATTCAACACTCAGTGAAGATAATGAAGAAAAGTATACTGCTCGGCTAAATGTAGGGTATCAATTAGGACAGAATAGCCGTATTTCGGCCAACTTGTTATCTAGCTATTTCACAAGAAGGTCCCATGATTCGCTCGATGCACAGTTGTTGCAGGACCTGATGGATACACGTACCCTGTGGAAAAATATATTGGGCGTCTCTCTGGAGCATACAGCTTTCGATAATAGGTTAAAGGCTTCTGTTTTCTATAAATTTTATGCACAGGATATAGTGATGAACGAACCTACACAAGACAGAGATGAAAACCTGGTGATCAATTCATACGATGCGCAAACCAATGATTCTGGTTATGGCATAGCTCTATCTTATGAATTATTAAATAATACAATTCTATTGGTCTCTGGCGAAAACACCTTGCGAATGCCAAATAGTCGAGAGTTGTTCGGAGATGTATCTGAAAATGTAGAATCAGCTTCTTCAGCATTAAAAGCAGAGAGTAGTGTTAATTTCAACGCAGGACTTAACTTGGGACCCTACCGTTTCGAAAGGCATGCAATTACGCTCAACACCAATGCCTTTTATAGAAGAATACAAGATCGTATCATGCCTGGCGTGCCTGATCAGCAAGATGAGACTTTTACTTATGTCAATGTGAGTTCGGTATTGAGTTCGGGTATTGATGTAGAATTAGGGTATAATTATGCAGATCTATTTTATTGGAAAACGGGTTTTTCTCTTGCCAACCCACGGTTCAATACAGAGTTTGATGCTATTGGCGCTCGATATCTCTACTACAAGGATCGCCTGAGAAATGAGCCCTATCTGACAGCAAATTCGAATTTTCGCTATACGCAGCAAAATTTCATACAAAAGTCATCGCGTTTTTCTGCTTACTACAACTTGGGCTATGTGCATGAGTTTTACAAAAACTGGCCAAGTATCGGAGGGTCGGGTAAAGACATGATTCCAAGTCAGATAGTTCATGATATTGGTATCTCTTATGGTTTTCCCAATGATAAAGTTACTCTCAGTTGCGATGCTAAGAACATCCTCAATGCGCAGGTCTTTGACAATTGGGCTTTACAAAAACCAGGAAGAGCATTCTATGGAAAAATTACCTACAACATATTTTAAATAAATTAAAAAAATCATATAATGTTTAAATCAACAAGAAACATATTTAGTAAAGCTCTCATTGTAGGCGTATTACTTGCCTCAGTTAGTTGCAATAAAGAATCAGAATCAGAAAATGGACCAGAGGACAATGAGGACAGACTATTTACTATAGCATTTGCGGATGGTTCGGGTAACCCTTCTGCTACTTATGTACAGAGTCACGCTGACTTATCAGCGGAAACCAACTTGTCCTTCAAAGGCTTTGGTTTTGAAGTGCCTTCTACACGTACAGCTAGACTTTTTACTTCGTTAGATGGCAATACGATGTATAGCCTTGACTATGGTGGGGGGAGCATCTACAAGTTTGATAACAACGGTGGTCAAGATTATGTACAGATAGACAAAACAAACATCGAGTTTGCCATGGGCACAGCTTACCCACGTTGGACTAGATTGAACGACGACAATGCGATGCTCCACTCGATTGCAACTGAGCAAATATTTGACGAGACGAGTGGTGATTATGTATATACGAAAGCGATTGCACGTTTGCTACTCGTGGATTTAGAAGATTTGGGTATGAGTACTAATGTGGAGTTTGAAATCCCAAGATCAACAGCTGACGGAGTGACAGGTGACTTTGTTTTTAGAATCGACGCGCCAGTAGTTTCAGGTGATAAAATCTATTATGGTATGGGTAAAAGAGGGGTAGACCCATCTAATCCTGACGAAAGAGCTGACGCAGCTTACAATACAGTTGAAACATTAGTATTAGACTTCCCAAGCTTAGAAAACCCAACGATTCTATCTACAGACATGGCTGGTGGAGCAACTAATGGTTATAGAACAACAGTGTCGTACACAGATGAGCAAGGCGATGTGTATCAAATTATTACTGTGCCTGACAACACTAAGGATACTTACATCTTAAAAATTAGCAACGGTGCATACGATGAGAGTTTTGACTTCAATTTATCTGACAAATTGGGAGTGAATACTATTTCAAATGGGTGGTTCTATGTAGGGGACGGAATCGGCTATGTGCCCTATGCCAACTCCGATCTAGGTAGTACAAAAGATGCAGTTTGGTCAGTGGCGAGGGTGGATCTATACAATGGCTCAGCAGTCAAACTTAATACGCCAGAAAACCTATGGTTGCAACAATACCAAAACTCAGTGGCAGTAGGAGATAAGTTCTACATGGCATTGGCACCTCTGGCAGTAGAAGGCTTCATTTACGAATTTGACATCACGTCAGAATCTGCTGATGCACTCACACCAGCTGCAGCAATCGTATCAACTGCAGATTCTTACTATATCGGTATTTATTAAAATTACCGAGTATAACATTTAGCCTCCAAAATATTCTCTTCTTGAAAGAATCTTTTGGGGGCTTTACCATTGAATAAATGGCTACAACATAAAGTAAACAGCATCAGATCATGAAGAAAGGCAAAAACAACTCTTGGAAGAAGGTTAGAAAGTTTTTAAACGATATTCATTTGTGGTTAGGAATAGGGGCAGGTCTGATCCTATTTGTAGTTTGCTTCACTGGTACGGTTTACACTTTTCATAGTGAAATAGAAGAGCTAATCAACGCTGACATTTACAATGTAAGTGTTCCAGAAGGAGCGTCTAGATTGCCTTTAAAAGACCTGGTCACTAAAGTAGAACAAACAGTAGAAGCTGGAAAGGCATCATCGATCAGCATCCCTGCTGATGATGAGAAAGCTTATGCCATTTCCGTGAGAAAGGAGGGGGAACGTCGTGGCACCAACTACTTGATTGATCCTTTTATTGGAGAGGTGAAGGGGAATAGTAAAACGAGCTCTAGTGAGTTTTTTATGGTGATGTTCAAACTGCACCGCTGGCTGATGTTGGATATCAAAATAGGTCGTCCGATTGTCGGGTGGGCTACCGTCATCTTTGCTTTGTTGACAATCACAGGCTTGGTTATCTGGATTCCTCAACGTATCAAATCTTGGAAACAAGGATTGAAAATCAAATGGGATTCCAGCTGGAAACGAATCAATCATGACCTTCATAATGCACTTGGGTTTTACTCGGCCTTTATACTATTGATCATGTCCCTGACAGGCTTGTACTGGTCGTTTGACTGGTATAGAGATGGGATGTACGCCACATTAGGAGTGGAAAAGCCTTTACGAGGATCCAGAGGAGGTGATGATAAGCAGAAGGAAAAGAAACCTGCCCAGGTCACAACTTTAAGTTTGGAAGACTACCTGCAAGTTGCGAATAGCGAACTGAACTACAAAGGTGATACTAGAATCAACCTACCTAAGGTCAATAATAATACGGTTTCTATTAGCAAATCTAAAGTGGGGTTCTTTGCTGTATCAGGTAGAGATGAATTGATTTTGGATAAATTCACCGCTATAGTCAAGAAAAAGGAATTGTTCTCCGACGAACCACTCAATCATCAAATTGCTCATTCGATTCGATCTATCCATACGGGTGAAGTCTTCGGTACATTCTCCAAAATAATCTATTTCATTTCATGTTTGATAGCTACGTCACTTCCCGTGACAGGAACGATCATCTGGGTCAACAAGCTCAAGAAGAAAAGAAGAAAGAAGAAGCCATATGTCACAGAAATGGCTATGTCTGAACCTCTTTAAAACTATCCTATTTTACTCTTTTCAGTATGGCTTGAATCTATCATTTTGATAAATGATTGAGTAAATACTTCCAATACATTTTTTGTCTGATCATCGGTGACTTGGCCCTCTTTTACTTTCCCCTTTACACCGGGAATGAGGAGGGTTGTTTGATCTGATAACTTAGATTGTAGGGTCTCCATGATCAATTTCAGTTCTTCATGCCCTTTGCTTCCATTGGCAGAAGCTGTGATTAGTCCAGTTGGTTTATCAGTCAGTACGGTGGTAGAGACACACCATTCCAGCGCATTTTTCAAGCCACTTGGAATACTGAACACATACTCAGGCGTACAAATAATAATACCGTCTGCAGTTTCAATGGCTTTTCTGAGTGCTACTATTTTTGCAGGAACATTGGATTCAGTTAATTCGGTCTTGAAGTGTGGTAATTCTGATAAGTCATCTATTAGAGTCAATTCAAAATCTGATTGACCAACAGATGCGATTGATTTAAGAATAGTGAGGTTAGATGAGTTGGAGCTTGCACTGCCACAAATTCCTAAAATATTTTTTGTTGTATTCATTCGTTTAATTGAAATATGAATCAAAGCTAGTAATTAATAACGGATGTCTTTAGCAGGGTATCTTCGGTTTTAAACGTTATATTTTGAGATTAAAGACAATTCAATGATCGCTAATATGAAAGAAGTAATCAAAATCACGCTCATCTGCTGGATGGTATTGTTGGGTTCAATCGCTGTGGCGCAACCCAATTTTGTCATCATAGTAGTGGATGATCAAGGTTGGACAGGTTCATCTCTACAGATGGATGGGAACTTGGAGGGTTCTAAAAGTGACTTTTATTATACCCCCGAGATAGAAAGCATGGCAGCCAATGGCTTAACGTTTAGTCAAGGATATGCGCCTGCTCCCAAATGTTCTCCTTCTCGAAATAGTATCATGACGGGTAAGAGCACTGCGAGGACTGGCTTCACCAATACTGATAACAATATTGATACGGATCATATTTTGATAGAACCCAATTCAGAGACGATGTTGGACGCTTCAGAGATCACCTATGCAGAGTGGCTCAAGTCTACAGGTCTTAATTACCGTACGGCGCATTATGGTAAATGGCACTTAGGTTCTTCAGATGATTCGAGCCCTGAGAACAATGGCTTTGATTATAGTGATGGTGCAACAAATAATAGTAGTGGCAACCAAGGAGAGACGGTGCAAGAAGACCCAAAAAAGATTTTTGAGTTGACAGACAGGTCCATTGCATTTATCGAACAAGCAGTTGCCGATGAAGTTCCATTTGCAATTCAGCTTTCTCACTATGCGGTCCATGATGATATCGAGGCAAAGCAAGAAACGATTGATCTATACAATGATCCAACTCAGCGCCCAATGGGAACCATACATGACCATATAGAATACGCCGCAATGACTGAAGATACAGATGAAGGGATTGGATTGCTTTTGAATCGAATAACGGAATTAGGCTTGGATGAAAACACTTATGTATTCTTTATATCAGATAATGGTGGGCAGATGAATTTTACGGATAATACACCGCTTGCATTTGGCAAGATGTTCATTAGCGAAGGAGGAATCAGAGTTCCTTTTGTTGTCAAGGGACCCAATGTCTTAACTAATATGTATAATTCTGAGCCAGTGATTGCCTATGATTTATTCCCTACGATGGCAGAGTTGACAGGCAGTGAGGTGGCATTACCTGCAAATATGGATGGGCAAAGTATAGCTTCTTTATTGACAGGAGATAGTTTTGACCGTACGTCACCCTTGTATTTTCATTCACCACATTATGAAAACAATCGTAATAAAACACCTCGGTCTGCGATGGTTTCAGGTGAGATGAAATTAGTGATGGAGTATGAAACAGGAAATGCATACTTGTATGATTTGTCTAGTGATCCAGGTGAAAGTGAGGACCTTTCTTCTTTGCAACCTGACCTTGCCAATGACATGTATTTGACATTGCGTGATTATCTTAAATCAGTGGATGCGACCATGCCAGCCTTGGACCCTTCGCATGCCAACTTTAGCGGAACAGGAGATGATGTAGATGATGATGGTCTTTTGGACGAATGGGAATTTGAGCAAATGTTATCCTACACCTATGGGGCCAGTGATGACCCAGATGGTGATGGTCTCAGTAACCTGACAGAATACAATAACGGAACTGACCCATTGGTGGCGGACAGTGATACACCATTATCAATAAATGAAGTAGTCAGTGACTTGCACCTCTACCCAAACCCGACAACTGGAGAGCTTCATTTGCACTATGATTGGGGGAATAATAATGATCGGTTTAAATCTCTAAAGCTATATAATCTCAATGCACAGGTTGTATTTTCCTCTGATCAATGGTCAGAGAAATTGAACTTAGAAGGAATAGATAAAGGGATCTATCTTCTCAAAATGAGCACCGTTCACAATCAAATTGTGCAGAAAATAGTCATTCAATAAGGTGGAGGCCTGATTAATTAATCTTACCCTTCAAATACTTAGCTGTATGGTTATCATCTAGTTTGACCATCTCTTCAGGCGTCCCTTCAAAACAGATATAACCACCTTGGTCACCACCATCAGGACCTAAATCAATGATCCAATCCGCAGATTTGATGATCTCCATGTTGTGTTCGATGATCACGACTGTATTCCCTTGCTCAACCAATGCATTGATAGAGTGAAGTAACTTTTCAATGTCTTTGAAGTGGAGCCCAGTAGTAGGTTCATCAAAAATGAACAATATTTTTTCTTTTTGTGCTATGGCACCTCTACCCAAGAATGACGCTAGTTTAACACGTTGAGCTTCACCCCCACTTAGAGAATTGGAACTCTGACCCAACTTGACATATCCCAATCCCACATCATCAAGTGGTTTGAGTCTAGAGAAAATAGCTTTTTGATCTTCAAAGAAGTCCAAACTCTCTTCGATACTCATGTCCAGTACTTCCGAGATATTTTTGTCCTTGTAGGTAATCGCTAATACTTCGTCTTTGAAGCGTTTGCCCTTACATTCATCACATGTCAAATGCAGATCCGCCATGAATTGCATTTCGATCTTTACTTCCCCTTCTCCTTGACAAGTCTCGCATCGACCTCCTTCGACATTGAAAGAAAAGTGTGCAGGTTTCATATTTCGCTGCTTGGCTGACATTTGTTCAGAATACAAAGTTCGGACTGCATCATATGCCTTGACATAGGTGACAGGGTTTGATCTCGAACTTCTACCCAACGGGTTTTGGTCAATCATCTCGAGCTTTTGGATCATTTTATAATCACCATCCAAAGCCGTATGCTTGCCTGTTTCTTCTCCCGTTACACCAAATATTTTGCCAAGTGCAGGGTAGAATATTTTTCTGATCAGCGTAGATTTTCCAGAGCCACTGACACCCGTTACGACTGTCAGTACTTCCAAAGGAACCTTGACATCCACGCGCTTGAGGTTGTTTTCTCTTGCGCCGGTGATTTCGATATGGTACCGTGCCTTTCTTCTTAATTTAGGAACAGGGATGAATTCAATTCCATTTAGGAATCGTGCCGTGATAGATTCTGTTTCTTTTCGGATATCATCCCAATCTCCTTGGAAGATCAACTCTCCACCATGAATACCTGCAGCAGGTCCAATGTCAATGATTTGATCCGCTTGTTTCATTACTTCTTCTTCGTGCTCTACGACGATGACGGTATTACCAAGGTTTCGAAGCGTATTGAGGACCTTTCCGAGCCTCTCGGTATCTCTAGGGTGCAGTCCAATACTTGGCTCATCCAAGATGTACATCGATCCTACCAAAGCACTACCCAATGAAGTAGCCAATTTGATTCTTTGATATTCTCCACCTGATAGAGTAGAGGTCAGTCTGTTCAGTGTCAAATAACCTAGACCAACTTCTGTCATGTAAGACAGTCTGTTTTTAATTTCTTTTAGCAGCCGATCCGCGACTTTTTGATCAAACTCATTTAATTCTAAGCTATCAAAAAACTCAACCGACTTTAGAATAGGCATCAAGACCAATTGTGAAATTGACTTGTCATTGACTTTTACAAAATTGGCATCTTTTCTAAGGCGAGTTCCTTTACAAGATGGACAAGTAGTTTTTCCACGGTATCTAGACAAAAGCACGCGGTATTGAATCTTGTGCAGCTGTGTCTCTATGAAGTCAAAAAAGGCATGAATACCTTCAAACTTCCCTTTTCCTTCCCATAAGAGCTCCATTTGCTCTTCGGTCAAATCTTTGGCAGGCTTGTGAATAGGAAAGTCTATGTCGTGTGCCATATCGAGGAGGGGCTTCAACCATTTCTTCATGGTTTCGCTTCTCCAAGGTACGATGGCATTTTCGAATATGGATAGGTTTCTATCAGCAATGACCAGATCTGGATCGATTCCTAATACTTTACCAAAGCCCTCACATTTTTTACAAGCACCATATGGGTTGTTGAAACTGAATAGGTTTGAAGAAGGCTCTTCAAACAAAATGCCGTCTAACTCAAATTTGTCCGAGTATGTTTTAACAGCCTGATCTCTAAAATGAATATGACATGCACCATCACCCTCAAAAAAGGAAGTCTGGATCGAATCAGCTAATCTAAAAGTAGCATCCTCATCTTCTTTGTTGACTGCCAGTCGGTCAATCAATATTTCTACATCAGCAGGATTGGTCTTTTTAATATCTAAATCCTCAATCTGCTCCATGTCCCCTTTGACCAAGACCCTAGTAAAACCTTTGCTCAGCAAGATTTTCAATTCTTCTTCTAGACTTCTACCGTCATGTAAGGTCAGCGGAGTAGCCACCATGAATTTGGCACCATCCTCATTGAGGTTGACGTTATTGACAACAGTCGTGACAGTATCTCTTTTTACTTCTTTGCCGCTGACAGGAGAAATTGTTTTGCCAACTCGAGCGAACAACAATTTGATATAATCATAAATCTCCGTGGTAGTGCCTACTGTAGAACGGGGATTTCTAGTATTTACTTTTTGTTCAATAGCTACTGCGGGAGAAATTCCTTTGATATAATCCACTTCAGGTTTTTCCATCCTGCCCAAAAATTGTCTGGCATAAGAGCTCAAACTCTCTACATACTTTCTTTGCCCTTCAGCAAATAACGTGTCAAAGGCTAACGAAGACTTGCCTGAACCAGACAATCCTGTCACCACGATCAATTTGTTTCGTGGAATAGCAACGCTTAGATTCTTAAGATTATTGACCCTTGCACCTTTAACAATAATATATTGTTTGGGATCCAATTGATCAACATTTTGATGTACTAGAGATTTATTAGACTTGGTCATTCAGAATGATTGAATTATCAGAGCGCAAAAGTACAAATACGACGTGTATTTTACACAAGTTCGAAAATTATAGTTTTTTTTACTGAACTTTGTCACAAATTCTAAGTTCGGTTGTCTTAGAGTTACAAACAATAAAGAAAAAATGGAAATATTAATTTTGATGTTAGTTCTGTGGTATGGAGGCTTATTCTTTCAAACCTTCTTCTTACACAGGTATTCGGCTCACCAATCATTCACCATGTCAAAACTCGGTGAAAAATTAAGTTTTATCGGTACTTGGATGTTTCAAGGGTCCAATTACCTCAGTGCCTATGGTTATGGTGTGATGCACAGAATGCACCATGCTTATGCAGATACTGAAAAAGACGTTCATTCTCCTAAGTATGATGCAAACCTATTTGCGATGATGTGGAGAACGAAGACAACCTATTCTCAAATCACTAATAAGGAAATCGAAATAGAAAGTAGATTCACTGATGATGTGCCTCAATGGCCTGCATTTGACAAGTTTGCTAGATCTTGGGTCTCAAGATTAGCATGGTCGGCATTTTATATTTACTTCTTCTACACATATGCTACTGCATGGTGGATGTGGTTGGCACTGCCAGTTGCATTTTTGATGGCACCAATTCATGGCGCAATCATTAACTGGTTTGCTCATGTTTATGGTTATACCAACTTCAAAGTGGGTGATACTAGTAAGAACATGTTACCAGTAGATGTATTGATGATGGGAGAGTCTTATCACAACAACCACCACAAGTATGGCAACAGAGCTAATTTTGGAGGAATAAGATGGCACGAAGTTGACCCTGCTTATGTAATCATGTGGGTAATGGATAAATTAGGTATGATCCATATTAAGAAAATGGAAGTATCTACCAAAGAAGAAAATATGAAAAGCGCAGCTTAATTTCAGCTCACTTTAAGAACTTGAAACCTCGGCCTTTGGTCGGGGTTTTTTTGTGCCCTTGTTACAAAGTGATTTTGATGGCGCCTTCTTCTGTATTGAGTGGGTATATTTTCAATGCTTTGCATCGTTGCTCTGATTCTTCTCCGGTTGAAAGGTCGAATCTATAGGCATGCCATGGGCAGACGACCTCATTCGATGCATTGACTTTGGCCTTTGTCATCTCATCGCTCATGTGGGGGCACTTAGACTCGAATGCGAATAGGCCTTTGGAATTTCTATGGACACAAAATTCATGGTCTTCGAAACTAAACTTTTTCGTCTCGTTAAGACCGATGGTCTTTTCAGCAAGTTGGAGGCTATCAAATAGTAATACTTCTATCATGAGGTAATCTTGTCTATCAAATTCTCATTCCTATTGGAAAAATGATCATCTAAGTCTTTTTCTAATTGATTAAACCCTTCTTTGTACGCATGACGCCCTATACGGCCGTCTTCTAATACATGTATTTCATCTGAAATTTTAGTGATAGATTCCAATATGTGAGAGGTCACCAAAACGGTTTTTTCTTTTTCGAGTTGCTTTAATAACAATGATTGCAGGATATGACAAGACTCAATATCCAACCCGTTGAACGGTTCATCTAAAATCATATAAGGCTTGTCTTGTTTGAAAGTGGCTATGATAGCAATTTTCTTTTTCATGCCAGTCGAGAATCCATCTATCAGTTCGTCTAAAGGAATGTCAAATAAATCAGCCCAATCTGAGTCTACGAAAGTTGGGTTTTTCACAAGGCTCAAATATTCTCTAGCGGTGATATTGCTATAGAAAAAGTTCTCAGAAGGAAGAAATGAAACCTCCTTCTTGGTGATGGGGTTACCATTCAATAATATTCTACCTGCTTCTACTTTGATGAGCCCATACAAACATTTCAAAAGAGTCGTTTTACCTGACCCATTCATACCGACCAAACCATGAATCTTTTTAGAAGCAATCTTTAATTCGACTCCTTTTAGTACTTCGTGTTTGCCATATGTATGTACGAGATTATTTACTGTAATCATTAAGATAAAATTTTAGATTGTGTTGAACTCTTTGATAGAAATAGATCGATAGTGCCCAGGCCAAGGGTAGCAGTATAGGGCATATAAATATCCAAAATCCCAAGGGATAGAAAACTGGCGACCCAAAAAACCTACCTTCAGGTTCGAAAAAGGGGTACTTCAATAGTAGTGCATAAACGAGCATATTAATAAATATCAAATACTGAACCCATACGATATACCAATACTCTGGGTGGAACAGCCCAAACATAAATGCCAGGGGAAGGATAAAAACTGAGCCCATCAACACGCCGTACTTCAGTTTGTCCCAGATCAATTGATTCACAGACATTTCTTGAAGTAAAAGAAAAGACAGAGGTTCCTGTTTTTCATAGAAGGATAAAAATGTTAGGCCGAGAAAGAGGATGACTATAGGAATCACACCTACCCAAATGGGTCCAGCTAAACCAACTAAAAACAAACCAATTACTATGGTCTGAAAATTGCGCATTCCAGCTACCCACTCATATTGTCTTAGATTAATTGGGAGCAAAATTTTAATGGTACTTTTCGTTTCACTCTTACCCAAAGAACTGATAGATAACAAGAATATCAATAAGATGAACCCTCCTAAATGGATCCATTGTTGGTAAATGACTAAGGCTATTGTGATCACGAGCGTCATTATAAGATACTCAGCAAAATAGAATAGCCACGGAGCGTTGAAATAGAGCTTGACAAAAGTCTTATCTTTTCGGCTGTTATGAATGAAAAAAAGAATAAGGAGCATTAAACCATCAACGTAATGAACTTTTTCTGGATCATGGATAGAGACAAAACAAGCAGAGGAGACGGCGATCAATGCTAGTAATATTAAAAAAACTCTCAACAAGCCCACTTGGTACAAAAGCCTATAAATTTGTTTAACTCTTATCAGGATGAGTGATCGTATCATTTAGCCTTAATTATTTAGCTTTGATTGTGGACAACAATGATAAGTAATAACGCTAAATGAATAATCAAAAAAACAAATTCCTACTGAACAAAAAGTACGGCTTCCTCAATTGTGCATATATGGCTCCCTTGCTCAAAAAATCAGAAAATGCAGGGCGAAAAGGAATCAGTAGAAAGAGACAACCGAACTTGATTGGACCGGATGATTTTTTCCATGATGTCAAAACCATCAAGTTGCTTTTTTCAGAGTTGATTAATAATCCTGAGCCCACTCGTATTGCGATGATCCCATCAGCGTCATATGGTATTGGTAATGCGGTCAACAATATTGAGATCAATAAAGACGACAATGTAGTCGTGACCATGGATCAGTTCCCAAGTAATATTTACCCTTGGAAAACTAAATGTGATCAAAATGAGGCGGAGCTGAAAATTATCGCAGCACCTGATACCAAAGAAAAAAGAGGTCAAAAATGGAATGAAGAAATTCTCAATGCGATAGATAACAAGACAAAGGCGGTGGCCATAGGGCATGTACATTGGGCAGATGGTACTTTGTTTGATTTGATGGCCATTCGGGCCAAGTGCGATGAAGTAGGGGCATATTTAGTAATAGATGGTACCCAATCTATTGGTGCATTACCTTTTGATGTGCAACAAGTCAAACCTGATGCATTGATTGTGGCGAGTTACAAATGGCTTTTAGGCCCGTACAGTCTTGGAGTGGCATATTATGGGACTAAGTTTGACAAGGGCCAACCGATAGAACAAAACTGGATCAATAGAAAAGACAGTGATGATTTTGCTGGACTGGTTAACTATCAAGACGAGTATCAATCCAGCGCACATCGGTTTGAAGTAGGAGAAAAGAGCAATTTTATTTTGAACCCAATGTTGATTGCCTCGCTCAAACAAATCCTTAATTGGGAAGTAGAGAATATTCAGGATTATTGTAAAACGTTGAGCGAGCCTTTCATTGATCAATTCAGGGAAATGGGTCTGTATATCGAGCAATCTGATGCTCGTTCCTCGCATTTATTTGGAATTGAAATTCCCGTTGATAAAATAGAGTCATTACAAACTCAGCTCAAAGCTCATAAAGTAAGCGTATCGATGAGAGGGCAATACATGAGAGTCTCTCCACATGTATATAATGATGAAAGAGATTTTAATAAATTAGCCAAGGCTTTAAAGGCGACTTTTTAAAAATGAAAAACTACCTGATCTTATTCTTGCTCATCAGTGCTTTTGGTTTGGAAGCACAAGAGCTGTCCACCTTACCACCTAGTATCAAATGGCAACAGATACAGAGTGAACATTTCAGAATAATATTCCCAGTAGGGTTCGAGTCAGAGGCCAATAAAACGACCAATATATTAGAAAATATATATGGCCCTGGAAGTCAATCACTGGGAACCCAACCTAGAAAATTTCCAGTTCTATTACAAAACCAAAAGGCACAATCCAATGGCTTTGTGACTGTGGCACCTTATAGATCTGAGTTTTTTACTTTTTCACCTCAGTCCAATCAAGACCTAGGTAATGATCATTGGCTCGAGCATTTGGCATCTCATGAATATCGGCACATGGTGCAATTCGAAAAGGCCATCACACCATTCAACAAAGTGTTTTATTTTCTTTTTGGGGAATATGGTCCTGGTTTTTGGGCGGCTGTTGCGGCACCAAGCTGGTTTTTTGAAGGAGATGCGGTAGGTGCGGAGACTGCCATGGGCAGGACAGGTCGCGGTAGACAACCTGAGTTTCTCATGGGATGGAAAGCCAATTTGATTGATAAGGGTGGTTATCATTATTACAAACAGCATTTGAATTCCTACAGTGATTTTGTTCCCAACCATTACGTGACAGGTTATTTGATGACCACTCACCTCAAAAACCATCATGGGCCTGACATCTGGGATAAGGTGGTTGGTAATGCCTTTCGTAAGCCATTCATTCCAGGTACTTTCTCTAAGTCACAGAAAAAATATACAGGCAATAACCTCCTACAAAATTACAATGAGATGATGGCCGAGCAAAAAGATCTGTACACGGCTCAACTCGCAAAATTTGAGCCTTCGGAATACGTAACTCTGAACTCTGAAGATCGGAGAACATTTACCAATTATCAATATGCAATTCCTTTTGGAGAGAAAGTCTTATCAATTAAAAATGGATTGGGAGACATTCGGCAATTCATATTAGTGGATGAAAAGGGGAATGAAGAAGTAATCTTTAAACTCGGCATCTATAATGAGGCGGGTTTCTTGAGTAGCAATGATTCGACGGTAGTTTGGATCGAGTATGAGTTCGATCCGAGATGGTACAACAAGAGCTACTCTGTGATCAAAACACTCAATGTCTATACTGGAGAAACAAATACAATAACTAAGAAAACCAGATACAGTGCTGCTGCTATTTCTCCAGATGGTACTCAACTATTTGCAATAGCACAATCCGAAAAGAGTGAAAATCAATTACAGATTCTAAACTTAAAAGGCGAAATCATTCATGAGGTAGAAAATGAGGAGAATAGCTTTTATAGTATGCCACAGTTTGACTCATCAGGTGAAAATATTGTGATGCTCAAATACAAAGAAGAGGGTAAGTCGGTGGTTAAATTAACCTTATCAAATTATTCTGAGACGGAATTATTTTACGCAGAGGAGGAGAACATTGGCCATCCTGTATTGTCTAGTGACTATCTCTATTATACCTCCAACTTCAACGGGATTGATAATATCTATTCTTATAATCTTACGACCCAACAAAAATCACAAATCACAGCGTCGCGATTTGGGGCTTTCAATCCAAAGGTGGACGAGCAGGGTCAATGGATGTATTACAACGACTATTCTGCCGATGGATTGAACGCGGTTAAAACAGACCTGAATAATTTGATTCAGATCCCAATTGAAGACGTAGAAAATATTGACACTCACTTTGAAGAAGTGATGGTGGAAAATGAAGGGATCCAAGAAGTCTTATATCATGCACCTGATAGTGCATATCAAGTGAAGAAATTCAATAAGATTGCCAACTCCATAAAACCGACGAATTGGGGATTAAGAGCATCAGTCTTTGAGAATGAATATGGTTTTAATGCTACTTCTCAAGACTTGATTAGTACAACATTCATCAATGCAGGCGTGATTTTCAATCCAAATGAAAATGCGTGGCGAACCACGGCCAATATTAGTTATCAAGGATTGTATCCTATCATAGATTTTGGTCTAGAGATGGGATATCGTCAGTTGACAATTAGCCGGACGGATAGTACAAGTGACTATTACAAATGGAATGAAAATACAGCGAGAGTTGGTTTGAGGATTCCATTGTTACTAACCAATTCGGTGTATCGGAGAAAATTAACTTTGAGTTCAGCTATTGAACATACCTCAGTGTCCAACTACAATGTACCACCAGCGGATGTTCTAATTGGTCAAAGTGCTGATGGCAAACTGATCGCATTGGAACATTCTCTATCCTATTATAGCCAATTGGGCCGTAGCAAATTGGATTTGAACCCAAGGTGGGGTTATAATTTATTAGCGCACCTCAAGCACACGCCTCTAGGTGGTGATTATGAGAGTTTTTTGGTATCAGGTGAAGGTGTTGGTTATATGCCAGGATTCTTCAAGCACCATTCATTTTACACCCGTGTAGGTTATCAATACCAAGACGTTCAAAACTATTTTTTCCAGAGTCCTATTGCCTATACCAAGGGCTATAGTTATACCCCAACGAACTACTTTGCCAATATTGATGTCAACTATAGTTTGCCTATTGCTTATATGGATTGGCATGTGGGGTGGTTGTTCAACCTACAGCGGATATATGCCAATGCTTTTTACAATCAAGGATTTGTTTCGAACGATAGTGAAAATTGGGACCACATAGAGTCTGTTGGAACTGATGTGCTTTTCAATTTTAACTTGATGCGCTATTTATTAGAATTTGAAGCTGGTTTTCGTGTGAGCTATATTCCGGCTAATGGAGATGTTGTCTATCAATTTGTATTGGGTGGAATCTCTTTTTAGAGATGGACTCAATAAGCTTATTTGAAAGCTAAAGATGCACTATTTTAACTACCAAGAACAATAAATTCACTCGTCCATAGATACAGTCTTGGATTCAGATATATTTGAAACATGAAGACAATAACAGGCCTAGACCATCTCCAAAATTATTCCTCCAAGATCAAAGGGACAGTAGGCTACCTCTGTCATGCTGCATCGGTCGATGCGAACTATCAACACGGTATTGACAAGGTGAAATCAATATTTGGGGACCGTTTAAAGAAGCTGTTCTCTCCACAGCATGGCATCTTTGCTGATGTACAAGATAACATGATTGAGACCACTCATTTTCATCATGGGCATTATGACTTGCCAGTTTATAGCCTTTATTCAAATACGAGAAAGCCAACTCCAGAGATGTTAGAAGGCTTGGACCATGTCATCGTTGACCTTCAGGATGTTGGTACGCGTGTCTATACGTACATCTACACGATGACTTATATGATGGAGGCTTGTGGGGAAAACGGAGTAGAAGTAATCATACTTGATAGACCCAACCCAATTGGCGGTGAAGCTATCGAAGGAAATATCTTGGATCTGAAATTTCAATCTTTTGTAGGCAGACATGAATTACCAATGCGTCATGGGATGACGATGGGTGAGGTTGCCATGATGGCAAAAACCCATTGGGGAATTGACTGTCAATTGACAGTATTGAAAATGAAAGGTTGGGAGCGTAGCATGACATTTTGGGATACGAAGTTGCCATGGGTATTGCCCTCTCCTAATTTGCCTAGCATCGAGTCTAGCTTCACTTTTGTGGCGACTGTCATTTTTGAAGGGACGAACATTTCAGAGGGACGTGGAACAACGAAGAGTTTGGAAACTGTGGGGCACCCAGTGATCAAAAACTATGACCTATTGCCACTCTTGCTGCAAGAATTCGAGCATTTTAACCTCAAAGGTTTTGTATTAAGACCCGTTTCTTATTTGCCAACATTTCAAAAACATGCAGGAACTGTCTGTCATGGTTATCAAATCCACGTGACGGATTATCAGGCTTTCCAACCGTGGGTTTTAGGACAAGTACTTAATAAAGTTTTTTATCATAACCTGGGGGCATCATTTGAGTGGAAACAGCCTCCTTATGAGTATGAAGAACATATATTACCTATTGACATACTCAACGGTACTGATAAAATCAGGAAGTGGATAGAGCAAAATGGGGGTTATGAGGAGCTAGTTGAAATAGAAAAGCATAGAAAAGAAGCATATTTAAGCATGCGAAAAGGCATATTATTGTATTGATATATCGAGAAGCGTATTAAATAGAATATCTATTTTTGATTCAGATTTGAAAACCAACAGTTTATGAGCAGCAAGACTACATCCAAAACTATTATTGTTTCGAACAGATTGCCAGTTAGAGTGGTCAAAGAAAAGGATCAACTCAACTTTCAGACAACAGAAGGAGGTTTGGCTACTGGTTTGGGCTCTGTTTACAAAAACGGAAACAATCAATGGATTGGGTGGCCAGGTGCTACGCTGCAAAATGAGGATGAGGAGAATCGAACCTTGGAAGAATTACAGGGTCAAAATATGTACCCGGTTTTCTTAACTGACGAAGATTTAGAGTTGTATTACGAAGGGTTTTCTAATGAAACACTTTGGCCCAACTTTCATTATTTCAATCAGTATTCGATATTCAGAGAAGACACATGGTTGTCATACAAAGAGGTAAATGCAAAGTTTGCTAAAGCAATTCTTTCACAGGCGAATGATGGTGATACCATTTGGGTTCATGATTATCAGTTGTTATTAGTGCCTGAGTTACTAAGAAAAGAAAAACCAGATTTGAAGATTGGGTTCTTTCTTCATATTCCATTTCCATCATACGAGTCTTTTAGATTGCTGCCTTGGAGAAGAGAATTATTACTCGGAATGTTGGGCGCTGACTTTTTAGGTTTTCATACCTATGATGATACGAGACATTTTTTGTCATCGGTCAGTAGGCTCGCAGGGATTGGTAACGACAACAGTATTATCAACTACAAAGGGAGACAGATCATGGCAGATGCTCTACCAATGGGTATCGATTACGACAAGTATCAAATGACTGCTACATTGCCGGAGACTTTGGAAAAGGAAGTGCAATACCGTACGGCAATCGGGGCGTCTAAGATGATGTTGTCTATTGACCGATTGGATTATTCTAAAGGGATTCCAGAGCGACTAAAAGCATTTGAGCAGTTCTTGGAGCAATATCCGCAGTATACAGAAAAAGTTTCTTTGGTGATGATCGTGGTGCCGTCCAGATATCAAGTGGGCAAATATGTGGAGCTGAAAGAAGAAGTTGATTTGTTGGTAGGACGAATCAATGGGCAATATGGTCGATTGAGCTGGACACCTGTTCATTATTTCTATAGGTCTTATCCATTGCATGCACTTTCGGCATTTTATAGAATGGCGGATGTTGGTATGGTCAGTCCGATGCGTGATGGAATGAACCTAGTAGCCAAAGAATTTATAGCCAGTAAGCTGGACAAAAAAGGAGTATTGATTTTGAGTGAGATGGCGGGTGCATCCAAAGAATTGTCAGAGGCAATATTGGTGAATCCTAACAATCAAAACCAAATGGTGGAGGCAATGCGTGATGCATTAGAAATGCCAGAGGAAGAGCAAAAGGCAAGAATGAGACAAATGCAGGCTACTCTCAAGCGCTACAACATCTACAATTGGGTGGACTTATTTATGAGTCGACTGGATCATGTCAAAGAACAGCAATTGGCTCAGAAGACAAAGATAATAGATGCAGCAACTCAGAAATTAATCAAGAGGAATTTCTCAGAAGCCAAACAGCGCTTGTTGTTCTTGGATTATGATGGTACGTTAACCGGATTTCATGGAGACCCTCAGATGGCTTCACCTGATGGTGAGTTATACGAGATACTAGATAGTCTTTTGGCTGTCGAATCTACACATGTGGTGATCATTAGTGGTAGAGATAGAGGGACGCTACAAAAGTGGTTCAATGATAAACCAATGGATTTGATTGGAGAGCACGGCGTTTGGTTGAGAAAATCTGGTGGAGAGTGGGAGACTATTACACAGCTAACAGATACATGGAAATCTGATATCAAAGAGGTGTTGGAGAGTTATGTCAATAGGACACCAGGGTCTTTTATCGAAGAGAAAGATTATTCTTTGGTATGGCATTACAGAAGAGTAGAGACGGGTCTAGGTGAAATAAGAACTCGTGAGTTGACAAGTCATTTGAAATATATTGCTTCAAATCAGAACCTTCAAGTATTGGAAGGAGATATGGTGATTGAGATTAAAAGTACAGAAGTCAATAAAGGCCGTGCTGCAGCTAATTGGTTAAAAAGGTACAAAGCAGATTTCGTAATGGCCATTGGCGATGACTGGACGGACGAAGATACATTTAAGGCCATGCCAGAAAATGCAATCTCTATTAAGGTTGGCGGTAGTCAATCTGCTGCTAATTATAGTATTGAAGGTCCAGATGAAGTAAGGGCATTATTAAAAAGCTTGACAAACTGACTTTCATAAGACTAAGTAGTTATATTACTTCGTATAGCAGGCTTGATGAAGAATTCTTTTTATAAAAATGGGTGGTTGACTTTTCGGGATCGTGATTTTGAATCTGGGTTCCGTGTGTTCTTGAAAAAGAGTGAAATTGCACTAATCGAAAAAGTGGTTTTCGCCCTTTTCCTTTTCAATTTTATTTATTTCCTCAAGGATACCTTCTTCTACACCGGACGGGACCCAGAGTCGATGTTATTTCAGGGAATTGTTATACTGCCCGTTTATGCAGCATTGTTTGCTTTCATCTGGTTTTATAAATCTAAAATTAGGGTAGGAGGTTTCTTTTTCATTACCTCATTCTTTTGTGTTTTTACAATATTGAGTCAACTCATATTGACGCTACTCAATGGTACGGATGGCGGGTCGTTATCCAATATCATGGTCATTACGACGTTTGCGGCTTACATCTTTTCAGGAATTATTTTTCGGCATTTGTTGATGGTTACTCCGTTTGTTGTTTTAAGCTTTCTAGGTGTAATTCTATTTGCTTTTGATTTTGACAAACATGAACAGATCAACTTGATTTTGATCTACATTATGACTTTTGTCACCATTATTTGGTACAAGTTCAACAATGAAAAACAACTCAGAAACAGTTTTAACCAATCTGAATTGATGCAATTGGAGGATAGTCAGATCAAGGAAAGTTACCTTGAGATGAATGCGATGAGCGAAATGCGAAAAGACTTGATTTCGATATTGGCACATGATGTGCGGTCCCCATTAGCGAATTTGCACAGCGTCATATCATTGACCAAGGACGAAGACCTTACCATAGACGAGAGTAAGAGCATGATGGTCGAGCTAGAAAGTCAAGTTGACAAAGTAGAATTTTTGATCAACGACATATTGGTTTGGATCAAAAGCCAAAGTAATGACGCACATCTAGAAATGGGCACGGTCAACTTGCCAAGTATTACAGAGGATTTAAATTTTATATTTTCGGACATTTTTAAAGATAAGGGGATTGAATTTAAGTTGGATCTTCGGGCATCTTGTGTGTTCGGTCAAGAAGATATGATCAAAACGGTCCTCCGCAATTTGATTGGTAATGCGATTAAATTTAGTCGAAAAGGAAACACAATTACTTTGTCATCGAGGTTGGAGAAAGGTTTAGTGAAAGTCGCAATTAGTGATGAAGGGGTTGGTATGAACGAATCAGCGATTAAGAAGATTAAAAAGACCTTTTCCACAACACTTGGGACTAATAGTGAAAAGGGTATAGGCTTAGGTCTAAAGATTTGTCAAGCAATTGTTAGGACACACAAGTCTACTTTAGAGTTTAAGAGTGAAGTGGACAAAGGAACAGAAGTAAGTTTCTTTTTAGGAGAAGCCTGATTCATTTGACTGCCAGTCGGCTGTAGATCTTAGAATCAAGACATAGGATTTTAGCAGACCTTTTTCCAAAACCCAAACGATCGTCACTTGGCTATTCCTTAGAACTACATGTTTTTCAATGTTTTGTACTAGGTAAATAAAAAAATGACGATTTTGTGTTCGCAATATTCATGAAAGAATAAATAAGACTATCAGCATGGGAACATTTTCCAAGTGGCGAGACGGGGTTGCTATGCTCGTTCTCCTCTTAGTACTCATATCCACACACCTCAGTGCAAGTGGAATTACTATCATCGTGAATGATATACCTGAGTATACTCCTTCAGAGGACAGTATTTTCCTGACCGGGAGCTTTAATCGTTGGGACCCCAGCGACAGTCAATATCTGATGACGCGAAGAGATGATGGTAGTTATATCTATACTTTCAAGGAAGAAATTTTAGCTTTCGAATACAAATTCACTAGAGGAGGTTGGCACAGCGTAGAAGGGTCTGTTGGTGGAGTGATGAGAGAAAACAGAATTGTAGTTTATGACGCTATTAGTGAAAATATCATAGTGGCCAGAATAGATTCTTGGATTGATTTAGCGATCCTTGCCAAACCTAGATTAACCATTTTTCTTGATGCACCAGCAAACACTCCCTATGATGCTTCCCTATACTTAACCGGTGATTTCAACACTTGGGATACCAGTGATCCCGATTTCAAATTCAAGAAAACATCCAAACAAACTTATAGCTTAAAACTCCCGCCAGGATTAGATACGCTCCGTTGCAAAGTCACTAGAGGAAGTTGGGAAACAGTCGAGGGAAGACCAAACGGAAAAGCCAGAGTTAATCGAGACATTGCCGTTGGTCCCAATGATTCCAAAGAGCTAAAAATCGTTGTTGAGACTTGGGAGGACTTAACCAATCCCTTCAGTATTTATTCCTTCATTCTACTCTTTGCTGTATTTCAAGGTCTACTTCTGGTCATCATGCTCTACTCAGTGCAGAACAATAACAGAGAAGCCAATAGATATTTACTACTTCTGATCGGGCTGGCTTCACTAGCGCTACTCGCCAAGGTAGCTGCTTACGACAGAGTTGTTTTCCAAACTTACCCTAAGTTATTGTTGGTCCCAGAGTTTATATTTTTCCTCTATGCACCACTTTTTTACCGTTATGTGCAAAAATTAATTACCACAACACTTATATCTATGAAATGGTTTTGGACCTCCTTGATTCCATTACTAATATTCATATTGGCCAATATTCCTGCATTGATTTTAGATAATCATATCTTCATCATTGAGGAAGTAAATAACCAATTTGATAACATATTTGCTATAATTGGCGCTTTGGGTTTTATCTACAATGGGCTTTATTGGATAAGAAGCAAACGACTCATCCAGCAAGTCCGAAAAACATCGGAAGACACTTATTCATTCGAGCAGAATCTTAATTATCTGACTACAGTACTCATCTTGCAGTCCATTTGTCTTGTCGTTTGGTTGCTGGTATTTATTGTTTCTTTAGTGGGGATAGTAATGGAGATCAATGTCATCACCATCGTCGAATATTTGAGTGATGCAGTATGGGTCATTTTCGCTTCGATCAACTTTATCTTGGGCTACTTCGCTATGAATCAGCCAAAAATTTTCCAAATCAAGGAAGATGAAAAATATAAAGACGCAGGCTTAGCTCAGTCGGATATGGAAAAAATGAAAGCGGCACTGGAATACGCCATGAATCATGACCAGGTCTACCTCAATGCACAACTCACCTTGGCACAATTGTCCAAGGAAGTGAATACCAACACCCATACGTTGTCTCGTGTCATCAATGAAGGCTTTGGTAAAAATTTCTACGACTTTATCAACGAGTACAGGGTACAGACTTTTATCGAAGAGGCCAAAAAGGAAGAGAATAAAGACCAAGCCATGTTGGCGATTGCTTTCAAAGTAGGCTTCAATTCTAAAACGTCATTTAATCGCGCTTTCAAAAAAAGCAAGAATTCCACACCAAGGGATTTTCTAGTAAAAGACAATTAATTTGAGAAGACCCAATGAACGACTCATCATAATTTTTATTAATTGACGGCCTTTTATTAAGAATATTTATTTCATTAATATTGAATTGTAAGTATTGAAAATCAGATAGTTAATAGGGTCAATTCACGGAATGGAACTTGGTAATAATGGGTCGTTTTGGCTTTTCATGATTCGGAGCGATTAGTTTTCTAATAGTAGTTAACATCACTGACACATTTCGATGTGAGCATGATTGAAAAACTAAAAATTACTATTACATGAAAAACACTTTTACTATTTACACACTACTACTGGGCATACTATTGTCTAGTGTTTCGTTTGTTGGTTCGGCACAACATGCGAATGATTCGAGGGTATTAATGCAGGGGTTCTATTGGGAATCTCATGATGCCAAAGCGGAGGGCTGGTACAACCATGTCTCTAGCCAAGCACAAACAATGTCTGCGGCAGGTTTTGACATGATTTGGTTACCACCTCCTAGTGATGCAGCTTCAGACGAAGGATATCTGCCCCGCCAATTGAGTAATCTTAGCAATGGATATGGTAACACAGCAGAGCATCTTGCCATGCTGAGCAACCTTAATGCAAATGGGATCGAGCCTATCGCTGATATTGTGATTAACCACAGAGTAGGCTCCACCAACTGGGTAGACTTCTCTAACCCTACTTGGGGAACTTGGTCGATCGCATCGAATGATGAAGTATGGGGACAACCAGAATACCAAGGGTTAGAAAGAGGGAATTCCGATACTGGGAATGGTTATTCTGCTGCTAGAGATATAGATCACACCAACGCGACGGTGAGACAAGACATCAAAAACTGGCTCAACGAACTTAAAGCTGCTGGGTATCAAGGCTGGAGATATGATCTAGTACATGGTTACGGTGCTAGTTATATCAACGAATACAATACTGCATCAGGCGCAAGCTTTTCCGTGGGGGAAGATTGGCAAGACAAACAGTCAATCCAAAACTGGATAAATGGCACTAGCAAAACGTCAGCGGCTTTTGATTTTCCTACTTACTATGCATTGAAATCAGCCATTAAGGACAATAACTATGCAGTCTTGGCTTTTGATGACAATGGATACCAAGCATCTGGACTTATTGGGTGGTCACCAGCACAGTCTGTCACTTTCATCGAGAATCATGACACGCCACACTATGACACTGATAATAATATCCTCAACGGAAACAATGTTGGACAAGCCTATGCTTATCTATTGACACACCCGGGTGTGCCAACTGTATTCTGGCCTCATTATTTTGATTGGGGAGTCAAAGACGAACTCGATGTACTGATCGCCATCAGAAAAGACAATGGTATTCAGAGCACGAGTAATTTGGACATCATACAAGCAAGTTCGGATGTATACGCTGCACTGATAGATGCTAAAGTTGCGGTGAAAATAGGGTCAGGCAACTGGAGTCCTTCGGATGCGAATTGGTCAGATGCTAGTCAATATGTGTTACAAGCTTCGGGCAACAACTATGCTATTTGGGTCAAAGGTGGAATCTTTAATAATCCTCCAGTAGTGTCTGTAGATCCTGAAGGTCCTTTCTCTTCTGGAGCAGCTTTTGATGTGACGATCACAGCTACCGACGACAGTGGAACAACACCTACTATCTACTATACTACGAATGGAGATGAGCCTACTACTTCCAATTCGATGGTGAACACTACCGGAACCATCGTATACAATGTAGCGACTACACAAGTACTGAAAGTAATGTCCATTGATAATGAAGGCTTACAAAACAGTACACAAACTCATCAATACACCATCGCTCAAGTGAGCAATTTCTCTGTGTATTGGAAGAACCCAAACCCTGGATCAACCCCTCGAATTCATCACTGGGGCGCACAGCCTATAGGCGTATTGAGTTCTTCAGCCTGGCCTGGAGTCATCATGACTGATGCGACTGCTGAGTATGGTGACAACTGGTACAAGTACAGCTTCTCTGGTGTGAGTAGCACCAACCTCCTTTTCCATAATGATCAAGGTTATCAATCCCCAGATCTTTCGGCATCAGGTAAGGCATGGTATGATGGTGCATGGGTGTCAGAACCATCCCAACCAACAGATACCGAAGCGCCAATAGTAACTGTCAGCCCAGCCGGCGGTAATTATCAAAACACGGTTTCGGTGGTCATCACTGCCACGGACAATGTTGACAGCAACCCCGTGATCACTTATGTATTGGACGGTCAAACTTTCGCGGCTAGCAGTTCAGTAACTATTACCATCGATGCAGCATCTACGCTAGAGGTATCAGCTACTGATGTATCTAATAATACTTCGGGTGTACAGTCACATGACTATACTTTCAACCCTACAAGTAATTTGGTCATTCACTTCAAAGGGGATTTTTCTAACCCATATCTGTATCACTGGGCAGCTACTCCTAATGGTGGCGCTAGTGCTGGATGGCCAGGAAGTTCAATGACAGCTGAAGGTGACGGATGGTATGTATTCGAAATTGCTGATGCAGACTGCTCTAATATTATATTCACTGATCAAGGGGCTAATAAAACTGCAGACCTCAACAGATGTGGTGAAGGATGGTACACAGATGGGGTATGGTATGATGAGAAACCAGTAGTGCCTACTTCTCTTACGGTATACTTCAAGCCAAATAATTACACTAAAGCAACCGTATATTTTTGGGGAACCAATGCGTCAACTCAATGGCCTGGAGAGCAAATGACGGACGAAGGTAATGGATGGTATTCTTACAGCTTTAGTCAAGACGTATGTGCTAATCTTATATTTAGTAACAGCGGTTCCGACAAGACGGATGATCTTAACAGATGTGGTTCGGGATGGTATGAAAATGGGAATTGGATGAGTACCAACCCTAGTGCTAGACTAATAAACACTACTGTAGGAACAGAAACACTAGTTCAAGAATTGGACATTTTGGCTTACCCTAACCCTAGTAGTTACACCACTACTTTCGAATATCAGTTGATAGAAGACAGTAACGTGCGTATTACGTTATTGGACGTAACAGGAAAAGAATTGATGACCATCCATCAGGCAAATGAGCTGACTGGAAGTCACCAAATATCTTTTGATGTAAGCGGTTTAGACAAGGGAATTTACTTCTACCGATTGGGTGTTAACGATAGGAAGATCAATAAGCGATTGATTATTAAATAACTACTCATTTTTATACTTAAAAGCCGGCTGAATTCACTAGTAATTCAGCCGGCTTTTTTATGGATACATCTTAACCTGATTGGCCATGTGATCGAGTGAAGTTGGAAGGATAAAGTGCCAAAATCATCTTGATTGTTTAGTCTTTCTTAGAGAATAATATTGTCGATTCGAATTGTCCCACTCCTACCGAATCGGAATAATTGATCAAAGTAATATTTTCTAAAATTATATTGAACCGGTAGCCGATATCTTCATATTGCATAGAAACATCATTTTGATGTAAACCTTCATCGCCCATGTTAGGGTAAGTATTCATGAGGTCTGTCAGCAGTTTATGAATAGGAATCGAGGCGGTATCCTGTGCTATTATCACCAAAAAAGGACTATCATAATGATGTGAATACTTGGTACTGACGTCTAGCCCAGAGTCCAGAGAAAAGGTAGATATATGTTCATCGTCATAAAAAGCATATTGAGAAATATCAATTTGATAGTCATAGTCTTTTATTGAAAGTGCATCCAAAGGGTTTCGTCTGAAATACAAATATTCTCCAGAACCATATCTGACATCAGGATCTATTCCAATAGTAGTGAGGTAGACACTTGATTCATTTTTCCAAGTATAATTATATTCTATTTGTATTCTAGATGAAATAATGGAATCTAAGTCTTGAATCAACCAAGGCTGGATCGCATCAAAACCATGGTGGTCGTCCAAATAGTCCATGATAGAGACCACTTCATTGTGGATCGAATCAGTCAACAACCTCTCATTGATTTTAAGATTATCTTGATTGAACCCACTGACGGTATCATGTTTCCAAATCACTTCATTTTTGATTATTCCATCAACGAGTATGCCTGCTTCGGTGAGGTATATTTCTAATCTCTTGATCTGATTTTTTTCACCGACTGAAAACATACTCCAAGGACCAAATAGCATAAGGAATAAAATGCCTGCCATAGACATAGGAATAACCTTGATATTACGCCTCCCAATGATGAAGTAGATGGAAATGAAAGTAAGCCATACACCCAGTATCACGATAATGTATCGGTTGACTGTAAACCCATAATCGTTGATTCGCATGCCGATAGCAATGAAGAGGAGCACGACCAGCGGTAAGAGCAAAAAGTAATAACTACGGGAGAATTTTTTGATCCAATTGTTACCCTTGATATAGGCACCAAATGGGTAGATCATGAGGACATTAAAAATACCACTCACTGCGACGCAGATGATCAGATAAGAAACGATCCCTTTTGGCCAATTCCATTCCAATATAATCTTGCCAGCATAGAAGTATAATATGATCAGATAGAC
>JAOPTS010000009.1:0-75276 GCA_051531955.1 Reichenbachiella sp.
CCAAATACTTATCAAGTAAATCAATATTTTTTTTCGTTTTAAAATGATCGTTGTTTTCTAAAATTAGATAAAGCTGATTTACGGATTCAAAATGCATTTTACACAGCATTTTTGAATCCATATTATTTTTCATTTCATCAATTTTATTTTTCATTCAATTACCCCCAAAGGCTTCTAATACATTGTCTACATTATCGTATATATTCTTTCATCTATCATAACCTTTTTTATAGGCTTTTTGAAAAGTCGATACGGCATCTCGAAACGAATATGCTGTATATTCTAAAGGTATATAAATATGATCCTTGTCGAAAATATAGCTTAATTCGGGAAATCGTCTCGGATTTCATCTCCTACATAAATATGATCCTTGTCTCGGTAGATCCACTTCTCATCATCAATGGGCCCAAAGGTTTCCACATCTACGCCTTCCATTTTTTCTCCCAAATAATAAACCCAATCTTCATCTCTACCATATTGATCATTGTCATAAAGCCTAAAAGTTCCCACATCGGCATCTACAATTTTGTGACCATCATAAAACACGTGATGTTCATCTTTTGCATAAGCTTTGGTGGCGCTCTCAAACACCTTGAAATCCTTTCGGTTGGCATCCTCAATCAATGCCCCGTCATATATCACTGAATTATCAAAGTATAGATAATTGTCATCATGAGAAAATTCTATACTTTGTAATGATTGATAACTAAACTTATTTAGTCGGTTGACCTCCTCTCCATCATGCCATTCAACAAAATCATAGATGTACATCTCATCAGCTACATATCTTTCATTTATAACTTCGAATGTTTTAGGATCTATCTTGCTTTGTAGTAGGTCAAAAGATCTTCTTATATAAACCTGATAGTCATCTTTACAGAAGAGATCGTTGACGGGGGTAAAACTTTCATAGTCCACTGCTATCATTTTATAGCCATAAAACCAGTTTTTAGCATCTTTGCCCCAGTCCCAATCTTCCGTCTCAGTGAAGGTTGCAGGATCAGCACCTTCTAGCACAAACATCTTTTGAGAGGTTGACAAGGTATCTCGAAACGAATAGGCCATATATTCTAAAGGTATATAAACGTGACCCTTGTCAAAACCCAATCTATCTACCACTCTGAATGAAGGAACATCTACTTCCTCATCAATGATATGTTCTTTGAAGAATATATGGTCCTTATCTTTAGCAAAATCACTTTCCAAAGGGGTAAATGATGTAGCATCTGCTGTTACTTCACTATTACCCAATTCGAACCAATTGCCGGCTGGACTGTATCGAATCTGCTTACCTGACTTACTATAATAATAATTATTTGAAATTGCTTCGTTGACTGCTCCTGAAAAAGGACTGCAAGCTTGCCCAATGAATGACGCAATGCTGAATAGTGTCCATATGATAGGAGAACGCTTAGATTGCGTGATTCTTTTTACCATCACATTTAGTAATATGACGGCAATGAAGCATGAAAAGTAAGGGTGGTTATAAAAGAACTGCATGTCGCGAATATATGCATCCTATTCAAATTACTACATACCATTATAATTTGATGAATGAGAAGCTATAGTTGATAGAAAAATTAGTGTAAAAACAGACCTTATAGAAGAAAAACATGGCAATCACTACCACAAAACAACATACTTAGACTATTATCAAAGTGCTAAACTTTGATAATAGCCTAAGACTGAACTACCCCCTCTTCTTCACCAATGGCTGTATAGCAATCCCAAAGAATATCACACCTGCACAACCAATCAAGTTGAACCATAAGTACCCCACATTGGTTGCTAAGAACAAAGTGATCACCAAACTTTGTGAAAGTACTGCTCCCCAAAACACTGCCGTCCCTTTGACATCCTTCAAGAAAAATGCCACCAAGAATATCCCCAATATCGTCCCATAAAATATCGAACCCAAGATGTTAACCATCTCGATTAGGTTCTCTGACTTGTGTGCCATGAAAGCAAACAAGATGGCTACCACACCCCAAAGGGCAGTGAGCAATTTTGACACATTGACAAGTTGCTTTTCAGACCCATTTGGATTGATCAGGTTCCTGTAAAAGTCAATAGCCGTTGTGGTTGCCAGCGCATTGAGTTCTCCAGAAGTAGACGACATGGCCGCCGAAAATATAACAGCAATCAACAGCCCCACTAACCCAACGGGTAAATAATCTAAGATGAAGGATAAAAATATATAATCCGAGTCTTTGGTTTTGATATCACTGTCTGTAACTGAGATGAGATCTCTCATCTCTTGCCTATTGGACTCTAGCTTGTTGGTTGTGTTTTTCAGCTTCTTAGCTGCTCTAACCTGAATATCCTCACTCTGAGACAATGACTCTTTATAACTGATGGCATTGGCCTTACGCTCATCATATAGCTTCTGATGCTTATCTTCCAGTACCTTGACCTTTTCTCCAGCACCTTGTTCAGAGATGGTGTCCAAGGTGTTCTGATTGTAATGAATAGGTGACTGATAGAAAATGTAAAAGATGTAAAGCAATGCACCCGTCAAGAGAATGAAAAACTGCATCGGTATCTTCAATACAGCATTGAACATTAAGCCCATCTTACTCTCCATGGTATTCTTACCACCCAGATAGCGTTGCACTTGAGATTGATCTGTCCCAAAGTAAGACAAAGCCAAAAACAGTCCTCCCAATAATCCAGTCCATACTGTATAGCGTTTTTCAATATCAAATGAAAAATCTACTGTATCCAGCTTATCCAATGTCCCAGCAATATTCAGTGCTTCATTGAATGTCACAAAAGAGGACAAATAATAAACGACATAACCAAAGGCAACCACCATCCCAACTAAAATGACTGTCATTTGATGCTTTTGTGTCAGACTTACTGCTTTTGAACCTCCGCTAACCGTATACACAATCACCATCAAGCCCACCAGCAATACCGTATAAGTCAAGTTCCAACCCAATATAGTTGACAATATAATCGCCGGTGCATAGATGGTTATCCCAGTCGCTAGTCCACGTTGTATCAAAAACAACATGGCGCCTAACAATCGTGTTTTTTTATCAAATCTTTTTTCTAGATACTCATAGGCAGTATACACCTTGAGTTTGTAATAAATCGGAATGAATACAAAGGCAACAATGACCAGTGCAATAGGCAAACCGAAATAATTTTGAATGAAAGCCATGCCATCTTCATAACCTAGGCCTGGAGTTGAAATAAATGTAATCGCACTAGCTTGAGTAGCCATCACAGAGAGGCCAATGGTCCCCCATTTCATGGTATTACCTCCTCTTAGATAATCATCTGCACTCCGAGATTTGTACGTCTTCAGCACACCATACCCCACTATTATCCCCAACGTCCCAAACAGGACCACAAAATCCAACGTGCTCATCAATAAGATATTTTAAACCAATACAACATGGCGATGGTGAACACCAAAAAACCTAAAACAATTGCATACACTGCTTTCCAAGATTTAAAAACAGGAGGTTTATCCTCTTTATTGTCGTGACTTTCTTTAATTACGTCAACCATTATTTACCTATTGAAATCATGTTAGCAAAAATCCTGTAAGCACCTGGCACGCCAGCTGGCAATTGTCTAAACCACGAATAACCGGTATAGATAAAATATCCTTCTCCATACTTTGCAACAAGCAGTCCTCCTTCTCTATCAGGTTCATCTGGGTCATGTCCAGACAGAATGGGAACAAAATGATCATCCCAACTATTCGGGAAGTATAATCCACGCTCTTGTACCCAGCCATCAAAATCCTTTTCAGTAATAACATTGGGTTGATTCATGACAGGATGATCTTTAGCCAACACTTTAATTTTGGCCTCCTCTACGGTAATTCGGTCTCTTGACAACTCCAATTCATACGGGGCAATATCTTTTGTCACCAACCTGTGAGAAGTATTGTACTGCACGATTACATTCCCACCAGCCTTCACATATTCATGTAAGATCTTGTTCTGAAATTTGAGTTTATCATTGGTATTGAATGCCCTTATACCCAATACTACCGCATCATATTGTTTCAGATTAACCAAGTTGATATCATCATCCATTAACATGACCACTTCATAACCAATCTGTCTCAAACTAACAGGAACCAAATCCCCTGCTCCAGCTATATATCCAACTTTTTCACCTCGTTTCTCAATATTGACATGTACAATTCGTGCACTCGCATCTGGAAACAAGGTTTGTGTAGGGATATGATCATATTCGATAATGGTCATACCTTTTGTATAAATCTCACCGTCGACTGTTGCAATCATGGTGATGATATCTTCCGATTCTTTGGTAGGAGGTGACAATTCAAACGTCAACTCTTTCTCTTGACCTTTAAAATCAAAAGCAACATCAAATTTCTTAGGTTTTACTTTCCAGCCTTTTGGGTAACGAAGTTCCACTTGACCAGCAACACTATCCTGACCTGCAATCACCTTAACAGTGACCTTGTTCTTTTCTCCATTTTTGAATAAATAAACTTGGTTTTCAATATTCATGGCGATAGGTGGCACAATCGCTATCGGTCGATACACTTCTCCCTCCACTGGATCATTTTTCTTATAAATGAGTGGTATCGTATAATCCAAGTACACCTCTCCTATTTTGATACTTATCGTACTTTTAAGAGCAGGCTGATTTTCGGGCTGGCCGATCATTTTTTCATCTTCTACTTTGTACATCCCCACCGTTCCTTCACTCACCAACCAATAGGGTTGAGTCAAGGTTTCATTAGACTTGATGACTATATTTTTATCATTATTGAAGGGTCTATTGTTAAATAGCTTTTGGTTGATCTGAAAACTACCATAACCTTGGACATCCATTCCTGATATTTCCAATTCTCTATCACTTCTATTGATGGCTTCCAGACTGATCTTGATCGAATCTCCAGGTGTGTAAGAATAGCTATCTGCTTTTGCTTCCAAATACAAGCCAGTACATGCTCTGATTAATTCTTTTATCTCTTTCTGCTTTATTTCTTTCCAAAACACATCTTCCAATCCATTTAGCTCATTATAGGCCAGTAATAGATCATCAATAATCAAAGTTGGGTTGACTGGATCAAAGTTCATCAAGGCATTATCTATATGATAACCTACCTTTTCTCCTCCTGACACCCTATTCCATGAAGTATTCAATCCTTCTAATAAGTTTTGTTCCGGTTCGTCACCTGCTACATACTTAAAATACTCCATTGCTACTCCTCTAGAACCAGTAGCACCAAAACCTTGGCTCTTGTGTTGGCTCCTACTTTGGGCCGCTATCTCTGTATATGATTGTCCCAACAATGCATTGTACTCTCCCAAATCCAATGATAAAAATTCTTCCACATTAAAATCAATGCCTTGACGTTCGTAAAACCAAGGGTGCGTATTGAATACCAATAATTTAGGTTGCCAAACGCCAAATTCCGCAGCAGACGCGGGGTAGGCATTAGGATCAGTGGCCAATTCGAAAGCCTCCCCTGCCAATATCGCCGACGCAGTATGATGACCATGTCCACCACCTCCATCAGTTGGAAACCTAGTTATCACCACATCTGGTTTGTGCATTCTAAACACCTTCACAAAATCAGCCAAGACCTGCTCCTTATCCCAAATCTCAAATGTCTCCTCAGGATTCTTAGAGTAGCCAAAGTCATTGGCTCGAGAAAAATATTGTTTTCCTCCGTCTACTCTTCTAGCAGCCAACAATTCTTGCGTACGAATGACGCCTAAACTCTCTCTGATTTCAGGACCTACTAGATTTTGGCCACCATCACCTCTGGTGGCAGACAAATACCCTGTATTGAAATGACTGTCATTATTGAGGTAAGTAATTACTCTTGTATTCTCGTCATCAGGATGAGCGGCAACATACAACACAGAACCCAATACGTTGAGTCGTTGAAGCTTTTGTAAAATCTCTGAAGAACTATAAGATTTTGGTTTCTGAGCGAAAGATTGACTAGAAGTGAGGAGAATAATTGCTAGTAAGCAATAACGGAAAACTTTGTTCATTCAATGATTGTTATTGGGGTGTATTTATGCTTGGTTGAAAGCTATTAACGGCGAAAATACAAATGAGTTATTGAAATACAATAAAATTAGATGAGCGGTTCATCTTATACACCAAAGAGATGATTCCTCCCACCCAAAACATCATAGGCATCAGTATAGGTATACGTCCTATTCTTTGATCACTTTAATAAATTCAATTCCTTGGGGTGTGATCACCTGAACTACATAAAGACCACTTGCAAGATTGGTTGAAGGAATATCAACTCGACCCGTTTTGCCTCTTTTAGACATAACCATCTTACCTAAGTGATCGAAAACTTTAACAGAACTAATTGTGTGGGTTGACGATACACTGAAAAAAACATCTTTACCTATTGGGTTAGGGTACAAAGAAATGTCATGATCCAAACCTCTATTAGCAATCAAGGTTATAGGTGTATATACCTCATAATCATAACGCAACGTATCCTGACAACCTGCTATACTCTCCAGAACAGTTTTTACATTATAAGTCCCTTCCTCATAAAACAAGAAACTGACTGATGAAGAAATCTCCATAAATTCATCATCCAAATACCACCGATAAGCAGCGATCTCGTCTTGCGGAGATGCTTCCATATGTACAACCGGGTTTTGGCCGACGGCTAAACTATCTGGATCAGCTATTAATATTGGGTTAAAGACATTCAAATCAATAGAAAGTTCGGTCGGCTCACTCATGTGATAATCTGAGATATTGACAATATAGAATGAAGTATCAGAAAGAACAGGTCCCAATTTGGCGCTACTTCCTTTCGCTACCAATTGTTGTAATGTTGCATCTGCAAAAAATGCAAACACCTCTCCATGAATTGGGTTCGAATGGACGTAATCCCATTCACAACCATATCGAGGAGTGTTTTGATTAATTCCAGCCTTTGTGCTTTCCGAAAATAATACGGAGATAGTACGATCGGATATACAACCATCTTCACTAGTCACAATCAATTCAATTTTCAACTCTTCTATCGCGGACACATCAAAAGTCATTGTGGAATCCTGCCCCACCTCCATATCATTCAATTTCCAACTGATGGTATTGGCATTAACACTTTGATTCACCATTATGATCATCTCGGGTGAGCTCAAGTCTGTCGTATCCGGAGCATATTCAAATATCGCGGTGACAGGGTCTACATTGATTGCTACAGGGATTTTCTCACTCTCTACAGTCTCTGCGTAGGAACTCACATAGTATATAACGTCATCCAGTACCGATGATAATTCCAAACTCGCCCCCTCAAAAAATGGCTGATCATCATAATCATGAAAATAGAATCTCAACTGATCAGAAGATGTCGATGAAATACTCACGTTCTCTCCTGCACATATCTCATAGCTGGTCTCCAAAACAGGACTTGTCCCCCTTACAACTACTGCGTATGTGAGCCCACTAGATGCTTCACACCCCAAATCAGTTACAATATCCAGTGCTATCTCATAGTCACCCTCTTCATGAAAAAATGAGATCGGACTTTTAGCACTGCTAAAATATCCATTAGAAAAAGACCATGCCCACTCACTAGCACCTAAGCTTTCATCGACAAACTGTACTGCATCGTCAGGATCATCTCCCAAATACAGGATAGCTGGATCAGCCCTGAATTCTACCACAGGATTAGACACTCCCATGAATAATTGATAAAGATCAGACTCAAATCCATTCAGATTATCAGTATAATATAAAACAGAATCCTTTTGCACATTCTCAATTATAAGATCGGTTCCCGAAACAACAGGGACATCACCAAATGGATCTTCGAATAATGAAATTACATAGTCGTTATTGAGTGCTATAGATTCATTTTCGCAGGTAAATTTGGTAAGGTTAAGATCAGGTTTAGTGAGAAAGGAAGCATATGCGGTTTTGGCATCACTTAACCTAGATTGTATATCTACTAAGGATTGGCCAAATACAATGGCCATTGCTATTTTTTCTGATTGATTAACTGCTAACAAGGAGATGTTAGTCACCATCATCTGAGCAACATCTTGACCCGAGTTCCCGCCAGCTGAAGTTTTCACTGCATTAAGCATTGTATGTTTAAGCTCATCATCAATTAGATTAGGAAGGTCAATCATATCGAGAGCATTCAACACACCAATATGACCACTAACGAAAGCAACACCTGCAAACAAAGAGGATTCCGTTTCATAAAAATACCCCATTCCATTGACACTATCCCAAGCAACAAAATCATCAGAAAGGCTCCCCAAATTCAAATCTATGAGGTATCCCATCTTTACATCTTCCAAGTCTTTGTCTCCCACATTCGATACAAAGTACTCTTGGATCATCACCTCTTGTAAGTCTCCCGATTCCCATAGCAGGTATTCTTGTTCTATCATGAGTTGAGAGTTCCCATCAAACAACGTATCCTTTAAAACACCTCTTGCATAAATGTTTACATCATCCCTTAGACCAAATGCGACATTTGATTCAGTAGCAAAATCTGCATCCCTTATTCCATATTCTATATTGCTATATATATTATCATAAATAGAGTCTTGATGAGTACCTATCGCTATTCCAACTTGCAAAGCATAGGCTTCCTCTTTGTAACTAAACCCTACTCCGTTTTTCAAAGAGTCACCAGCATAAGCAATGCTCCCATCAGACGCCAATGTGGTACGTATGAAGCCATTATCTAGGATCACAAAGCTAGGTGCAATTTGGACTTGAAGGTATTCAAAGTCTTCATAACCTTCATTATCCAAATAATTTAACCTTATACTGATCTGTTCATCAGCTACAGCATCCTCTGACACAATTGCTTTGAATGTGATGTTTTTCACAGAATCAAAAGAATGTAAGTCACCCAATATGGCTTCCTGAGAAATGAAAATTAAGGAAGAAGACTCACTTTCCGCAATGATTTTGGCACCCGCCATATCTCTCAAAATATTGACTAGCGAAACTACAATTTCAACAGTATCCTTTGCGAAAATATAATCCTCGAACTTTGAGTTGACGGTCTGGTCATACATTCTTATAGCACCTACATTTTGCTCAGAGACCGCTCTCAAGACATTGACTCGTCCTTTACCTAGCTGACCATAGTAGTCCATGTTATTTCCTACCGAATAGATATCATCAGTCGTCATTCTCACATGTTCCATGACTTGTATGGCAGAGTATTCTGGATGTACACTTCTGACCAAGGCAGCAGTAGATGCTACTATTGGTGAAGAGAATGACGATCCATTGTTATACATATACTTATCTTGGATGTTCGTAGAGAAGATAGAAATACCTGGCGCCATCAAATCAACATGATAACTCCAAGTAGCATTATTTGCTTTATGATCTGTAGATGCGACATTGCCCACTGACAATACATGATTATAACTAGCAGGGTAAAAATCAAGGTCTGCTTCGGTATTACCGGCAGCAGCGACAATCACCATATCTTTCTCTAATACTGCATAATCTATGATACTCTGTAAAATACCAGATGGTGAAGAAACGCCACCCCATGAAATGTTGATCACCTCACACCCCATATCCGCTGCGTAGAGGATGGATGTGTAAGCATTGAAAAACACACCATCCGATCTAGTTACTTTGAGCGGCATGAATTTACTATTATATGCCAAACCAGCTACTCCTATAACATTATTAGTATTCGCCGCTATGACACCTGTCACATTCGTACCATGCCCATTATCTTCATAGGTTGGATCATTGTCATCATTACCAAAATCCCAACCGTAATAATCATCTACATAACCATTGGCATCATTATCTATACCATCTATTGGGTCTGCTGAATTCAAATACGATTTACCTATCAGGTCCTCATGATCTAAATCGACCCCCGTATCGCTTACCCCAATAACGATTGATGAATCACCCTTCGTAATATCCCAAGCTTCGTACGCCTGAATGACGGTTAGGTAGTCTTGATTGGAAATAAACTCGTCATTAGGTACCAACAGTATCTCCAATTGGGGTTCTTCTTCAATGTCCAAGACATTATCGTACCCCTTCATTGTTTTAATAAAGTCATTGACTTCTCCATCATTGACTACTACTACATAAATTCCTTTTAAAAATGGGCTTTCCACTGTGTTAGCCTGTCTCGCGTTACTGGCAATTTGCTTTTGTATGGAGACCGACTGCATGCCCCGGACAGCTTTATGATTTTCTACCTGCCTTTTACTGATGTTTTTGACTACAAAGGCTGTACTTGCAATTGACTCATCAAGTTTAATGTACACAGTACGGGTTTGCCCATATCCTATATGAACCATCATCATTAGCAACACAAATCCCAAAAACCGCCTCATAAACTCATTTACTCTATACAAAAAGTCCACAAAAATAATCACTACTTCATACAAGCAGACAAACACAAGCATATAATGTAAACTAATAGATAAAATATATTTGTAAAATCTGACAATATGTCTTGTTTATCTATCTTTGCGCTCGTTCAATTTTGTATTGATACAACTCTGACGACAATTAATTATTATAACAACAGAATTTAACATTTCTCTATTTCGATATGAAGGAGTTGATTGAAGATCTTGGGATCTTAAGCGAAAAGGACAAACTGCAAGAAGATGTAGTACATGTCACTGTGGATGAAGGAAATACCGGAAAGAAAAAGCTCTATATCGAAAGTTATGGTTGTCAGATGAATTTCTCGGATAGCGAAATCGTCTCTTCTATCATGAAAGAGGACGGGTATACGACTACTTCGTCCATCGAAGATGCGGACGTGACATTCTTAAATACTTGCTCGATTAGAGACAAGGCTGAACAAACTGTCAGACAAAGACTCGCTCAAATCAACAATGTCAAAAAGAGACGACCTGAAATGACTATTGGAGTTTTGGGTTGTATGGCCGAGCGACTAAAAGCGCAGTTGTTAGATGAAGAAAAAATAGTAGACTTGGTAGTAGGCCCTGATGCCTATAGAGATTTACCCAACCTATTGAGTGAAGTAGAATCAGGGCAAAAGGCAGTCAACACTTTCTTATCCAAAGAAGAAACCTATGCTGACATCAGTCCTGTAAGATTGAACTCTAATGGTGTAACAGCATTTATCTCAATCATGAGAGGTTGTGACAACATGTGTTCATTCTGCGTAGTACCCTTTACCAGAGGAAGAGAACGTAGTAGAGATCCGCATTCGGTCGTCAAAGAAGCACAAGACTTACTTGATAACGGATACAAAGAAGTTACCTTATTGGGTCAAAATGTAGACTCATACAAATGGTCTGCAGAGCAAAACAATAAAGCAAGATTAGAAAAATCTGATGTAGAAGACATTATCACATTTGCCAAACTATTGGAAATGGTGGCCGATGTGAGTCCTGAACTAAGAGTTAGGTTTTCTACTTCGCATCCCAAGGACATTACCGATGATGTATTGTATGCAATGAAGTCTCGAGACAATATTTGCAAATACATTCATCTTCCTGTTCAAAGTGGGAACTCTAGGGTATTGGAGATGATGAATCGTACTTATGACAGACCATGGTACCTCTCCAAAGTAGACCGAATCAGAGAAATATTAGGCGATGATTGTGGAGTATCTAGTGATATGATAGCGGGCTTCTGTACAGAAACTGAAGAGGAACACCAGGAAACTCTTTCCATCATGAAGTATGTTAAATATGACATGTCATACATGTTCTTCTATTCAGAAAGACCAGGTACGTTGGCCGAAAAGAAATACGAAGATGACATACCATTAGATGTCAAGAAAAAACGTCTTACCGAAATTATCGCACTTCAGAGAGAACTCTCTTTAGACAGAAACCAAAAAGACATTGGCAAGATTTTTAAAATATTGGTTGAAGGCACATCCAAAAAATCACAAGAACAACTGTTTGGTAGAAATACAGCAAACAAAGTAGCTATCTTTGATGCTGGAGATCACAAAAAAGGAGAATACATCCAGGTCAAAATACATAACTGCTCTGCTGCAACACTTTTCGGTACTGTTGTTGAATCCTAAACTTTATTGACTTTGAAAGAAACTGAAATATTAGGAATAAAACAGCGATTTGGAATTATTGGCAATTCTACGTTACTCAATCAAGCCATCAATGTAGCTGCCCAAGTTGCAGGTACGGACATGAGTGTTTTGATCACAGGAGAAAGTGGCAGTGGCAAGGAATCCTTTTCCAAAATCATTCATTCTCTTAGCAAGCGAAAGCATGGTCAATTCATTGCCATCAACTGTGGTGCCATTCCTGAGGGGACAATAGATTCTGAACTATTCGGTCATGAAAAAGGCTCATTTACTGGAGCACACGAGGCACGAAAAGGTTATTTTGAAGTAACAGATGGTGGGACAATTTTCCTTGATGAGATAGGAGAAATGCCATTAGGCACACAAGCCAGGCTACTTAGAGTATTAGAAAACGGTGAATTTATTAAAGTGGGAACTTCTAAAGTACTCAAGACCAATGTTCGCGTTATTGCTGCCACTAACGTCAATCTATTGAAAGCTGTACACAATGGCAGGTTCAGAGAAGACCTCTATTATAGATTGAGTACGGTACCGATCTATGTTCCGCCATTGAGAGAACGCGGGTCTGATATAGAGTTATTGTTTAGAAAATTTGCGTATGATTTTGGAGAGCAATATCACGTAGAGGCAATCAAACTGACAGAGCCGGCGAAAGCAATCGTCAACAAGTTTAGGTTCCCAGGTAACATTAGACAACTCAAAAATATAGTGGAACAGATCTCAGTACTGGAGATGGATCGAACCATAGACGATATTAAAATCACCAAATACTTACCAAGTGATCAATCTTACTTACCAGCTACCATAGATAAGACTGAAAAAGGGGGGGACAACTTTTCCGAAAGAGACATTTTGTATAAAATTCTCTTTGAGATGAAAAGTGATGTTAATGATTTAAAAAAATTAGTACTACAGATTCTAAATAGCGATGGTAATCATTCCGAAATATTAAACGATAATAAAAACCTATTTAGTAGTCTCGAAATTGGAGAGAAAGATATTTCATCTCAATCTCAACCCTCTTCCACCCCTACAGAAGAACCTATTTTAATCAACCCAACGCCTCAAAGCAGTATTTCTACCATTGAACTCGATCGAATTGAAGACATCTCTCATGAAACAGAAGATGATGATTCATTGTCAATAGAGAAAAAAGAAAAGGAGTTGATTATTAAAGCGTTGAGAAAAAACAAGAACAAAAGAAAGTACGCAGCTATAGATTTAGGGATTTCTGAACGAACATTGTATAGAAAAATCAAACAATATGAATTGGAAGATTAATTTATTGATACTGATAATTTTTGCAGGCATCAATTCTTCATGTGGTGTATATTCTTTTACTGGTGCCACGATAGGTGCAGAAACAAAAACTATTTCTATCCCTACCTTTTTCAATAATGCTCCCCTTGGACCGTCCAACATGAGTATTACGTTCACAGAGCAAATCAGGGACTATTATCTTCAAAACACCAGTCTAGTTTTGGTAGATAGTGATGGAGATTTACAGTTGGAAGGCAGCATCGAAAACTACACTTTAACTCCTGTAGCCGTCACTGCATCTGATGATAATATTGACCTCACCAGTTTAACAAGAATAACTATTTACGTAAAATGTGCTTATGTAAACGTTAATGATGATACATTTGATTTTGATAAATCTTTTTCTTTCTTCGTTGATTTTGACCAAGACAAAGAAGATTTAAGTTCCAATGAAGAAGAATTCGTCGAAGAAATTTTCGATCAAATCATTCTGGATATATTTAACAGTTCTGTTGCGAATTGGTAATTTTTATTAACTTTAGCACTTAGCAAAAACCTGACATACATTTGAATAAGCAGAAGTTTATTGAGTTATTGAGCGGTCCAGAGAGGGCTTCAGCAGAAGAGTATCAGACTTTAGAAAAAATCGTCAGAGAATACCCATATTTTCAAGCGGGCCATACTGTCTTGGCCAAGTCTGGTCAGGCACTAAAATTACCTAATGCCAAAAGAAAAATTGCAACGGCAGCAACATACGCTACCAACCGTAATATTTTCAAACAGTATATCCTCAGAAAATCTCACTCTACTGCTCCAACGGAGGTCAAACCTACTACGGAAAAACAGGCCTACTCAACACCTAATCAGGCATCAACTAGACCTTCATCAAAGGCTGATAATAGTGAGCAAGGTCAGTTAATCAGTGAGATTTATTCCAACTTAGAGACTTGGAAAACCAGTAGAGAGCAATATTTAGAATTTGACAAAGCTCACCCTGAAGACATAATCATTGAACAAGTTGAAAGTCACAAAGAGGAAGAACAAGTCGAATCTCAGGATACAAGTCAAGTTGACTCGTTAAAATCTCAGGTTGCAGCAGAGGTTGCAGCAGAGGAATCAGCTAAAAAAGAGCAAGACAGCATTGAGGAAAAAGAAGCTGAATTAGAAAAAATAAAAGCTCAAGTAACTGAAGAAGCTTTATTAGAAGAAAAAAACAAAACCCTGGAAGCTGCTGAAATTGCAGTCGAAGAATTTACAAAACTAGAAAAGGAAAAGGCGAAGACTAAACTTAGTGAAAAAACTACTCCTCCAATAATTGAAGAGATTGAAGAAACAATTACTTCTTCGACTGAAAGTAAAGATTTAGATTCTGAAGTTTTACCTACCGATGACCTTCCAGATTTGGAAGACGTTCCAGAAATAGAAGCAACAACATCAGCAGACACCAACATTGATTTCACTAAAGAAGCTATAGACAATGAAGAGGCTAATTTAGACGTTTACAGCTTCAATAAACCAATACCTGCGCCACAAGGCCTTCCAGAAGAGTTCATCTCTCAGAAAGAGAAAAATCCTGAACCAATACTAGAAGCACCTCAAAAAGAAGAAAAGCAAGAATCAATAGAACCAGAAAAAGAATCTGGTTCAGATTTAATATCGAGTGATGAACTCAGTGCTATTGTTGATCAGGTTAGTGATGAAGTAGAAAACAGTGATTCTACTGAGGATGTTATTGTAGAGGAAATTTCAGAAGATGAGATAAGTGCTTTTAATTCTCAAATTCTAGAAATGGACGAAGAGTCTATAGGGAATACCGAAGAACAATTAGAAGATTCCGCTATAGAAACTAAGACTGAAGAACCTGAAAAGGAGGAAGAAGAGGAAGAAGACGATGGCTCGGGACTTTCAAACAAAATTAGTTTGGATGATGTTAAAAAATTCAATCCAGATGATGTTTACGACACTAAATTCGAAGGTGAAGACATTGATTTCAAAGGAGACGACTCTATAAATCAAGAAGAAATTCAAGAAGATAATGTTTCAGTTGAAAAACCATCAGAAGTAGAGTCTAAGGAAACCAAACCAAAAGCAACAAATGTTCCAGTTCCATTAGAGAACCCTTCTATGGAAGAATTGGATGAATTAGAAATATCAGACACTGTTGACATATCTGATATCAGCTTAGAAGAAAAGTTAACTAAGGAAGAGTCTGAAAAAGTATTAGGTAAAATTAATGAAGAGAGAAAGACATTAAAACTAGTCCCTGGCGCTTCAAAAGGAGCGAAAAAATTCAGACTAGCGGTAATGAAACGTCCTCATAATTTTACCAAACCTAAGAAAGAGGATAAATCAAAAAGGAATAGATCAGTACCAGAGGCTAAGACAATACCAGCCCCAATAGAAGAACCTTCAATCAAAATAGAGGCAATAGAGGAACCTATTGAAAAAATAGAAGAGGTTGTAGAGAAAAAGGCCACAATAAAAGAACCTACTACAAAAACCAAAACAGTCAAGACAGCTGCAAAGAAAGCCCCGAAGAAGACTGTAGAAGCAAAAAAACCTGCTACAAAAAAAGCCAGCGCTTCTAAGACGAAAAAGGCTAGTACTGAAAAGAAAAGTGCCCCTAAAAAGAAGGCTGTTAAGGATGAAAAGGTTACCAAGAAGGAAGTAAAAAAAAAAGCCCCAGTAACAAAAAAGAAGACTAAATCTATTCCTTTAGATCAAACGAGTATTATAGACTCATTTATTGCATCACAGCCTTCAATCAAAATTTCTAAAGACAAAAGTGAAAATCTTCCAATAGAAGATTTATCAGATAATTACGACTCAATACCTGATAGTCTTATCACTGAAAACTTAGCAGATATATTGCTAGAACAGGGCAAAAAAGAGAAGTCGGTTAACATGATTGAGAAATTGATTTTAAAACACCCTGAAAAGAAGAATTACTATAAAATAAAAATTGACCAAATCAATAAAGAAATAGAGTAGAACATCTGGACAGTAAATAGCGGACAAACCTCTTCTTGAATTGTAGCACAATTGTGTGTTACTAGTGTTCAATTCCAAAATCAATCTAAGATTACATATCAGTTTAAGTAACTGCACTTAGTCTTTCATCCCCTACTGTGATTTATAACTTATTTAAGTTTGAGTTTACTTAAAAAAAAGACTTACTTTGCAACTTAAATTGAAAAACTAAAGAAAAAGTAATGTTTGCAACTATAATCACCTTGATCGTTATCGTAGCGGTTGTGTTAATCCTAGTAATCTTAGCTCAAAACTCTAAAGGTGGCGGACTAACGAGCCAATTTGGTGGGTCTGGTACTTCTCAGTTAATGGGAGTTAAAAAAACAGGTGACCTATTAGAAAAAATGACTTGGGGATTAGCGATCACCTTGATTGCTTTGACAATGTCCACTAAGTTTTTACTCTTAGATGCTAACGAAGGGAATGAATTCGTTAGCCCTAACATTGAAAGTGCTCAAGACAAAAACGTTGCGCCTAGCCTTGATATCGATGCTGCTGATGTTACAGCAGAAGATGTCGAAGCGGTATCCAACGACTCTGTTCAGTAAACGCTACAGATCATAAAAATATTGAAACCCTGACATTTGTGTCAGGGTTTTTTTGTACCCTGTCCTGAAATAGTGACAGTCCCTTAGGACATTCCAAATTGACTGCCATTCTTTCAGCTATTTTGTCATGTTTTGATGTTCATGGCACAGGAAATGCTATATGCCAGACAAGAAGTAAAATTGATTTTAATAATAAACAAATAAGTAATATGTCAAAAGTAAACTTTACACCAAACGAAGATAGAATCTTGGTTGAAGCTGCTGCTGCAGAGACTCAAACCGCTTCAGGTATTATCATCCCAGACACGGCTAAAGAAAAACCTCAAGAAGGTACTGTTGTTGCTGTTGGAGAGGGTACAAGCGAGAAGCCTGTATCTGTCAAAGTAGGCGATAAAGTACTTTATGGTAAATATTCTGGAACAGAGATAACTCTTGATGGTGCTGAGTACCTTATCATGAGAAATTCTGATGTATTCGGAACTCTATAATTCAATTTAAAAAATCTATAATAACAATATATAATTATGGCTAAAGACGTTCTATTTGACTTAGAGGCAAGAAATGGTCTCAAAAGAGGTGTTGATTTATTAGCTGACGCTGTTAAAGTAACATTGGGACCAAAAGGAAGAAATGTAATCCTTGACAAAAAATTCGGTGCACCAACAGTAACTAAAGATGGTGTCTCTGTTGCGAAAGAAATAGAATTGAGCGAACCTATCGAAAACATGGGAGCTCAATTAGTAAAAGAAGTAGCATCAAAAACTGCTGATGACGCAGGTGATGGTACTACTACTGCTACTGTATTGACGCAAGCATTATTTGGTATTGGCATCAAAAATGTTGCTGCAGGTGCTAACCCAATGGATCTTAAAAGAGGAATCGACAAAGCAGTTGCGACTGTTGTTGAAGACTTGAAATCTCAATCAAAAGAGATCAAAGATTCCGCTGAAATAGCTCAGGTTGCTACAGTTTCTGCTAACAACGACAAAGAAATTGGCAAAATGATTGCTGATGCAATGGACAAAGTTGGTAAAGACGGCGTGATCACTGTTGAAGAAGCTAAAGGAACTGAAACTGAAGTAAAAACTGTAGAAGGTATGCAGTTTGACAGAGGTTACTTATCTCCATACTTTGTGACTAATACAGAGAAAATGGATACTGAATTAGAGAATCCTTACATTTTGATCTACGACAAGAAGATCTCTACAATGAAGGAATTGCTACCTGTATTGGAAGCTACTTCTCAGCAAGGTAGACCATTGTTGATTATTGCTGAAGATGTAGATGGTGAAGCATTGGCCACATTGGTAGTAAACAAAATCAGAGGTTCATTAAAAATCGCTGCTGTTAAAGCTCCTGGCTTTGGAGACAGAAGAAAAGCTATGTTGGAAGACATTGCTATTTTAACAGGTGGAACACTTATCTCTGAAGAAAGAGGCTTCACATTAGAAGGCGCTACTTTGGAATCATTAGGTACTGCTGATAAAGTCAACATTGACAAAGACAATACGATCATTGTCAATGGCGCAGGAACTGCAGATGATATCAAAGCACGAGTAAACCAAATCAAGCAGCAGATGGAAAATACTACATCTGACTATGACAAAGAAAAGCTACAAGAAAGATTAGCTAAGTTGTCTGGTGGTGTGGCTATCCTTTATATCGGTGCTGCTACTGAGGTAGAAATGAAAGAGAAAAAGGACAGAGTAGATGATGCATTACATGCAACAAGAGCTGCTGTCCAAGAAGGTATCGTTGCTGGTGGTGGAGTTGCTTTGATTAGAGCTATCGACGCACTTGACGGTCTTGAATTAGAAAATGAAGACCAGAACACTGGTGTAAATATCGTAAGAGCTGCAATCGAATCTCCTTTAAGAACTATCGTTGCTAACGCTGGCGGTGAAGGTTCTGTAGTAGTAAACAAAGTAAGAGAAGGCAAAGGTGACTATGGTTACAATGCTAGAACAGACGTTTACGAAGAGATGTTCAAGGCAGGTATCTTAGATCCTACTAAAGTGACAAGATTAGCATTAGAAAATGCTGCTTCTATCGCTTCTCTACTTTTGACAACTGAAGCTGCCGTTGCAGATCAGCCAGAAGCTGAAGGCGCAGGCGCAGGCATGCCTCCAATGGGTGGAGGTATGGGCGGCATGATGTAATATGCCAATTCGTCCTCATGGGAGGGCACTTATATATAGATCTAACCTCGATGACAAGTCATCGAGGTTTTTTTACATCCCACAAATCTTTACCTATTCAATAAAATTCAAGATTGAGAATTAATTGAAATTTAATTATCTCAACCTTTTTGAAATTCATTAATCGATGTAGCATATTTGCAAATCAATTCATTGTCGAAAAATTCACACCATGGAAATAAGAGCAAAACTTACAGAAAAATACGAAACAGCAACCTTCGGAGCAAGTGGCTTCAAAAAGAGAGAATTTGTAGTGGAATTTTCAGAAAACCCTCAATATCCAGAATTCATCAAATTTGAATTGATCCAAGACAAATGTGAACAACTAGACCAATTCAATATAGGTCAAGAAATGACTGTTGCATTCAACCTAAAAGGAAGAAAATGGACTAACCCTAAAGGTGAAGTAGTATACTTCAATTCACTTCAAGCTTGGAGATTGGGTGCTGCCAATGATGTGAGTTCAGCCCCTTCTGCACCAGCTGCTGCAGGCACTGAGAACCTTCAAGAGCCAGAATGGCTAAACAACAGTGATGATGCGAAAGCTGACGACTTACCTTTTTAAATTTAAAAAAAATTTAAACTTCAACAGCATCGTCAATGACGATGCTGTTTTTTTTTAACTCAACCAATACTAACAGTTTCCCCTATTACTCAGTAGTTTCACTACCAACTACCTAAGTAAATTCTCCTATTTTTTAAGGAGATATTACAATTCACAAATATTATAACTCCTATTGATTATATTGATGGTTTATAATACACCTTAATAGAATAAACATCAACTATGTTCATCATCCAGCGGTTAAAAATAATCAGTCTGACCATCCTCTTCTTATGTGGGTTCATGGCAGTTCAAGCACAGGACACTACTGATAAAACAAAGAAAAAAGGAGTCGATATTATTATCACCCAGTCACCTAAAATATTTATTCAACTCGAAAAAACCATCGACAACTCCTGTAACGGTGAGTCAAAAGGTTCGATCGGTATTTCTGCCGATGGTGGTTATCCTCCATACAAATATTATTGGAGTAATGGGGCTACTTCACAAGACGTAGCTGGACTTGAAGCAGGTACTTACCAAGTAGCTGTATATGATGGTTTTAGCTGTAGTGACACGCTAAGTATAACGATCAAGGAGCCTGAAAAACTACAAACTGAAGTAGTCCAAATTAAGGATATCATCTGTTTTGGTTACAACCAAGGCAAAATCGATATCGAAGTAAAAGGTGGTTTACAACCTTATAAATATAGCTGGAGCAATGGGTCTACGGCACAAGATTTAGAAGGCGTAATTTCCGGACAATACTCAGTGTTAATTACAGATGCCAACAATTGTCAAGAGATTGTTACTGCTACGATCAAAGAAACACCACTCATCGTACGTTCCATTGATGATGTCAAAAACATACTTTGTAATGGAGACCCAACTGGTGAAATCGAAATTTCTGTAGAAGGTGGGCATCCACCATACGCTTATAGTTGGAACAACGGTGCTACTACGCAAGACATCAATAATATAGTAGCAGGCAACTATGAAGTGACTGTAACTGACTCAGAGGGGTGTTCAGAGGTATCTACTGCCAAAGTAGTAGAACCAGAACTATTAACTGTCGAATTTGACAGAGTAAGAAATGTCAGATGTTTTGCCGATGAGAGTGGAACTATCGATATCAAAGTAGAGGGTGGTGTGACGCCATTCGTATATACATGGAACAATGGCGCAACTACTCAAGATATAGCCGGTGTAGGATCAGGGTCTTACTCAGTAGAAGTAGTAGATATAAATGGATGTAAGAATGGACTTGCTACAGAGATTACTCAACCAACCAATTTGGATGTAAAAATGATTATGTCTAATGATGTATCATTCCATGGCGGTAGCGATGGTAAGATCGAAATCTCCGTAGAAGGTGGATCGGCTCCATACAAGTACAAGTGGAATAATAGCGCAACTACTCAAAATATTGAAAGTTTAGCTTTTGGTAACTACAACGTCAGGGTATCTGACGCCTCTGGATGTAGTAAAATCGTCAACGTAACCATAGACCAGCCATCAGAGCTTACAGCTAAAGTCGATCTAGTCACTGACATCAAATGTAATGGTGATGAATCGGGGGAAATCAATATATCTGTCAGAGGTGGTGTAGAGCCTTATACCTATTTATGGAACAACGGTGCTACAACTGAAGACTTAACAGCCATCGGAGCTGAAAAATACAATGTCATCATTACTGATGCTAATAAATTCGAATTCAGACTTGATACGATAGTGACAGAACCTACCAAGTTTGTAGCAGAAATCAGCAATGTAGACAACATCCTTTGCAATGGAGACATCAAAGGAACCATTGATCTAGAGGTAACGGGAGGCATTGCTCCTTACAAATATCACTGGTCTAATGGCATGATCACTCAGGATTTAGAAGACGTAGCAGCAGGTACATATTCAGTGAAAATTATGGATGCCAATAGATGTGAGCTTTCATTAGAAGCTACTATCTCCCAACCGGACGAGCTCATAGTTGGTTTTGGTGAAATCACGAATATTCTTTGTTATGATCAGAGCACTGGTGCAATTGCTATCGAAGTGTCTGGGGGGGTAGAACCATATGCATACACTTGGAGTAATGGAGCTACCACTCAAAACCTAAGTAACATCAAATCTGGTAATTATGAAGTGACAGTGATAGACAAAAATGGTTGTAACAAAAGTATTAACACCAAAATCACTGAGCCTGAATTACTCCTCGTAAGGGAAGGGAAAATCGATAACGTAGATTGTTTTGGTAACACAACAGGGCAAATCAATCTTAATATTACTGGTGGAGTCACTCCTTACATATTCGCATGGAATACAGGTGATTCATCACAAAACATTACTCAGTTAGCAGCAGGAAAATATTCACTTCAAATAACAGACGCCAATGGATGTGCTACTAGCTATTCTAAGCTCCTCACCTCACCTCCAAAATTAAAATCAGCAGTAGCAAGTGTTGTGGACAATATTTGTAATGGTGACAGACAAGGTGAGCTAAACATAGATGTATCAGGTGGTATCAAACCATATAGGTATAGATGGAATACAGGAACCACCTCTCAAGACATAGTAGATGTAAAGAGTGGAGCGTACAGTCTAGAAATCATAGATAGCAACGGATGTAAGGACTCAGTCAATGCTGTGATAAAAGAGCCTGAGCTACTGACCGCCACCGTAGACATCGTTCATATCCTTTGTCATGGTGACAAATCTGGTACGATCAACTTAAGTGTAGCTGGTGGTAAGGCACCGTATTCTTACAAGTGGAGCAACGGCGCTACTACTCAAGATATTGCTAGTCTAAAAACGGGACAGTACTCTGTAGTTATTACTGATGCCAACGGATGTACCAATATTCAGGACATTACTATAGAGCAGCCTACAAGATTTATCGCGATTTTAGAATCTGAAAATAACATCAAATGTTATGGTCAAAACACTGGAGCCATCAATATCAAAGCGGTAGGTGGTATTCAACCATACGAGTTTATTTGGAATACTGGAGAAACAACTAAAGACATAGGTAATATTCCAGCGGGAGCCTACAATCTAAAGGCAGTAGATGCCAATGGATGTACCCAATTGGTTAGTACAAAAATTAATCAACCTTCGGAGGTCAAGTATAGTGTAGATAATGTGACCAACGTAGATTGCTATGGAGAAGAGCAAGGTGCCATAGACATCTCTATCATAGGAGGTGTAGGACCATACAAGTACTCTTGGAGCAATGGTGCAACCACTCAGGATTTGATCAACGTACTTGCAGGACAATACGCAGTTCAAATCGAAGAAGGAAATGGATGTATCAACACAATAGATGTCAACATTACTCAACCAACACTATTAGCATTGAGATTAGACACTGTAGGACATATACTATGTAATGGAGACAATACAGGATTGATTAACGTATCAGTCAAAGGTGGAACCGCACCATACAAGTACTCATGGAGTAATGGTAAACAAACTGAAGACATTTCATCTCTGGTAGCGGGTAGGTACACAATAACTATCACTGATGCTAAAGGATGTACCAAGACAGCTTCAACAAATGTGAAACAGCCACAACCATTTATTGCTTCTATACTTAATGTAGACCACATCAAATGTTCTGGAGAAACAACTGGAAATATCGCAATTAATGTGCTTGGAGGTGTCAGGCCATATGTATTCCAATGGAACAATGGTGCAAACACACAAAACCTTACCAAATTATCGGCAGGACTATATAAAGTGAAAATCACAGACTCTAATGGATGTATCCAGGAAATCAATCAAGAAATCACTGAACCAGTGAAGCTTACTAGCCAATTGGTTTCTATGAATGATGTATCCTGTGCAGCCGGAAGTGATGGAAGTATCAATATCACTGTCAATGGAGGTACTACCCCATACCTTTATTCTTGGAGCAATGGTGCTCAAACTCAAGATATCAGTGATGTGATGGCAGGTGACTATTCTGTGGTCATCACCGACAAAAATGGATGTAGAGACTCGTCAATTGTTGTGAATATCAAAGAGCCTACAAAATTGATTGCTAATATTGCTAAAACTACTCATATCAAAACACATGGTTATAAAACTGGTGCTATTGACTTGACAGTTACTGGTGGTGTCCCAGTATATAAATTCAGTTGGAGTAATGGTGCATCAGCACAGAACATTAAAGACGTACCTGCTGGTAATTATTCAGTCAATGTGATAGACTCAAAAGGGTGTGAGGTTATATTGAAGACTATAGTTAGACAGCCGCCAGCGTTGAAAGTTCTAATCACTTCTATCACTGACATCAAATGCTTTGGAGATAGTACAGGAGCTATCAATGTGTCCGTAACAGGTGGGGTTAAGCCATATACTTTTGCTTGGTCACATGGTGACAGTACGCAAAGTGTAAGCAGTATCACTGCAGGGGATTATGCACTGACTGTGATAGATGCCAATGGCCATAAGCAAGTTGTAACTACCAATGTCGCAGAACCAATCGACATGAATGTGAAGGTGGACAATATCAATCATGTTTTATGTTATAGTGCACAAACAGGAAGTATCGCACTCACTGTCACTGGAGGAGTAGCACCATATAGCTACATTTGGAGCAACGGTGCTACAACGCAAGATTTAGAAAATATACCTGCCGGTGACTATGAGGTAACCGTTACCAATAAGAATGGTTGTCAAAAAGTAGTTCCAATCAAAGTGAACGAACCAGAAGATCTCCTAGTAAAAGTCGTCAACGTAGATAACATCAAATGTAACGGAGACAATGAAGGTGGAGTAAGAATTGAAATAACTGGTGGTGAACAGCCATACAGATACAACTGGAGTAACGGAGAGAAAACACAGAACATTAGTAACGTAATCGCAGGCAACTACAATGTCGTAATTACAGATGCAAATGGGTGTATCGAATACCTAGATGCAAGCATTGTGGAACCAAGTAAGCTAGTTGCCAGTATTAATGAGGTAGTTCATAACAATTGTTTCGGTGAAAAAATTGGATCAATCGCTACATTGGTATCAGGTGGTGTCGGACAATACAGCTATCAATGGAATACAGGAGACAGTACACAGTCTATTTCTAATCTAGCCATTGGACAATATGATGTGATCGTCCGTGACTCTGTGGGTTGTGAACAAAACCTCAATACTGAAATTACTCAACCAGAAGAATTGCTAGTAAGTATTACTGATCAAGTCAATATTAATTGTTTCGGAGATACCGATGCAAGTCTTGATATTGATATAGTGGGCGGTACTACACCATATTTATACAATTGGAGTAACGGTGCTACTACTAAAAACTTATCAGATATACCAGCAGGAACGTTTAGCCTTGAGGTAACTGACGGTAAAAATTGTACAGAAGAAATCCATACCGAAGTTACACAACCTGCCACCTTGGCGCTTAGATTGGATACATTACAACACAATCTGTGTAATGGAGACGATAAGGGTTTAGTTGACATCACTGTTAGTGGTGGAGTTACACCTTATGAATATTCTTGGAACAATGGAGATCACTCTGCCGATTTGGTCAACGTGATCGCTGGCAATTATGTAGTAAAAGTAAAAGATGCTAATAATTGTAAACAGACTCTCAATGCAGATGTACAAGAACCAGAAGTAATCTTAGCAGTAATAGATCAAGTAACTGACGTCAATTGTAATGGAGATGAAACTGGTGCCATGACTACTACTATTTCTGGTGGAATAGCACCTTACTCCTATCTATGGAGCAACGGCAGTACGAGTTCAGCGCTATCTAGTGTATTGGCTGGAGAATACGAGCTTTCTGTAACAGACTCCAATGGTTGTATCGCTAAAGTGGAAGCTGAGATCAGTGAACCAGCTAAGTTTGTCAACACAGTAGATGCAATCACAGATATCCAGTGCTTTGGAGAACTATCAGGAGCAATCTATGTGACTGCTCTTGAAGGGGTAGCACCCTATCAATTTGAGTGGAGCAATGGGGAAACCACAGAAGACATCTCATCACTCTCAGCAGGACATTATGAGCTAAAAATCACTGAGGCTAATGATTGTATTAGCTACCTTGAAGCCGATATTGAACAACCTCCTATGTTTGACACACAGCTCACAAATGTTGCTGACGTCAATTGTTATGGAGATGAGACTGGTGCCATTTCAATATCAGCCGGTGGTGGTGTAGAACCTTACACATTCACATGGAGTAATGGAAATGAAACCCAAAATATCGAAAATGTAATAGCAGATAACTACTCAGTAATGATAACAGATGCCAATGGTTGTCTCAACACTATCAACGCTATTATCAATCAGCCAGAAGAGTTGGCTCTTAACATTGATTCTGTCAACAACGTGAAATGTTGTGGTGATCAAAGTGGTGCGATTTACATCTCTGTCAATGGAGGTACAGAACCATATGAATATCTTTGGAGTAATGGAGCTACAAGCCAAGACATTGAAAACCTAATTTTAGGTAGATATACTGTGAACGTGACGGATGCCGCAGGTTGTGAAATCAATAGTCTAGAAAGTGACGAACTTAACTTGTATGAGCAGGTTGTCACTACTGGTAAGTTCATTACTAGAAACATTGAGTTTGATGTAGGAAAATCTACTATTAAGGCTGAATCCTTCCGTATTGTCAATAAGATTGCGACATTGATGAAGGAACACCCAGACCTAATATTTAGAATTGAAGGCCACACAGATAGTGATGGTACGATGGATGCCAATCAAAACCTTTCTGAAGCTAGATCTGAATCTATTAAGGCAGCCCTTATCAAATTTGGTATTGCAGAGACAAGGCTCTATACCAAAGGATGGGGAGAAAGTAAACCTATTGCATCCAATACTACTTCTGCAGGCAAGAAGCAAAACAGAAGAGTTGAATTTGTCAGTTTGACAGGTACACTTACTGGTGAAATGATCGATAATAACGGTATCTAATTAAAAGAAAGCTTAAAATACTTGAAGCACCTTCAACCATTGGAGGTGCTTCTTTATTATTATAGACCACAAAAGGATTGACTAAAATTAACTCAGTCAGGTACTCTGTAGTGATACTACTACTCCTCGCTTTGAATACCGATGTGATCGGTAGCAATGTACGCATGCAGCAGTATGACAAGGATAGTTTGATAAAAGTATGGGAGCAAATGCAACGCAAAACATACTTCTCGGGTCAATATGAAAAGTCAGTACTTTATTTCGACTCTCTATTAGACCAACAAGGCATACGAATCAATTATGTCTGTTTACGTTTGGGAATGTATTCAGTAAATAAATCTGGACTGGAAAGAGATTTTGATTTCGGTTATAGAGTATATGGACAATCACTTATGAACGAGGAATGGCACCCTATTTCGATATCCGCTAATGAACGCCCCTACTACCAAGCTACCAAGCCGCCCACTCCTGTAGGCGGAATGAAACGATTCGAAAAGTATATTAAGAAGAATTTAGCCTATCCAAAGGAAGCGCAGAAATATGGAATTCAGGGAGAAGTAGAAGTTCAGTTTGTCATCAATAAAGATGGCTCTTTAGGAGGAGTATGTATTCTAAAAGGAATTTCATTGGACTGTAACTTAGAAGCTGAAAGACTCATCAGAAATGGCCCCAAATGGAAACCAGCGGAGCATCATGATAAATTGGTATATTATCGAATGGTGTTTCCAATTGAATTTAAAATTCCAACTGCACCATAATCATCTAATAAGTCACCATCGCCACCTTTACCTTGGCCGTTTTATATTCAACAAAGTCCTCACTTACATAGCTTGACCAATTCGACTTTGATTTGACATAGGAAATAATTGCATCGCAATACGCCTGTCGAGAACAGGCGTTTAATACCAACTTTAAAGGCCTCCCCTTTTCGTCGATTTCAAAAGTCAAAACTACCTCCGAAAGATCTCCGGTTTCAAGTTTCAATTCACTTAGATCAACCTGAGCATTTAGATCTTGATTAAATCTAGACAACCCTAAACTAGGTGTAGCACTCTGATCTTCCATAATAGTTAGTGTCAGTTTATAACTCACAGCGTAAACCACCTCTTCTTCTACAACCAACTCAATTGATTCTTCTTTTTCCTGCTGAATAGGATCTTTATTTTCCTCAAATTCACCTTTTGGTGGTGCTTCATCCTGAGTGACCGAAGAAATTTGTTTTAAACCATTAACAACTTTATCCTCAACAGGTTTCACAATAAGTGGCTGAGGTTTTGTTTTAGGTTTTGCTTGAGATTTTACCTGAGGCTTTTCCTGAACGCTCTCATCCATTGATTGTATTAACACTTTCTCCTCATCAGATACCAGATCCGATGAATCAAAATCAATAGATTCCATCAAAAGCACATCTTTGACCATAACGTTAGAATCGAGTAGCAAACTATCCGTTAAACCAATATTGACTTCTTCGGCTTGATTCTCATTGCTTTTGAATAGGCTTTTACTCCACCACATTGCACCGATTATTACTAAGACAACAACTACAGTAGCATATACTTTAGGTGATCCCAAAGACAAATTTGCACCCCCTTTTGACTTAAGCTCACTTGCCTTTTCACGACATTTCGTACACTCATCCAAGTGTCTATCAATCGCAATCATTTCATCCACAAACAAGTCCATCTCCACGTATTGGAGCAATTCACTTTTACTATAATGCTTAATTTTGGTACTCATTTATTATTGGTCTTCAATATCCGTATTTCTTATCAAGATTAAACCTAATTGATTCAATACATGAATCATATAAGTGACCAAGATTTATTCTAATTACCACTCAAAAAAACTTACTCATAGAGTAAGAGTATTTTAAATAAAATCAAAAATTGGATCTGTAAAATTTTAGCTCTTCCATTTTTTCTTTCTTTTTAATTAACTTGGTTCTTGAAAAAAACTAACCTTATGAAATACAGCAAGTTTATTTACGGAATTTGCACTGCATTAATAATTGCAGGTGCAATTATCAAAATACTTCACTTACCAATATCGTCCTCAGTAGGAATTATCAATACCGTAGTGTTCGGACTCATGTTCACCCTAATGGCTTATGAAAACGAAAGTTTAAAAAAGAAGATCAGAGAATTAGAAAATTAAGAGTGTAAATTTCAGATTATCTCATATCTGCTACAGATTATTTGAATATTAATTCATTTTCCCACAGAATATAAGCATCTGACATATTGATAGTTATCCGTTCTCATTATTCATTCAATTGAAGAATACCTCCTTTCTATCATTTCAAGGTCTTGTTTTATACAAACCTATATGATTATATTAGAGTTAAGTTGATACAATTGTATAAGCTAAAAAACAGTTATCTTTGTAGAATAATCCAATAGTGAATGGAAGAAAATTTCAAAAAACGTAGTGATGACAAAGACTTGATTAAGAAGTTTGAGTCTATCAACAAAAACAATGAAGCATACTATTTTTCTTCGGACGAATATGAGCATATAGTTCATCACTATTTAGAAGACTTGAACAATAGGAAAGCTCTAAAAGCTGTCAATATGGGGATTAATCAACATCCCTATGCCGTTGACTTGTTAGTCTTAAAAGCCCAAACCTATTCCAATCTTCAGGAGTATGGAATTGCAATTAAGATATTAGATCAGGCTACTAATTTAAACCCTGGAGATGGTGACATCCTGTTGATCAAAGGAAATATTCACATATTAGAAGGTGATCATCAAGGAGCATTAGATTGTTTTCATCAGGCGCTTGAGTACAATCAAGAAAAAGATGAAATCTTTTATTCACTTGGGTTGGCTTATCAAAACGTAAGTGATTACAAAGAAGCCATCAAATACTTCAAGCTTGCTCTTGAAAACAACTTGAATAATGAAAATGCCTTGTACGAATTGGCTTATTGTCTAGATGTAGTGGGCGAATTAGATACAAGTATTACTTATTATAAGGACTTCATTGACAAAGACCCCTATTCAGAGTACGCATGGTACAATTTAGGGATCATTTATAATAAATTAGAAAATTTTGAAGAGTCTGTCAATGCTTATGAATTTTGTTTAGCCATAGATGACACCTATAGCTCTGCTTATTTCAACATGGGAAATTCCCTGATGATGTTGAAGAAAAATGAGCAAGCATTGGATGCTTTCAAATCTACATTAGAGATAGAAGGGCCTACACCTGAAATTTATTTCAGCATAGGATCTGTATATGAAAATATAGAGCAATATGATTTGGCCATCCGCTATTTCAGAAAAGCAACCAAACTGGATCAGTTTTATGATGAAGCTTGGTATTGTACGGGAATTTGTCTCGGCTTTCAAGACAAATGGTACGAAGCGGTTCATTTCTTTAACAAAGCCATCAAGCTGAATATAGAAAGTTCTGATTACTGGATGGCATTAGCCAAAGCAGAATTCAAAGTTGGAAACGTTATATCAGCTTTAGATGCATACGATGAAGCCAGCCAGCTCAACTCTGAGAATCCCGATATATGGATCGAATGGTCAAGTATCTACTTTGATCAGGGTGACATGGATCAGGCTCTTGACGTCATAAAGAATGGTATTGAAGAAATGCCTGATCTTGGAAAGCTCTATTATTATGCAGTTGCCTGTTTGATTGAAGATGGTAAATACAAGGAAGGTTTTACCTATCTAGAAAAGGGATTAACCCTTGATTATGAGAGCCACACGCTGCTTTATGAATTTTTCCCTAACCTCGAAACACAAAAAGCACTTTATAAGATTATACAACAATACAAATAACTGATTTTTATCTTGGCAAAACACTTTGCTTCTAATTAAGAAATCAATTTATTTGCAACTTGAAACAATCGAAAGGTTTAGTCGCACATATTGAATACTATTCATGAATTACAACATAGATAATCTACCAACCAGAACAACCAAACCAAGAGAACTAGGGTATACAATGGTAATGGACAAAGGCTTGAGTACAAGACAAGCCGAGGACATGATCGAAACCAGTGGATCTCATATTGATATCGTTAAACTAGGTTGGGCAACATCTTATGTAACCAATAATCTTCAGAAGAAAATTGACTTCTACAAAAGCGCTGGTATCCCAGTCTATTTGGGAGGAACATTATTCGAAGCTTTCGTTATCAGAAATGATTTTGATGGGTATAGAAAAGTATTAGATAAGTATAATTTAGAATATGCTGAAGTATCTGATGGCTCTATATCTTTGGATCATGACGAAAAGTGTGAATATATCCATAAACTGAAAGGGCAAGTAACAGTATTATCAGAAGTAGGATCTAAAGATGCTGAAGAAATCATCCCTCCATACAAATGGATTGAGCTGATGCAAAAAGAACTAGATGCTGGGTCTTGGAAAGTAATAGGTGAAGCAAGAGAAGGTGGAAATGTAGGCCTTTTCAGATCAACTGGAGAAGTAAGATCAGGTCTTGTACAAGAAATTTTGACCAAAATCCCAATGGAAAAAGTACTTTGGGAAGCGCCACAAAAGGAGCAGCAAGTTTATTTCATTAAGTTACTAGGTGCTAATGTCAACTTGGGCAACATTGCTCCTAACGAGGTTATCCCACTTGAAACCATCAGATTGGGATTGAGAGGAGACACTTTCGACTTCTTCCTTGATGGCGGAGTTCAAGAGTCTAAATAGAAACCTTATATGAAATCACTCAAAGAATCCCTCCTACTCTTTTTCAAAGGAGTAGGAATGGGAAGTGCTGATATAATCCCAGGAGTATCAGGAGGAACTATTGCTTTGATTACCGGTATTTATGGAGAGTTGCTCGATTCGATCAACTCTTTTGACTTTAATGCCTTAAAATTATTAGCAACATTCAAGCTTAAAGATTTTTGGAATCATATTAATGGCTCTTTTCTATTCCCATTATTTGCGGGGATTGGTTTGAGTGTAGTTACACTTGCTAAGGTTCTTTCATTTGTATTGGAGAACCACCCCATACAGATTTGGTCTTTCTTTTTTGGATTGATAATTATCTCTTCAATATCTGTAGCTAAGGAAATAAAGAATTGGAATGTATTGACCATAGTGTCAGGATTAGTCGGGGTAGGCATAGCCTATGGTATTACGGTTGTTACACCCGCCTCCACTCCTAACGAACTCTGGTTCATATTCCTATGTGGTTCATTGGCCATTTGTGCCATGATACTCCCAGGTATTTCTGGAAGTTTCATTCTATTACTTTTAGGTCAGTATAGCTTCGTGTTAAATGCTTTAAAAGAATTCAACCTGTTGGTCATAATAGTGTTTATGGCAGGGTGTGTAACAGGACTGCTTTCTTTTTCTAGATTGATATCATGGTTTTTGAATAAATTCCATGGTTATGCCATCGCACTATTGGCGGGCTTCATGATTGGATCACTTAATAAAATATGGCCTTGGAAAAAGGCTGAGTTGTTTAGAATGAACTCTCACGGAGAGCAAGTTCCATTGTTTGAACGTAATTTGCTCCCAACCGAATATTTTGATGCAACTGGTAATCCCCCAATGATCATTCAAGCGATACTATTTATGGCCTTTGGATTTATGATTGTGGTAATTCTTGAAAAAGTAGCATTGATGATCAATTCAAGTAAAGAAAATAAAAGCGCATGAGACAATTCGGATTAATTGGCAAGACACTCAAGCATTCGTTCTCAAAGAATTACTTCACCAAGAAGTATGAAAGTGAACAAATTAAAGACTGTCAATACGAACTATATGAGTTGGCCAACATATCCGAATTTCCAACATTACTAAAAAAAAAACCAGATTTAGAAGGTATCAATGTGACTATTCCATACAAGTTGGAAGTCATGCAGTTCTTGGATGAGGTCGATCCACATGCAAAAGCTATCAATGCCGTCAATACGATCAAAAGAACGAAAGTAGGAAAACTAATAGGTTACAATACAGATTATTATGGTTTCCGAAACTCCATAACCAAATGGGATCTTAAAGGAAAAAGTGCTTTAGTACTGGGTACTGGCGGTGCTTCAAAAGCCATCGAACAAGCCTTAGTGGATTTAAACATCCCCTATCAGATGGTTTCAAGAAGAGATAGCGACCGAACCATCTCTTATGAGACTATCCAGGCTAACCCAAACTTAGTAGCGGACAACCAACTAATCGTCAATTGCACACCACTAGGCACCTTCCCTAGCGTAGACGAAAAAGCTGATCTACCATATACACAACTCACAAATCAACATCTACTCTTTGACTTGGTGTACAACCCGGAGGTAACAGCTTTTATGCAAGAAGGTCTAGATGCTGGCGCTCAAGTACTCAATGGTTATCATATGCTGGTGGGGCAAGCTGAGAAATCTTGGGAAATCTGGAATAAGTAAAACTCTCTGCAACTATACTGACATCTCTTCTGTTAGAAGATTAATAATTTTGGTACTAAGGTCTAGTTCCTTTTGTATTTTCTATCTTCATATCAATGAAAAATCTTCCTAAAAATGTTTGGGTGTTGACCATCGGTCAAGCACTGATGATGTCAGCTTCTTCAATAGTAGTTTTTGTTGGTGGAATCATTGGTGCACAATTGGCGCCACAGGATAACTTAGCAACATTGCCAACAGCCTGTATCATACTAGGAACTGCACTATCTACCATTCCTGTGGCATTCGCTATGAAACGATTTGGCAGAAAAAGTTCCTTTAATTTTATCATCTCGATTTCAATATTCATTGCTTTGGGAGCTAGTTATGCTATCCATATTCAATCATTCTACCTTTTTTGCTTTTTTTTGATTCTATTGGGTTTTTCTATTAGTAACATCAATCAATTTCGCTTTGCTGCCATGGAAAGTGTTTCCTTTGATAAAATCCCACAAGCAGCTTCAACCGTATTGATTGGAGGTATAGCCGCGGCCTTCATAGGTCCAGAGGTAGCCGTTGCAGGACGACATCTTATAGGCTCTGAGTTTACGGGATCATTTGTATTACTGGCAGGACTCTATCTATTGGGTTTGATCGTTATTCAATTCTATCAAAACACGACATTTCATAGTGAAGACAATTCTGGAGACAAGAGACCTCTTAGTCAAATCGCTAAACAGCCTGTATTTTGGGTAGCAGTACTAGCTGCTATGATTGGCTATGCTGTAATGAGTTTCATCATGACTGCCACCCCTATCAGTATGCATGTGATGGATGGACATTCTCTCACACACACCAAATGGGTAATTCAAAGTCACATCATGGCCATGTTCCTACCTTCGTTAGTAGTGGCATGGATCATCAAAAAACTTGGCGTACTCAATACCATGATTACAGGAATTGTGGCCTTTGCTCTATCTATAATTATAGGGCTATACGGGCATGAATTGGTTAATTATTGGGTCTCACTTATATTATTAGGTATTGGGTGGAATTTCCTATTCGTAGGAGGCACCACGATCCTACCCCAATCATACACAGACAGTGAAAGGTTCCAAGTCCAAGCGATGAATGACTTCATGATATTTGGAGTCCAAGCCATCGCTGCACTGAGTGCGGGCTGGGTCGTATTTCAATTAGGATGGGAATCAATGCTCATGATCAACATCCCTATTCTGGCTATTCCTTTGATTGCTATTTACTTCTACAAAAAGGCAAAGTAATTGCCCCCACTAACTTTCTCAAGCTTCTCTAAAAAATCCAGTCCCTTTAGAAAATCAAATAGTCGATAAAAGCAATTACCTAAGTAGATGTATTCTTCTGCTACAATACATTTTCAACACCAGCTCCTTTGAGCATAAAAGCTCCAAGTAAATTAAGATAGTAAGTTATAGACACCACATAAGACAAAATCGAAGCATAGTCTAATAGCTAATTAGAAATCATGAGTCCCTTTGACTCATTTTGAAGTAAGGGACCTAAGAATGAATACTCCCCGACCCAAGGGTACGAGGTATCAACTTTCAGACTGGACAATTACTTCGACCCAAGGGTCTGAAAATTAAACCAAAAGAGATTAAAAAGCCACTCCTAATGATGGAACCCAAGGTGTTAGCCTAGCTTTCCATACTATGATTTTGACAACTCGAATAGAAAAGGACAAACAGTACCAGCTCAAGTACATCGATAATCAGGACATTATTATTCATTCCATAACGGAAACTCAAAAAAGTATTAAATATCCACAAACCATTCATAACTATTGACGACAATTAAGACCAATACCATAATGAATTCATTATGGCTGTATTAATATTGCAAATATGGATTTCAACATCACATCAGAATACGAGCCAACGGGAGATCAACCCACCGCAATCGCACAATTAACTGCAGGGCTCAACAACGGAGATGAATCCCAAGTACTCCTTGGAGTCACGGGATCGGGTAAGACTTTTACCATGGCCAATGTGATTAAAAACACAAACAAACCAACCTTGGTATTGTGTCACAACAAGACATTAGCAGCGCAACTATACGGCGAATTGAAATCCTTTTTTCCAGAAAATGCCGTAGAGTACTTCATTAGTTACTATGATTATTACCAACCTGAGGCCTTTTTACCAACCTCTGGCTTATACATTGAGAAAGATCTAAGTATCAATGAGGAAATCGAAAAACTGAGATTAGCTGCCACTTCATCCTTGTTAACAGGAAGAAGAGATGTCATAGTTGTTGCATCCGTATCCTGCATATACGGTATCGGTAACCCCGAAGAATTTGCCAAAAATGTCTTGACACTAGAAGCAGGGCAACACATCAGCAGGAACGAATTATTGTTCAATTTTGTAGACATACTCTACAGTAGAACCGAAGCAGACTTCAAACGAGGTAATTTCAGAGTCAAAGGAGATTCAGTAGATATCTTCCTTGCCTATGGAGATATCGCTTATCGCATTATATTCTGGGGAGATGAAATCGAATCCATACAGTCTATTGATCCCTATTCAGGTAAAAAATTATCAGAAGAGAAGATCGTCACTATTTTCCCTGCCAACCTCTTTGTGACGGGCAAAGACCTACTGCATCAGGCCATCAATGAAATCCAAGACGATATGGTCTTGCAGGTACAATATTTTGAAGACGAAGGACGAAATGCAGAAGCAAAAAGACTAAAAGAGCGTACAGAGTTTGATCTCGAAATGATGCGTGAGCTGGGCTATTGTTCAGGTGTAGAGAATTACTCAAGATATTTTGACAGAAGAAAAAAAGGAGATCGACCTTTCTGTTTGTTAGATTATTTCCCAGATGACTTCTTGATGGTTATTGACGAAAGTCATGTAACCCTCCCACAAATTCGAGCCATGTGGGGTGGTGATAGAGCCAGGAAAGTCAACTTGGTGGACTATGGATATAGGCTGCCTTCTGCCATGGACAATAGGCCATTGACTTTTGATGAATTCGAAAGTGTAGTCAACCAGACTGTATATGTCAGTGCAACACCTGGGGACTATGAACTGAGAAAGACTGAAGGTGTTGTAGTAGAACAAGTCATCAGACCAACAGGGCTATTGGATCCAGTAATAAGCGTACGTCCAAGTGAAAACCAGATTGATGATCTTATGGATGAAATAGACCAAAGGATCAAGAAAGATGAAAGGATATTGATCACCACATTGACAAAGCGCATGGCAGAAGAATTAACCAAATACCTGCACAACCTCAATGTAAAAACCAGATATATTCACTCGGAAGTGGATACACTGGATCGAGTAGAAATCCTACGAGACTTGAGACTAGGTGTATTTGATGTATTGGTAGGTGTCAATCTGCTAAGAGAAGGACTGGATTTACCAGAGGTATCGCTGGTTGCGATCATCGATGCAGACAAAGAAGGTTTCTTGAGAAATGTCAAATCCCTTGTCCAAACTATCGGTAGAGCTGCTCGTAACGAGAACGGACTAGTCATCATGTATGCGGATAAGGTAACGGGATCTATGCAAACCGCAATCGATGAGACCAACCGTAGAAGAGGTATACAGATGGCCTACAATAAAAAACATGGTATAATTCCAAAGACCATCAAAAAATCGAAAGAAGCCATCATGGGACAAACGTCGGTGGCCGACGCGAAAAAAGATGGAAGAAACAAATACTATATAGAAGATGAGAATCCAAATATAGCAGCTGATCCTGTGGTAGCCTATATGGATGCTGCTGGTATCGAGAAAATGATTGAGCGAACTAAAAAACTTATGGAAAAAGCAGCCAAAGATTTAGACTTTATGGAAGCTGCTAGATTGAGAGATGAGATGCTGGACTTAGAAAAAGCTAAAGCTCAAAAAAAATAAGCCATCCGTTGTGAAACGAATGGCTTAAAATATTTTAATACGAATTAAGAATTACTCAGCAGCTGCAGGAGCTACTTCAACTTCAGGAGCTTCAACATCACTCAAGTCTTCTAATTCAACCGCTTCTTCAGTATCTTCTTCAACTACCTCTTCAGCATCTTCCTCCATTGGTACAACAGGAGCTACCGAAGTTTCAGGTTGAACTGGCTCTTCTGGGATATTTAATACAATAGTTTTAGAAACTATAAATAACGGTTCCTTTTTAGATTTCATTACTCCGATCAAAAGCACTTTGTCCTTATCATCAAATGCTCTATTTGGCAAATTGTCTGGTTCAATATTTATCTTAATTTCTCCACTTTCATCTTTAAACATATAAAGATGTCTACCTACTACTTGCTCTGTAACATAACCTAATGTTGTCACTGTCTTTTTCTCTTTTGTTAAGCTTTTAGACTCAGCGATCAGCTCCTTTACCGAGTATGATTTATTAGTAGCTTTAGGCCCTGTAAATTGAGCACTGGCTATAAAAGGAGCAAATGCTAGTATAGCGATAAGTAATCTTGATTTCATAGTATGATGTTTTGGTTCAGTAATTTTATTAACCTCAACTCAAATTAGAAAATAGCTTCATGCGAAACAAGTATTCAATTAAAATTGATTTCCAAAAGTATCAATTAGTTGAAACAAACTCATAAATGTATTGAATAACCATCGACACCCCCATTCCAATAAGGAGTACTCCAATTCCTAATCTAAAATAATACCTGACTTTTTCACTTAGAATAGTCTTCAACTTTTGGGCGTAGTATGCTTTAAGAACATCTGTCACCCAGACCATGTTCAACAAACCAGCAAAGTATAGCAATTGGTTGGACTGTGAATCAAATGTAGTAATGGAGTAATTAGAAATGGTTGCCCAAAAGCCCCAAACAATAGGATTGATAGCCCCCATCATAACCCCTTGAATCAACATGGCTAAACCGCTTGATGCACTACCTTCTATCACTTCCTCTTTTTTCTCTTTTTTGAGAATATAAATAATCCCGAATACGATCAAGACAATGGCACCTGCGATGGTCAACCAAGGCCCTTGTTGGTCGCCACTCACCTTGCTCAACCCTAACCAAGTTAATAGTATGATAGTCGTATCTGCTACCGCAACTCCCAATACAAACAGGAGTGTCTTTTTAAACCCATTGGAAATAGAATTCTGAATCAAGGATAGAAATACTGGACCAGTAGATATCACCAAAACAAGTGCTGAGCCTAAGCCTAAAAAGTATGCGTTCAAGTCGATAAGATTTAATTATTAGACGAAAGTAATGCTATTCACTTCCTTTTCCCAAGATTCTAATCTATCAGATTTCATTACACGAGGGAACTTACTTTGCCCTCCTTCTTTAGCGTTGACCCTCATCCAATTATAAAAGCACTTCACGGGGACAATATTGACATATATCTCACGTAGCGCAGCCTTCCTTTCAACCACATAGTCATCATTGAGCTGCATGAGGCATTTATCCAAAGTATCCTTTAGCAACGATACATCTACCTCATCATCCACTCCGATATACCATCGATGTGCAAACTGACTACCGCAGGGCTCTCCTATTACTGTATATTCCTTAATCTCAATATTCAACTGCTGCGCCACTTTGACTATGGCACTATCCATATTATTCATAGACAAATGCTCGCCACAAAGATTCAAAAAGTGCTGTGTACGGCCAATAATAACAATCTCACAGGCCGCTACATCCACAAACTTAACAACATCACCAATGAGATATCGCCAAGCCCCAGCATTGGTACTCAATAGAATGGCATATTCAACACCCTCTTTTACCTCATCAATTTTATAGGTCTTTGCACCTTTCTTGACCTGACCATTTGCATCAAAATTATCATTGCTAAAAGGGACAAATTCGTAGAAGATGCCATTGTTCAAGACTAACTTCATAGAGGGCAAATCAATTTCATCTTGAAAAGCTATAAAGCCCTCAGACGCCAAATATGTCTCCATGTAAATCAGGGGCTTACCCAATAGATTTTCAAATCCTTTTTTATAAGGTTTGAATGATACACCACCATGCATGAAGACCTGTAGATTAGGCCAAATATCATGAATGTTGTTTAATTGATATCGGGCAATGACCTTCTCTATCAATATCTGAATCCAAGCCGGCACGCCAACAATCACGCCGATATCCCATGACTCAGCCTTTTCAACCATTTCATTCAGCTTCTGATTCCAATCCACCGCTGCAGAAATTTTCTTACCAGGTTTGTAGAAGTATTGCAACCACAGCGGCACTTGAGAAGTTGTAATCCCACTCAAATCTCCTTCGAAATAGATGCCATTAAATTTCAAATCCGTACTCCCCCCAACCATCAAAACACCTTTCTCAAAAAAGCTTGGGGGCAAATCATACTTGGACATAGACAACAACTGACGCACACCGGTTTTACGCATGGACTTCATCATATCCTTGGTCATAGGTATATATTTGGATGAGGCAGATGAAGTCCCCGAACTCAACGCATAATATTTAACCTTACCTGGCCAGGTAACGTCTTTGATTCCTTGACGAGACTTGGACCACCATGCTTCATTGATTTCCTCATAAGTGTAGATGGGCACGTTACTCGTATAATACTGATAAAATAAATGATCATCTTGATTTTTGAAGCCGTTGAGGACAGTCTTGAAATAATGATACTGGCCAAAATAAGTATCCTTTGCCATTATCAACAGCTGACGCAGTTCATTTTTCTGTAAATCAAAGGGAGAAGAATAATCTTGCTCTAGTGTTTCTCTGAGCTTGATTCCTCGTTTTAGTAGTTTGCCTAACAGTGCCATTCTCTTGTTAACAATTAACAGCTAAATAAGTTTACCAAAAGTAGCGATTTTACGGTAAGATGTATTTCCTAAGTTGATGGTTATTTTGTTAATTCACCGTTAAGAAACGGAGAATAGAAAAATGACCCAATCCATCAACGAACAAATTCATCAATTAAACAAAGAAATAGCGTCTACTTCTGCCAGACTAATTGCGGTCAGTAAGACCAAACCCAACAGTATGATCGAAGAAGCCTATGCAGGTGGTCAGCGTGAGTTTGGAGAGAATAAAGTGCAAGAGCTGGTAGAGAAAAATGATGCCTTACCCAATGACATTATTTGGCACATGATTGGACACTTGCAACGTAACAAAGTAAAATATATCGCTCCTTTTGTGCATCTGATACACGGAGTAGATACTGAAAAACTCCTCAAAGAAATCAATAAAGAGGGTAAGAAGAATGACCGGGTCATTGATTGTCTCCTACAAGTACATATTGCAGATGAAAACACCAAGTTTGGATTCTCCTCTGATGAGCTGCTAGCCTTGCTGCAATCAGAATCCTTATCGTCCTTACAAAACATTCGGATCAAGGGACTCATGGGCATGGCCACCAACACCACAGACCAATCTAAGGTCTCTACTGAGTTTGCTTCACTAAAGACTTTGTTTGACGAGGTTCATAATAATGTAAAAGGAGATAATATAGACTTTCAAGAAATCTCAATGGGCATGAGTGGTGATTACAAATTAGCTATAGCACAAGGAAGCACCATGATCAGAATTGGCAGTACGATATTCGGTGCTAGGGATTACACCGTCTAAGTTATTTCTACAATAAGAAAATCACCATTCATACCTATACCACTCCGCTTTCAAGAAATTTTAACAGCATAATATTTTAATTATCTTGTTGACTACAATCTTCAATTGACTTACACAATTATGAATATTAAAAATATAAATCTAGGATTAAGGGTTCTCATAGCCATCATTTTAATACAAACATTAAGGTTCAAATTCACTGGGCATCCTGATAGCGTTTATATTTTTTCTCAAATAGGTATGGAGCCTTATGGGAGAATTGGAATAGGTATACTTGAGATGATAGCAGGTATCCTAATACTCATACCTAAGACAGCATGGTTAGGCGCATTAATGACTCTTGGAGTCATTGGAGGTGCCATTTTCATGCACTTAACCCAACTTGGAATTGAAGTAAAAGGAGACAATGGGACTCTATTTTATACTGCTATTGCAGTATTTATATTAAGTGCAATTGCATTATGGATGAATAAAAAGGCCATCCCTTATCTTAACCTACCTGCCTAATCCCGGATTAATATATATAAACGATCACCTCCATTCAGGATATAATTAATTGACGTTATGAAAAAACCCGATTTTCCAGAAAATGAAGTACAGCGGCAGAAGTCAGTTGAACGCTTTAAGATTTTAGACACCACTGAAGAGGAAAGTTTTGACAACCTTACCTCATTAATGGCCAACATTTGCGAAACACCAATCTCGCTCGTTTCTCTGTTAGATCATGATAGAAACTTCTTGAAATCACATTTCGGTATCCCATTCAATGAAGACCCAAGGGAGCGTTCTTTTTGCGGGCATACTATTTTGGAAGAGGATGGTGTATTAATTATTCCAGACGCAACACAGGACAATAGATTTCATGACAATCCTCTCGTCACAGAAATGGGCGTCCGATTCTATGCTGGATCAGCGCTTATAGATACCGAGGGTATACGAATAGGTGCATTATGTGTGTTTGGCACAGAACCAAAAACGCTTTCCATTCATCAAGAACAGGCCCTTGGTCAACTGTCTAAGCAAGTAATGATACTCATGCAAAATCGGCTACTCAACAGTCAATTGCTTGATACTGAAAAAGTGCTTCAAGAACGCAATCAAGAGTTAGAGAAATTTGCAGGAGCTACTTCTCATGATCTCAAATCACCACTTGCCAATATTGTTGGTTTGGTTAACATATTAAAGCGCTCAGCAATAAATAAACTAACCAAAGAAGAGGAGAGCTATATTGATTTAATAAAAGAATCTGCCGGTTTTTTATCCAATTACATCTCGGGTTTGCTCTCCTTTTATAAGAGCGAACAGCTATTAAAAGATGAACTATCACAGACAATACCTGAGACCTTATTTAAGGAGCTTTTATCTGTTTTTTCAGATCCGGAGATTAAGCTGGTCTTCAATACTACTGTTCAATCCTTGAGGTTGAATAAGGGAGTAATAAGTCAAATATTAATGAATCTTATTTCGAATGGATTAAAATATAATGAAAGTGAAACCCCCACCGTTCATGTTTCTATCACAGAAAATGACGCGCATTATTGTTTTGAGGTAGTGGATAATGGGGTTGGAATTCCAACAACGCATCAACATAAGATTTTTGAGCTCTTTGAGTCTTCTAATACCACAGATAGAAATGGCCAGAAAGGTACTGGAATTGGATTGGCTACTGTTAAGAAATTGATAAACAAACTGGACGGAACAATTAACATCACTTCCGCAATAGGTGAGGGTTCAACATTCACTTGTATCATTCCGAAAAACTGATGGGCGTTTTTTGGGATGATATTTTATTAGCTGATCACTAATTAAGACTGCTTGGAATAACGCAAGAAAAAACTACTACCAACACTTAGTATTCAAAATCTGATAGACGCAGGGCCCTCCCATTGTTTTTACCGTAATTATTGCACTTAATCACATCATGATTGCAAGGCAACTAAGAAAAAATCCAGCCCTTTTCAAAGCACCCATTATTCTTGTTAGTAGCAACCTGAAACAAACTTTTGTAACACCATCGATTTTTAGTTGTCCAAACAACAGCAACAATGTTGTTGTCATACAATCAATATATCAAATGGACAAATTAAAAAACAAAGTAGCGGTAATAACAGGAGGAACGAGTGGGATTGGGTTAGCAACCGCCAAGTTATTTATTAAAAATGGATCGAAAGTTGTTGTTTTTGGTAGAGGCCAAGAGGCATTGGATCGAACAAAAAACGAATTAGGTGCTAATTGCCTTTGTATACAAGGAGATATATCAAATGCTAAAGACTTAGAAAACTTGTTTTCGGAAACGAAATATCATTTTGGAATGATTGATGTTTTGTATATAAATGCAGCTCAAATAAAATTAGCCGCTATTTCAGAAACATCCGAAAATCTCTTTGATGAAATGATTAATATCAATTTTAAAGGCTCCTATTTCACTCTTCAAAAAGCAATTCCCTTTTTAAATAAAAAAGCTTCTGTAGTGTTTACAACTTCATATTTTAACACTATTGGATTTGGAGGGAGTAGTTTATTAAGTGCAAGCAAAGCTGCTTTGCGATCACTAGTAAGAGTTGCTGCTAGTGAATTAATAACCAATGAAATTAGAGTAAATGCAGTAAGTCCTGGTGCAATAGCCACTCCTTTATGGGGAAAAATAGGGCTACCAGAAGATGTGTTGAAAAATGCAGCCGAAGAAATAACCAATCAGATACCTATGAAAAGATTTGGTACGCCAGAAGAAGTAGCAAAAACAGTACTGTTTCTTGCTTCAGAAGACTCTTCTTATATTACCGGAAATGAATTGACCGTTGATGGTGGCTTAAGACAAATTTAATCAAAACAAAAGCCTTCAGTAATCCACTGAAGGCTTTTTAATATATACATTGTGGACAACCCTTTTCAATTAGATTACACAGATACCAAAGACGCAAGTTTAGTCCTCCTATCAATTAATGGAGACAAAAAAGCATTGCAAAGCCTCATTCTCAGACATCAAATATTCGTTTATAACTTGGCGTTAAAAATGACTAAGTCTGTTCAAGACGCTGAAGATTTAACACAAGAAGTCTTCATAAAAGCAATTACCGGACTTTCCAAATTTGAGGGAAAGAGTGCTTTTAGAACTTGGCTTTATAGAATCACAGTCAACCATTTTTTAAATTCAAAAAAGAAAGCATCGGAAATGGAATTTTCTGATTTTGAAACCTACTTTAAGACCATTGATATTACACCATCGATTGACTTAGAGGGGGAAGAAGAAAATGAATTGGAAGACACTATTGAAGAGCTTAGAATAAGCTGTACTACAGGAATGCTAATGTGCTTAGAAAGGAAGCAAAGAATGATATTCATTCTTGGGGAAATGTTTGATATAGACCACAGCTTAGGTTCTGAAATAATGAATATTTCCAAGGGAAATTTCAGAATTCAATTAATGAGGGCAAGAAAAGACTTATATAATTGGATGAATAAGAAATGTGGATTAATTAATACATCCAACCCATGCAAATGTTCCAAAAAAACAAAAAGTTATATTGAATTGGGAGTAGTTAATCCTGAAAATTTAAAATTTAACGTCGGGTTTCAACATAAGATTCAAGATTTATCAAAAAATAAAGCATTAGAAATTACACATACAATAGAAGATTTAAACAAAACCATTTTTCAGCAGCACCCGCTACAAGAATCATTAAGTTCAAAGAAAATCATTGACCAAATCATCAATAATGAATTAATAAAAGTTATTCTAAATATATAACCTAAAATTTAAGTTTGCTTCGATCCAAGCAATCAATCCAGCTCAACGATATTTATAATGTAGACGTTATATCATACGATTTGTAATCCAAATATTTGATTTAAAGTCTGAAATACAATTTCCCAATCAAGGGTTAAAGGGTGGGAAATTCTTACTCAACCTTTGACAAAGGTGAAAGTAAAGGTAAAGAGACCTCCTCACTCCGCTGATATCCTAGACGATGTGCAATGACAGTAACATCCTCTCCTACTTGAATTTCAAAAGGCCCAATATACACTTTCCAACTTTTGTCATCAGGTCTAATTTTATAACCAATTGAGGCACCAATCGTGGCACAAGTAACATTCACCAAACCATCTTTAACTTCAACTACAGGCTTTGCTGTAGCTGGCTGAATACCGCCCGGATTAAACTCTTCTATCAATTGCTTCTCATCCTGCAAGCCTTGATCATCCACACCTGCCAACCAAGTATTGTTTGCTTCCCGTAACTCTTTTAATTTCTCTTGATAATTTGGGTCTTGCGCAACATTATTGATTTCATATGGGTCTTGAGCCAAGTCATAGAATTCTTCTTCCACCTTTTGTGATTTGAACCACAGTTGTTGAATATCAGTTAATTCGTCTGCATCTTTCAACCTTAATAGCTCCTGCATGATGGGCATTTGTTTGCGATAAGACACATCCATATAAGACGATTGATTAAGCTGATAATTCTTGATGTATTTGAATTCACCATCTGTCACAGACCTTACCTTGTCTGATATCTCATCAAATCGATCAGCAGCACCGAATACATATTGAGGCTCATTAGCACGAAGATAAGTACCCAAAAAAGCACTACCATCCATATCAGAAGTCGGCACCTCACCTATTAGAGACAGCATCGTAGCAGCCATATCCACAAAACTGATCATCCTACTATCGCGTGCTCCATTGTACTCCTCATTAGGGAATCTAATAATCATAGGCACTTTGATTCCAGATTCCAATAACAATCTTTTTTGTCGAGGCAACGGCCCTCCATGATCGGTGTACCAAATCACAATTGTACTATCCAAGAGTTGATCATCTTCTAATTGCTGTAGTATCTCTCCTACTTGATGATCCATCTCCAAGACATTAGAATACATCCTTCTAATGTCCCGTTTTGCAACCTCACTATCCGGTAAATAGAGTGGTATAGGTACATCCAAATTGTTCTCAACCCAAAGAGAATCTTCACTTTTTGACCAAATCTTGGATTCATGTGTCACCATGATATTGAATACTGAAAAGAAGGGTTGATCAGAATTTCTATTCCTCCAATGCGCCTTTGAACTACTCTCATCCCAAGCAGTAGGTGTCTTGATCATTTGATAATCCTCTTTGCTATTGTTACTGCAGTAGTATCCCGCAGTCCGCATTTGCTCGGTAAACATCCTCACCTCAGTATTTGGTATTGCTTCGTAAGCAGTGGGTTGATTAGGGTCAAAGGAATTGTAAGTATCCAAAGTCTGCTGATTCGCAACTCCTGCATACCAAGGTCCCGTACGCATATGGCTTGCCCCGATATTATTGGCGTATTTCCCAGTAATCAAGGCTGCTCTAGCCGTCGCACATACAGGATGAGGTGTATAGAAATTATCATAGCAGACACCCTGTGATGCCAATCGATCTAGATGGGGCGTCACAATAGTACTATCTCCATATGAGGGAATGACAGGACTCAAGTCCTCTGCCACTATCCAAACAATATTGGGTCTGAAGGACAAATCAACATTGATCACTGAAGGAATTGAGGCATATACCTTTTCCTCTCTTTGTTCTTTATCAGAACATGAACCCAGCGACACCAATAGCACAAAGACAATCCAGTTATTCATTCTCATCAATTTGACTCTATAAGGTTTCAATACTTCAAAAAAGATATCATCATTAGGTACATCAAGCTCATCCCTTTTACTTGATGAGACCATCCAGTAGCAATTGTGCTCCAGCAGGATTCGTAGCAAGTGGTATGTTGTGAACATCACAAAGACGCATCAGCATTTGAATATCTGGTTCGTGTGGGTGCTTACCTTGTGGATCACGAAAAAAGAGTACCAAATCCAATTTCTTCTCCGCCACTAGTGTGGCAATCTGTGCATCACCGCCCATTGGACCGGATAAATATTTATGCACGGTCAGACCTCCTCTTTCAGCATGAGTACCTGTTGTGCCCGTAGCGACTATGTCCACGTCTTTTAATTTATCTTTATTCTCTAATAGGAAGCCAACCATGTCAGCCTTCTTTCCATCATGTGCGATTACTGCTATTTTCATAGCTTAATATTAGATCAGTTCCTTCCTAATAACAACACTAGAATTACAAATGAACATAAAAGTAAACTTATTGATTAGATAGCCTTTTTCTAAAGACCAAAATAAGGCCCAGCATAATAATGAGTAGCAACAAGGAAAACAATAACCCTATTCTCAAATCATACCAATCTGATAGCCAGCCTATAGCTGGTGGCCCAATAAAAAACCCAGCGTAACCAATCGTACTGACCATTGCGATTCCTGCACTAGGCGAAACGCCTTTGGTATTACCAGCGACCGAATAGATAATCGGTACGACGTTGGACAAGCCCAGTCCAGCAATAAAGAAGCCTATCAATGTGCTCATTGGTGTTATAAATACAACCACGATAGTAAACCCAACGATAGACAACATACTATTAGACACCAACATCTTAAACTTACCATACCTCTGGGTAAAGTGGTCTCCAATCAGACGACCTAAGGTCATAGCTGTAGCAAAAAAGCCAACGGTCAAAGCACCCATAAATTCATTGCCATGGGCAATCTCCATCATAAACAAGGCCGACCAATCGGAAGTCGAACCTTCTCCGATCATTGCACAAAAAGCTATAATTCCGATAGGCAGAATCACCAGACTGGGGAATGTAAACCCCGATTCCTTACTGGTTGATGTTTCTTGATCTTCAACCTCCTCCGGCACCAACCAAGAAGCTGCCCAGACACAAATCAACAGGCCTATTGCCGATAGAACAACAAAATGACTCGTTAAATCCACATGGATTGCGGTCATCAGCGTACTGACACCTGCTCCTATCATCATCCCTATGCTAAACAAACCATGAAACGAAGACAAAATCGGTGACAACCACTTGCGTTCTATCAACACCGCTTGACCATTCATGGTGATGTCCATACCTCCACCGAAAACACCCATTAAGAAAAAAAATACACCTGGATAAGCGACGAATGGACTCAATAGTAACAATGGTATACTCATACAGAATAACACACTAGATATCCTATTGATGATCGCACTACCGTATCGGATAGTCAACCACCCCGCTACCGGCATAGCGATCACAGCTCCCAGGGCAATCGAAAATAGCAAGGTGCCTAATGCAGCATTTGACACCTGCATCAGATCCTTTAACTCTGGCATACGTGAGGTCCAGCTGGCATACAACATACCATTTACCAAAAAAATAAGGGATACTGCTATCCTATTTTTCTTTAAGGTCCCTTTACCACTCCAACCATCATATATTCCCATCAGATCAATTTTTAAATTGACTGCAAGTTTAGAACATATCTATTGAATAGAACATGAGAGATTCTTCATTTATAGTAGACATTTAGTTCGCTATGACACGTTGTTCGAGTGCTTGATTCATCTTTTCAAAGTCAGCCTTAATTTCTGTATTTAATTTGTGTTTGAATATTGGCACTAATAAACCTGTAAAGTACTCGCTTTGAATAAAAGTAGTGGTTCCATCTTGATTGTCCTTCAGCTCAAAACTATGTTCTCCGTCAAAGATTCCTCGAAAAATTAATTTACCTTTCCAAACAAGGTTTTCATTTGGCTGATAAGATAACACGATAGGTTTGAAGGTCATGTTCTCAAACTTGGCAGTAATCGTATTACCCTCTTTTACTTCTCCTATGATCGCCTTGACAAAGGGGTTCCATTTGGAGTAGGATGAAAAGTCAGAGAATACTTGCCATACTTTTGAAGGATTGGCTGCTATTGTGACTTGTGTAGTGATCGTTAATGACATAATTTGTAATATTTAATTGTACACAAATCTCTATCACCCCAAATCATGTTGGCTTGACATATATCAAGAAATACTTTTTTTACGAATTCGGCTCATGGTCTCGGGGGTCATACCCAACATGGACGCCAAGTATAGCAGGGGTATTTGATTAAACAGCTCCTTTTTATTTTGAAATAACATGTCATACCGTTGCTCTGCTGACAGAGACAAAAAGGAAAACACCCGTTCCTCCAGTGTCACAAAACACTTGGATAAAAACAATCGCTCCAGTTCTCCCCAATTAGGCATCAACTCTCCTATTCTTTGATAGTTCTCCGTACTGATTGTATAAAGCTCACAATCTGTCAATGCCTGAATATTGAACTTGGCAGGAGCCTGAAAAATCAAGCTCGATAGATCCGTCGTAAACTCACCTTCAGAAGAAATCCATTGTGTAATCTCCTTCCCTTCATGCAAAGCATAAATCCTCAAATATCCAGATTTGATAAAGCTCAATTTGGCATTGTATTTACCTGCTTTGGTATGGTACTGATCTTTTGCCAATTTGGACTCCACGAACAATTCGCTAAGCTTCTTTGCATCCGCGTCATTAAATCCAAAATAGGAGGTTATATATTGAACGAGTTGATTCATGGGATAAATGTAGTACAATAACTGAAAACAAAAAATCCCCAGCATAAGCTGAGGATTCAATATTATTTGGCTTCAAGTACTAGAATAAGTCATTGTCTAATGTCTTGGTTCTAACATCTAATATCTATAGAATTATCTCCAAGCTTTGTATTTATTGATTAATGCGTTAGTAGACTCGTCATGTGACGTCACCTCTGCATCATCTTCCAACTCAGGTAGAATCTGACCAGCCAATTGCTTACCTAGCTCAACACCCCATTGGTCAAAACTGAATACGTTCCAAATCACACCTTGCACAAAGATCTTTTGCTCATACATCGCGATCATTGCCCCTAAGTTATAAGGAGTCATTTTCTTTACTAGAATCGAATTAGTTGGTTGATTTCCTTCAAATACTTTGAAAGGCATCAACAAATCAATTTCTTCTTCTGTCTTTCCATCTTTCAATAGTTCATTGACTACTTGCTCCTCCAGCTTACCTTTCATCAAGGCTTCTGTCTGTGCAAAGAAGTTAGCCAACAATTTGGGATGATGATCCCCTATTGGATTTTGACTTTGAGCTGTCGCTATGAAATCCGAAGCAATCAACTTAGTCCCCTGGTGCATCAACTGATAAAAAGCATGCTGACCGTTAGTACCAGGCTCACCCCAGATCACTTGACCTGTCTGGATTGCAATTGGGTCACCATTTCTATCGATGAACTTTCCATTACTTTCCATATCACCTTGTTGCAAATAACTTGAAAATCGGTGCATGTACTGATCGTAAGGAAGAATCGCATGAGATTCGGCTCCAAAGAAGTTGTTGTACCATACGCCCAACATTGCAAGGGTCACAGGTAGGTTGTCTTCAAATTTTGTATTTCGGAAATGTATATCCATTGCCTCAGCACCATCCAACAATTGCTTGAAATTATCGAACCCAATCGTCAATGCGATCGAAGTACCAATAGATGACCAAAGTGAATATCTACCACCTACCCAGTCCCAAAACTCGAACATGTTGGCTGCATCGATACCAAATGCTTCCACTGACTTCTGATTAGTCGATAGCGCTATGAAATGTTTCGCAATCGCATCTTCTGTCTTAGCAAAGTCCAAGAACCATTCTTTCGCCGTATTGGCATTGGTCATCGTCTCTTGCGTAGTGAATGTCTTAGAGGCGATAATGAACAAAGTCTCTTCTGCATTTACCTGCTTCAACACTTGGTGCATGTGCGATCCATCTACATTAGATACAAAGTGCGCTTGAATGCCTTCTACCCAGTAAGGTTTCAACGCTTCGGTCACCATGTAAGGTCCCAAATCAGATCCACCAATACCGATATTGACAATAGTGTTCAAAGGTTTGCCTGAATAACCTTTCAACTCACCTGCATGGAACTTGTCCGCAAATGCTTTCATCTTGTCCAATTCCGTTTGAATCAACGGACGAATATTTTTACCATCAACCTCTAAAGGTTCTTTGCTATTGCTACGCAATGCAGTGTGTAGTACTGCTCTATCCTCAGTTTCATTGATTTTCTCACCTTGAAACATCGACTCTATCGCCTCTTGCAAATCACATTCTTCTGCCAACTTCATCAAGAGAGACTTAGTTTCGTCAGAGATGATGTTTTTAGAGTAGTCTAATAAAAAATCTTCCCACTGGATGGAGAATTTCTGATATCTCTCGGGGTCTTTAGCGAACATCTCTACGATAGGTTCACCTGAGATTTTATCAAAATGCTTTTCTAATTCAGCCCATGAATCAGTTTGAGCAGGATTAACTTTCGGAAACATAAATTTGTCTATTTAAGGTTTATTCAGCGATTGCGACTAACAATTATTTATCAAAAACTATCAAGTTCGGGTCTTGACATATTCTCATCAAAGCGCATACGTTGTGCCTATTAATTTTATAAGCGCAAATCTATTTAAAACCTATTAAATAATGTAATGTGAGACCAAAGAAGGTAGAATGATTTTTAACAACTCGAAAGGTAATCTCCAACCAAAAGTCTTATATAGCTATAAAGACTACTTTTTAAAACTATAAAATGTAAACCCAATCTTACAACTATACATAATTGAGACAGGCCCGTTATCCTCTTCAGGTGTGTCATACGGATCATCCATATCAAAAAAAACAACATAATAATCATCTATTTCCTGCAATTCATGATTTGAAACAGCCCCTTCTATTATCAAATTAGAATGAGTTACGTTTTTATCTACATACTGTATACGTATACTAGGCTCAAAATACAATCTATCCTCTAAAGCATAAAACCTAAATCCAATAGGAATGTAATAGTTTGAAATTGTCGTTCTTACTTCATCCGTCATGTTTTGAAAATATCTGTCTATTCCCTGTTGAAGCCTCAATACATAAGTAGATTCAAAATTTGAAATTAGATATGAATAACCTACACCTACAAATGGTCCATTTCGCTTCTTTAAAAAAAAGTAGTCTATTTCTCCATAGACTATACCTCCACCATTTTCTTGAACATTTTCCTCTTCCAAATTATAGGATTCTGAATCAATGACTGGACCAAATCCTAATTCAAAATTTATCCTTCTGTTATAATTATAATTTATAAAAAAAGGAATGCTCTTATAATTATTCAATACTGACAAAGTTTCAATACCCAGACTTAAATACTGCTGAACACTATCTTTTTCTTGAGCATAAAGTGTCTCAGTGCTAATATTAGCTATCAATAAGCAAACAAAAAAATACTTTTTCATAACGTAGGGAGGTTTCATATTTTTTAATGAGAACAAAGCTGAACTAACGAGTATATTTTATCTCACTAATCAACCTCAAGTCATTATCAGAGTATGCCATCTGTAATAAAGATTCAGAAGTACTAACAATTAACTCTTCACCATTAGGGATAAAGTCTATTGCCTTTATATCAGCGTATCGACCAATTTCTTTGACATTTTGTTTATCAGACACATCAAACCACCTCATCCCTTCACGACCTTCTCCGACAAACAGGTTATCCCCAACTATAGCCAACCCGTATGGAGAGACCAATTGAATTGAGCTAATCAATTTAGGGTAACGCAAATCTGAAATATCAATAATGTCTAAAAAATTTCCTCCCCCACCACAGTTACGTCCTGATCGCAAAGTCGTATACGCATATTGACCATCAGACACAACAGGATCACAACCCGTAATATGGTCATACGTCGAAATGCTTTTAGGCGATCCAGCATCTGTCACATCGTAAAACAACACACCAGTAGTGGTTCCTAAGAAAAGAACATCTCCCAACTTCGATATAGTCTCTACTTCTCTATTGACAAATGTTTTACTGAGTCTACTAACACTTGTGGTGTTGGAGATATCAAAGACCGACAAACTCCCCTCTTCAATCACGAAAAGGTGGTCTTGTTCTATATAGAATTTAGCAATTGAACCAGAAGTAGACACTCCCGAATTATCAAAAGAAAAACTATCAGCATCTTCATCACATGATGAGAGTGTAACAATACCAAGCAATATTATATATACTATCTTTTTCATATCAATAATAGCATTGAGGGTTATAAACAATATCTCTTCTCCAGCCAACCACGTCACCTTTGTCATCTTCGACACAATCAAAATAATATCCTGATTCTGGTGGTAAATTTATTGAACGTGTATCTTCAAACACATCTTCCAGCCGAGACACTGAGACACTCATATCTAAGGCCACCTCTATTGCAATTAGGTCCGCATATGAATCAACATATATTACATTTTGTTTTATAGCGATATTACGACTATTTGGTACTGATAGGAACCCAATATTTTTCGGATTAGAACTATTGGAATTATCAATCAAGTGAAATCCCTTTCCAGCCTCTTCAATAATGATATGATCCGAATACGTTACAATTTTCCCAGCATTCACAATGCTTTGTGCATCAACAATTGCAATTTCTTCATTTTCAGAACCTGCATATATCGGAGAAAAACCTTCGATCTCTTTTATATCAAATTTGGGAACAAAAGGCTCATCAACTTCACCAAAGCAGCTAGTAACCAAAATCATCAGACAGTAAGATGATATTTGAACAGCCCATTTATACAATTGTTTCTTCATAGGTTGGAATTTTAATCAAAACTAACAGATAATAACTAATACATCAATAGCTACTAATAGTAACTTTTATTCTTCTCTCCGTTCCATGAACTTTTAAATCCAAATATCACTAAACACTCACAAATTGTCACTTCATAATATCCAGATTCTCTTATATATTTGATAGTGAAGACTATAGTTCTTGCCCGTCCTTCAAATAATTTTCACTCATCTTGTAATAAAACATACCACCTCACCGTCTAACATATAACTCAAAACTCAGAAGCTGTCATGATAAAGAACTACTTAAAGATTACGATCAGGAATCTCTTCAGAACAAAAGTCTATGTCGCTATCAATGTATTAGGACTTGGGCTGGCACTTGCTTGCTGTATTGTCGCTTATCTAAACTCCAAATTCAATTGGGATTTTGACAAGAGTCATACCCAAATCGACCACATCTACAAAATCCATACTTTAAGAGAACAAAAAGGAGAAAAAAATGAATATGGAAGAGTACCTATGCCTTTGGCAATGGCTATAAAAGATGACATACCTGCTGTAGACCGTGCATTTAGATTAGAAAATCATGTATTCACTGTTCGTGACATCAACATGGACAAGGTGTTCAGTACCCAAATAAGTTATGCAGACCCTGGGTTTTTAGCGTCATTTACATTCAAACCTGTGGATGGTAATATGAAGGCTTATCATAGCATAGATAAAGCTATTGTTACGAAAACATACGCAGATAAATTTTATGAAGGCCGAGATCCAATCGGAAAAATATTGACTGTCTTTGATGATACAGGAATGAGCTTCAATTTTATGATTGCTGGCGTAGTTGAAAAAGCACCTCAAAATTCATCCGTCAATTTTGAAATCCTATTAAATTTTGAAAATAGGTTCAGAATGTATGATGATAAAGTAAAAGGAAATTGGGAAGCGATGACGCAAATCACCTTTTTATATTTAGATGACCCTAATAAAGCGTCAGAGATTGAACCCTTGTTAGACAAGTACATCCCTATTCAAAATGCGGCCAAGCCAGATTTCATCATGTCTGAGTTTATATTAAGCCCTATGAATAATCATGCCCATATATCCAATGACATCAGATGGGATGTCATGCCAGATGCCATGCCACTGGCGGCCGTACTCACACCTCAAATTATGGCGTTGTTGATCTTGCTAGTAGCATGCTTTAATTTCACGAATACTGCTATAGCCAATTCCAATAAAAGGCTCAAAGAAATTGGAATTAGAAAAGTCTTAGGAGGAAATAAGCGTCAATTAATACTTCAGTTCATGACAGAGAACCTCACCATCTGCTTCTCTGCTTTACTTGTATCATTGGTATTAGCCTCGTATATGGTCCCTGCATATGCTGCGATGTGGGGTGATATGGAATTGAAATTTGATTATAATGAAGATGTAAGACTTTATTTATTCTTATTCGCACTACTCTTTGTGACCACATTACTAGCTGGACTATATCCTTCCTTATATGTCAGCAAATATCAACCTGTTCAAATATTGAGGGGCAAAATTAGTATTGGTAGTTCTAGTAAATTAAGTAAAGGTCTATTGATGGCACAATATACCCTTACGATTATCGCAATGTTTGCCAGTGTGGCGTTTATTCAAAATGCGAAATACCAAGATTCACTAGATATCGGGTTCGATCAAGATCAAATCATAGGTGTGAGCTTATTAAATGAAGATCAACATGTCAAAATGAAAGCTTCGATGCTAGCCAATCCAGATATTGAAATGATCGCCAGTACAAAAAATCATATTGGAAAAGGAAATTATGGTTTGACTCTAAAGAACAACGAAGTAGAGGTAGACGTCAATATGCTAGATGTCGGTAATGACTACTTAGAAGTCATGGGATTGACTGTTACCGAAGGTCGCTCTTTCACCAAAGATCTAGAAGCCAGTGACAGCAAAAACTCAATCATTGTAAATTACAAGTTTGTTGAAGAAATGGGATGGACAGCGCCCATAGGCCAAATAGTATCATTCAATGACACTTCTAAACTCACCGTAGTAGGAGTAATCAACAACTTTTATATGTATGGTGTATGGGCACCAATTGAGCCTGTTGGTATCCGTTTAAAAAGCGTCAAATTCGAAGATGATGGTACCTATAGTTTTATGATAGCTAGAGTCAACGTACTCAAGACCAAAGAAGTATATAGCTATTTGGAGAAAGAATGGAATGGAAAAATTCCAAATAAAACCTTTGTCGGCTTTTATCAAGATGAATCCCTTCAGGAAGCAAAAGAAGTAAACAACAACATTATGATGATATTTGTTTTCTTATGCATTGTCGCATTTGTACTGTCATGCCTGGGCCTATTCACGATGGTCTCCATCAACCTTATCCGAAGGGTGAAAGAAATAGGCATACGCAAAGTACTTGGAGGTACTGTCTTACACATTGTCAAGCTGATCAATCAAGGATACTTCTGGTTACTTTTAGGAGCTTCAGCATTAGGTCTATTAGGTGGTTACTATCTCATTGATAGTCTCATTGCATCTATTTACCAAAACTATAAGCCCATGGATATTTATACATTTAGCATCCCTATCATTACCGTATTAGTGGTCTCCCTTACTATTACAAGTTTGAAAACAATCAAAACGGCTGTTATTAATCCTGTATATTCCTTACGATATGAATAATAAAACACAAAGAAGGCTGCCAAATGGTAGCCTTCTTTGTGTTTTATTATTATTTACCATTCTCTCCCTTAGCGTATCGAACTTAGACCTACTACCGACACCTCTCTATCATCAAACTAACCCAAATGCAGAGCAACATATTGGGGACCTCTATTGAACAAAATGATCTTGAGTAAGCCAAAACTCCAAAATGAGAGGAGCAACTAAAACGTAATCTTGAAATAATCTAATCATACATAGAAATATTATAAATCAATATAGAAATAATACAATTTAGTCTTAAACAAATGCAAATCAGTATAAAACAATTACAATTCACTATAAAAATAATACAACTCTAAGTCAAGCAATTAAGAATTGATATGGCGCAATTACAAATCAAGCAAGGAATAATGCAAATCAATGTAAAGCAATCAATTTTGGATAATTGACCTCAACTAAAGATTGGCAGGATAATGAATTAATTTGGTCGGATTATAAAGTCCATCAGTGCTAGGTTTACCCCTTATAAAACCTAACAAACAAATTATGGAATCTATATACCTGAATCGCTACCAAATGTTGGTCTCTACTCAAAATTATCTTGACAGCAACAACAATACTTGGTCCGCGATCCCTATTATGAACACCTTTAAGAGTTTGCTCGATGAACTCATCCAAGCAACCAAAGAGCAACTCACAACATCTGGCAATACAACCAAAGGACTAACCATGGACAAAAGTGTACTCAAGGAACAAATATCGATCAAGGTATCGGTGCTGTCGGGAGCTTTGTCAGCTTTTGCGATGGTGACTGATAACCAAGAGCTCAATCAGAATGCTTATTTGACCAAGACCGAAGTACTACGCTTGCGGGATATTGAATTGCCAGATCGGTTGGGTGGCTTGCTCGCGTTGTTATCCACTCACCTGCCCGCTCTGGCAGATTATGGTGTAACAGAACCACAGCTCAATGACCTTAGTACTTCTCTAGATGACTTTCGGGATATGATCGGTCAGCCGAGACTCAAAGGAACAACTGCCAACCTTGCCAAAATTGCCATGAGTCAACTCGTAGACGAAACAGCAACACTGCTCAAAGACAAGATGGACAAGGTTATGCTACAGTATCAGTGGAGCAACCCCAGCTTCTACGAGGGCTACAAAAGAGCGCGTACTATTGTAGACTAATTAAAGGTACTAAAGACGGTTGATATGGGTCTGGGAGAAATCTCAGGCCTTTTTTGTTTTAATTAATATCCGGAAGATAAGAATTCAGTTGTAATTGGAACTGAATGGATTTCCTGGAACCAATAGAAAGCTGATAACTCGACTCTAGTAGGAATCACCATGGAGAGGTAGGTGATCTGAGCTATAAGTGGGAAGAATGATATTACCAGATAAAGGTGAAAAATTTATTTCCCATAGATTTTTAATGTAATAAATAACGGTGTTGCTACCGCTGCTATACACGGCGTCCGTTTTTTGGTAAATCTAATGTTTCGTCTTCTAAATAGCCAAAACGAAGTTTTGGTGGGGCCTCCACATACTACTATTGTTTACCATATCAGAACCCAAGGATACTGTCGTATAGCATGATATGGACATTTTTCAGTCTTCATTTGGCGTCCAGTCTTTCACTTCTTGCCAGTCGGAATTTAATGTTTCCCGTTCAAATACAGCTCCAACCTTTCCTATGAGCGGAATTAGAAGAGTTGGGTCTAGGTCAAGTAAATAGGACACATTTACTATGCGAATATTATTTGGGTTGTTGGAGTATTCTTCACTTTCTGTTCCACTGAACATCTTCCAACCACTGTCTTCATCTCTTTCTGTATCTTCTCGGTATAGGAATCTAACTATTTCACCTTCTTGAAAACACATTTCGGAAACAAGTGCTTTTTGTTCAGCAGAATCTATCCATAAAGGACTATCTTTCTTTATCACAGTTCGAGCTATATGCTTTGCTTCAAACTCGATTTTGTCTCCGATATTTAACTCCTTAATATGATCAGGTTGATTTGTTAAGAGACCTTTATACTTCGAGAATAAACCTCTTTCTTTCGTTATTTCTACCCACATCCTTTCAGCTCTTGGCTGATCCGAAGTTGGGTTATTTAATATGAAATGAAGACGGACCTCATCTCCAATTTTTTGACTCTTTCGTTCCGTTTTTGGAGGAATGAAGAATGAGCTTGGGTTCGCCTTTGTCGATTCTTCTACATCTTCCAGTTCCCAGTTTTTCATTCTCTTTGATTAGGCATCAAATTAAGAGCTAGTTATCCATAACGCCGCTGTATGTAGCCATTTTGATCTAGCCAATGTTTCGTATTCTAAATAGCCAAAATTGAGTTTGGAGATTTTTCCAGAAAAAACAAAAGATTACTCTAACACTGTACAAGTATTATTTGATGATAGAATGCTAGGTCTACTTTTACCATTCTCTCCATTCTTCTGTTATATCATCCTCTCTTAAGTTGAGTCCTTTTAAGCTTCCTGCAAGAGTCATTATTTCGGCTATATCCTCTCTTTGGTCAGTTTCTATCAATTCAAATTCACAGTTCTCATTCAGTTCATTTAGAGAAAGGACTGCATTTTCTACAATTTTCCAACACTCATCCTCTGAATCAGCATTCCCAAGATCTTTAATATAATTTGAAATCAAACTCATACATTTCTCAACATCTTCTTCCGTGTATGAAGTTTCTCCAGGTGAGATAAAATCAATCATCCCTTCTTTTAGTCTCGCACTAATTTCTATTATTTCTGGATTAAATCGTTGATCTACTATCCTTTCGACTTTCGGTTTTGTCTTTTGTTTTTTCATTTTGATTTCTTTTGTTAATGGTAAAAGGAAAAGTAAAGATTGCAATTAAAATGATTTATGCAAAAATAATTTTAATTGCAATCTTTACTTTTCAATATAATATAAAAGCTGACTGATTCTATTTACTCCTCCTTGGCCTTCTCTCTTTTCCAGAGCCAGTTGATCCCAAACATCATCAACCATACAGCGAGGGCTGCAAGTGAATACTCCATTTGCTGATGTTCTATCCTAATACTGACATAAAACAGATAGATCGCTCCAGCAAAAAATATCCAATACAAAGTCCTCAATAACGTAATCTTATTCATCTTCTTTTTCTTTAATCAATTCTAGATAAGCATTGATATCCTTATTATCTACTAACATGGCCAGGTTGTATTGCTTGAGCTTCCACTCACCCTTTTCCTTCTCCAATACTCCCGAACCTCTACAAGGCCCCATCCAAGTGACCAAAACTTCTTCGAACCAAGCCACTTCCTTTTTCTTAGAAAAAAATACACTTCTACTCTTAGCTGTGAAGCCCCATGCTTTTCCTTTATCAAAATAAGGTTTACTAAACTCTAAAAATTCCGACTTGGTCCAAATTTCTGTTTTATCAGTCCCTAAGAAATATCCATCTTCGGCGATCAACCCAAAGTAACCCTCCAGGTCTGCATTTGCAGCCGCCTTGTGCCAATCATCTAGCAGTTGATTGATTTCCTTTTCTTGCGCTGACACTTGCGTCAATAGTCCACAAGCAAGCAATAAAACTATTGCTTTTTTAATCATCCTTTTATTGTTTTAACCTTCAAAGAAGTCCCTTCCTCTCCTATCACTTCCACCTTAGTATCTTTCTCCATATAGCTACCTCTGGTAAAGGCATCATACAATACTTCATCGATCATCACCTTACCACTTGGGCGTAAGACCGTATAAGCAACACCAGTTTTACCTATAAATGACTCTTTCTTGAAGTTAGAAGTATACCCTGCCTTAGAGTCCAACACAGTTTGTAAGGCGATTCTTTGAAAAGCTTTGGACTCTGTTAGTTTAACACTTCCAAAAAACAAGAGACCTATACCTCCTGCCAATCCGATAAAGGTTGTGAAGGCTGCCAAGATAACATCATCTTGGGGTACAAATGAAAAATCCAAAAAGTCATTGTTCAACATGATCAACAACAGTGACCCTGACGTGAATATAATCCCCGACACCCCAGCTACTCCGAAACCAGGAATCACGAAGATCTCCAAAGCGATCAGTACCACTCCTACTATGAACAGTGACAACTCCCAATATTCGGCTAGACCATTCATGTAATAAGGAATAAAGTACAATACCAAAGCAACAAAAGAAGCCAAAATCGGAAACCCAACGCCTGGTGTTTGTAATTCAAAATAAATACCTCCTATAATAATCATGATCAATATGCCTGATACAAATGGATTGATGAATACAGAGATCATCTTTTCAGCTGCACTTAATTCAAAAACGACCAATTCATAAGATTCTACACCAGACCGACTCATTATTTCATCTAGGTTTTTAACCTGGGCTTCACAAAATCCATTCTTGATTGCCTCTGAGGTCGAGAAAGTAATCACCTTACCAGTTGAGGAGATACTATCTACTTCAATGGTTTCGTCTACCATTGCTTCTGCGATACTAGGATTACGACCTGTAGCTTCTGCTGTCGAGCGCATGATGGACCTCATATAAGATTGATACTTATCTGGCGCTGCTGCACCATCTTGTGTCACGACAGTCGCCGCTCCGATAGATGCACCTGACGCCATATAGATACTATCACATGCAATGGATATCAAAGCACCTGCTGATGCAGCATCCTTATTAATAAAAACATAAATCGGTTTCTCAAACTCTAATACTCGTGTCCTAATATCATCTGCATCAGTAAGGGCTCCACCATAAGTATCCATTTCGATGATGACATAATCTACATCCAGTTCCTCTGCTCTTTCGAGTCCGAGACGTGTCAACCGATTGGTTCTTGGATCGATTTCAGCATCTAAGTTGATCTGTAAAACCGTTACAGAGTCTGTCTGTCCAAACAATGATTGTGTAGAAAAGACTAAAAGAAAAGCAAGGCATAAATGAATTAGTTGACGCATCATGAAACTATCTTTAATTTGATCAGTTATTATTAGCAATGATATTGATTTATCTCCTACTTTGCCTCGTAAATTAAAACTAGCACCACATTTGTCACCCGAATCAAACTACAATTCTTTAGAACTTGAAATCCAAGGTAAAATCAAGTACATCTTACCCGCTGATGACGGACAAACAATGGCCATCCAGTATGTATCTGATGATTTGTCAATTATTGGATTCTACCACATTAATTTGAACAATCATGAAATCATCAATGAGATAGAATTAGATGGTTCGATAGGTAACTTGGTACTTAAAGGGTTTACTGATGACTACTTATTGATTGTCAGTTTTACAGATCAAAACAATCCAGATGTGGTTGATATATTTCAATTTGATTGGAAGCAGACGGAACCGACATTTTTCAGGATGGCTTCACAGATAAAAGATAGTGGAACCAACTGGATTGAAGTACCGCACAGGAATTTTGAAGGTAAGACGGAGGTTATTGATTTGACCACTGGCAATCCATTGGATGAAAAACCGGTTCATCAAAATAAAATATCGAAAGTACTGTTTCCAGATGCTTACACCAAATTCTCACAGTATTTTGAGATGTTTGAAAAGCTATTGGGTCATAGCAGCATTATCCCTATCAAACAATGTGAGTACTTGAAGGTGAAAGAAAATCTCATCTTGACTTATTACGTAGAGCAGTCAGAAGGATTGATGGAAAATATTTTGGTCATACTCGACAACAAGGGAGGTATCCTAGAAAAAATAAGTTTAGACGATCATCTCAAAGGAATTGGAAAGGGCACCTTTTTTGTTTCGTACAATAAACTCATCTTTGTCACACAAAAAAACACACTGAATGTCGTTGAATTATAAATCTCTATTTGCATTTTTCTTTCTCCTTCTTTTCTCTGTTACACTCAGCGCTCATACGTTGGATAGTCTGAGACTAGAAAAAATTAAGGGTAAAAAATTCATCATTCACAGAGTGGACCCTAAGGAAACTTTGTACTCGATATCCAAACGATACCATTCATCGATAGATGAAATCTATGCTTACAATCCACAAATAGAAGATGGCTTAAAGATGTTTGATGAATTGAAAATCCCTTTCAATAAAGTCAAAAAAGAAAAAAACACTGTAGCTGCAACACCACCTGCTATAGAATCTACCAAAACCTCTAGTGAATATGTAATCGTCGAAGCTGGTCAAACTTTATATGCTATTTCAAAATCTACAGGTATCGGGGTTGATTCTCTAAGATCAATAAATCATCTATCATCGAATTACATCAGTATTGGAGACACACTTTATACTGCTCAGCAAAAACAAACTGAACTAACTGTTTCTGACAATATTGACCCTAACAACTATCATTCTGTTCAAGCTGGTGAGACCGTCTTTTTCATTGCCACAAAATATGGACTCAGTGTCGAACAAGTGGTAGAATTGAATGACCTTGAATCCTATAATTTAGAAATAAATCAAAAGCTTCGAATTAAGAGTGACAGCTTGCCTATATCAGAAATAGTTACGATCACGCTCGATAGTGTACCATCTAATGATGACATCCCAACTATAGACGTACTAGAAGAAGAAGACATCTCTCTAGACACGGTTTATGTCAAAACTGACAACAATTCGATCCATACAGTATCAGATGAGGTCAACGGAGAAACCATCATCACACAAGAAGGATTCGCAATGGAGATAGAAGACACAGATTATACTTCAAAACTCTTAGCACTTCACAAAACTGCGCCACTAGGCTCCTTGGTATCTATAACCAATCAAATGAATGGAAAAAAAATCAATGTACGAGTAGTAGGAAAACTACCCGAATCAGGCCTTAACAAAAACATAGTCATGCGACTCTCCCATTCTGCATTCGAAACATTAGGCGCCCTCGATTACAAAATACCAGTTACTTCACAATATGCTACCGAATAAGCTAAAAAAACTCAAGTTATTCCTTGATGAGAAAGTAACCTTATATAATCAACCCAACTTTATAGCTGACGACCCTATTTCAATCCCACATCGTTTCACTAAGAAGCAAGACATTGAGATAGCGGGTCTATTCGCTGCGACATTGGCGTGGGGACTGAGAAAAACAATCATCAATAAGTGCAGCCAGTTAATGAACATGATGGACAATGCTCCTCATGATTTCATGCTCAATCATCAAGAAGATGATTTAAAACCTTTCCTTAACTTCAAACACAGAACCTTCAATGCGACAGACACGCTGTTCTTTATAGCGTTCTTAAAACAGCACTACCTCAAATCTGACACACTGGAAGATGCTTTCACAGCACCTGACCAAACGATACAATCGGGACTCACTCAATTTCATAACAACGTATTTTCATTAGAACACGCGCCGGACAGAACTAAAAAGCACATCTCTACACCTATTAGAAAATCAGCCTGCAAACGACTCAACATGTATTTGAGGTGGATGGTAAGAGACGACCATCAAGGGGTTGATTTTGGACTGTGGAAAAAACTAAGCCCTTCAGAACTTATTTGCCCACTGGATGTACATGTAGAACGTACTGCTAAGAAATTAGGCCTTTTAGAGAGAAAGCAATCTGACTGGAAGGCTGCAAGTGAATTGACGCTAAAACTAAAAAAACTGGATCCATTGGACCCAGTTAAGTATGATTTTGCCTTGTTCGGCTTAGGTGTAATCGAAAAATTTTAGGCTGGCCAGTTCCCTGGATCCACACGCCATGCATTCAAAGAGTCTAAGACTTCTTTCTTTACATAATCTTCTTTCAATGCGATATCCAACAGCACATCATATCCCGATAATGTGAAGTAATCTAATTCAGCCTCTTTCAAATTTTTATCAGCTGCAGGAAAGCCATATGTAAAAATAGCAGCCAATCCCAATACATTCATATTAGCTTCTCTCAAAGCTTCTACTGCTCTAATAGAACTACCTCCTGTTGAGATAAGATCTTCTATCACCACCACGTTTTTTCCTTCTTGAATCTGACCTTCTATACGATTGGTCATCCCGTGAGATTTTGCTTTATCTCTTACATAGATAAATGGCAAATCCATTGCATCCGCAATAATTGCACCTTGTGGTATGCCAGCAGTTGCAACTCCTGCTATCACCTCTGCATTAGGATATCTCAATTTAATCTCCTCTACAAACGCATGTTTAATCAATTTTCTAAAATCTGGATAAGAAAGCGTTAATCGATTATCACAATAAATAGGTGAATTCCATCCTGAGCTCCATATAAATGGATCTTCAGGACTTAATTTGATTGCCTTAATTCTTAGTAATTCTGATGCTATTCGAGATCGAAGTGCTATGTTTGAACCTTCATTTGTCATGACGTAAAATTAGAATATTTTCACCAAAAGAATGCCCTAAAATTCATGACATTTAATATCATTGTCATTTGAAAGTGTACCCTATGAAAATTTACATCAACGACATTCCAGTAAGCATTCGAGACAAAAAAAGAAAGACCGATATCAAATACGGTATAAAGCTCGAAGGACCTGAAGACGCCATCCCAGTTCAAAACCTAAAAGGAAACGTCTTGATCGAAAACAAGAGCATATCTGCTATAGATAACTTGCTAAAAATCATAACGAGTAAAAAATATAATAAAATAAAAAGCATTGAAATTGTTGTCCAAAACAAAATCAAAGCACAGGAATACTTGTTATCACATTTTGAAGTCATCGAAGCTGCTGGTGGCGTAGTTGAAAAAGACGATAAAATATTGCTCATCCTTCGTAATGGTCTTTGGGATATTCCAAAAGGAAAACTAGAAGGGGTAGAAAAAAAGAAAGAAGGAGCTATTAGAGAAGTAGAAGAAGAAACTGGAGCCAAGGTAGCCATTGTAGACAAGATCAGTGTTACATGGCATACCTATACACAAAATAAAAAATTCATCCTAAAGAAGACTTACTGGTACAGAATGACATGTTTGGATAACTCCAAAATCAAACCTCAGAAAGAAGAGAATATCAAAAAAGTAATGTGGATGACACCTGGTGAAGTAGACATTGCTTTGCTTCATTCATACAAAACTATCAAAAGGGTAGTGAAAAATTACAGGAAGTTGTCTGAAAAATAACTTACAGATCGTAAGGGATAAAAGGACTAATATCCCCGTTATATTTGTGTACTTCTCTCGTAATAGTAGAACTAATATGTGCTAGTTCAGGGGAAGTAATTAAGAATATCGTCTCTAGTTCCTTATTCAAATACCTATTGACTTGCGAAATACTATTTTCATATTCGAAATCCGTCGTATTCCTAAGTCCTCTTAGAAGATAGCGAGCCTTGGTTTGCTTAGCTAGGTCTGCAGTTAACTCATCATACATCATGACCTTCACCTGAGGATATTGAATGAATGCTTCCTCGATCTTTTTGATCATGAAATCAATTTCAAAATATCTCTTTTTCTTAGAATTGTGTCCAATAGCTATAATTACCTCGTCAAACAAAGACATTCCTCTTAGGACAATATCCTCATGCCCTTTGGTAAAAGGGTCAAACGATCCTGGGAATAAAGCAATTTTCTTATCAGACATGATTAATGGCTATTAATCACAAAGGTACACACTGTATAGATCAAAATACTGATGGTCCAATACTTCGTCAAACATGTAATTGAATTTCATAAATGTTGGACGTTTGCCAAAATTCACATTTTTGATATAACGCTTCACCAACGAAATCGTCTCTCCTGTCTCTGTTAGATTTCCCCAAATTAATACAGGCTGCACTCTCTGATCCAACCCAAACTCTTTGAATACCAACATGACGTACTTCAAAAAGTCTTTGCTATTCTTAATGGAAAATTGATTGTAGTAGTGCAATTTCTGATTTTGCGAAACAAAAACATGCAACACACTTCTATCCATAATGCAGTACACAGTCTTCTCACCAGACTTAGGCTCGCTTTTCAGTACTCCCTCTATTAGTGCACTACCTTGGTGTATTAGTTTGATTTCCTTCTTGGGGTACAAAGATCTAATCCAATCAATAAGCCTCCTATCAGCTGCAAATGCATTGACAATATTAGAGCTCTTGTGGTTATAGAAAAATTCTGATTCCACTTTAGGGTTGACGACACTGTTGAGTTTGAGATACTCTCCTATCGAGTCTGGCACAAATAACGAAGAAGGCACCAATGAAAACTTATGACTTTTCAGCGACAGTTTAATAGACTCCCAAAAACCAGCCATCAGCAAATGATGGTTTTCAAATAATTTAGCCAATACCTCCAACCTTGAATTGATGGTCTTAACTTCAACTAAAAGATAATCCTCCAAAATCAAACATGAGTGGTCACGAGTATCCGTGACACATATTTGAAAGTCTCGAATACCAACTTGTAAAGAAAGACAGTAATGATGCAGTTTTTCCACATCAAATCTACTGTCTTTGATTCTTTTTACCAGTTTATATGGGGTCGATTTTGCTGTCTCCAATTGGTCTTATTCCCAGTTACCTGCTGTAGTGATATTAATTCTTGATCCGAATCTCAAAGGCTTTTTAGTCCTTGCCTCGTTCTCTTCATTTCTTGCTGCGTTAATCGGTTCAGTATTCCATACTTCGACGACATCAACTTTGATACCACTTTTATCAATTTCGTCAGCCCACATTCCAAACTCTGCTTTCTCGCTTCCAGGAACTTTAGATAAAGTCTCCAAATCAAAATTAGGATACTTCGATTCATTATATAATGAATCTCTCACCTGTACAGTACCTATTGTATCTAGTTCTACAAATACACTATCCGCACCGTAATCTAAGGTGATGATATGTTCAATTCTGTCAACTAGATAAAACTGACCTGTTCCAACAAAGTCTTTCAATTTACTCCAGTCACTAGTATAATTTCCATTTACTGATTGATAAGCTATTTGAGCTTCTCTGATCATAGTCAACTTAGCTATAATAGCCTTCTCACCTTTTTCTATTCTTTCAGCTTCATCAATTGATTGAAAAATGCTACTTCCAAGATAATAAGCAAGTCCTAATGCGACAATTAAAAAGCCTATTGATACGATTTTAGTTTTCTCCATGCGTAGTTCAATTTTTTGCAAGTATAAGTAAATCTACTTTTATGTTAATTGCTATTTTATATAATATTCTCAAAATTATAAAAACCTTTATAATCTAAAAGTTCTTGAAGGTTTTTAATGCTCCTAAATACAGAATGTATACGATTTTTTTTCTTGCCTTTAATTTCTTCTATTGACATGTATTTGCAACCTTGAATAATTTGCAATTCATTCAATTCTGGATCATGCCCCAAAGCAATGATTCCACTTATTTTTTTTACTTCAAAAAACAATTCAATCGCATGAAAATCTCCGGAGATAAATTCATTTAAGAATAGAAACTGACCTATTTCGGCTTCTACGTTCAATTCTTCTAAAAACTCTTTCTTCAATGCATCCTCACTTGTCATCCCAAAATCAACTCCTCCTCCAGGGGGCAACCACAATTCATCCGCTTTATTCAAACCAGAATGGTTAATAAGTAGCATTTTATCATCTTTTATGTGAAGGCCCATCACCCTCACCCTAACTCTTCCGCCAAAAATACTTTTGATTTCGTCCGTGCTCATCCTCCGCTCTTCTTAATATTGCACTTCAAATATAAATACAAACTCATTGCCTTTACCATCAGACATACTTCAAAATAAATTTGAGCACACGCCTACAGATAGTCAATTGGCAATGTTCAAAGCATTCGATGGGTTTGTAGCCTCAAAAGAAGAAAGGGCAACATTCGTATTGAAAGGATACGCAGGTACCGGAAAAACCTCTATAGTAGCAACGTTGGTAAAAATATTACCCTTGTTCAATTACAAGTTCATATTATTAGCTCCTACGGGCCGTGCCGCAAAAGTGATCTCTCAATATTCTAAAAAAACGGCCTATACAATTCATAAGAAGATCTACAAAACAAAAGGTGGTGCTGAAGACTCGGGGCCTGTCTACAATAAAGTAAAGAACTACCACTCCAACACAATTTTCATTGTAGATGAATCTTCTATGATCGGTTCAGAACCTGGCCTTAAAAACAAAAGCTTGCTTGACGACCTCATTGAGTTCGTTTTTGAAAAAGAAGGTAACAAATTGATGTTCGTAGGAGACACCGCTCAGCTCCCTCCTGTTCATCAGACTAAAAGTATGGCACTGGATGCGGAGTACCTTGCAGATATTTTCAATCTTGAGACTTACGGCTCTACACTCACACAAATCACACGTCAAGCTGAAAATAGTGGTATTTTATTGAATGCCACAGAATTACGTAACCAACTATCCAGTCAAAAAAAATCCATCAAGTTCGACACCAAATCTTATTCTGATATTTTTAGGATGACTTCAGAGCGATTGGAAGATGGACTGAGGTATGCACATAATAAATTCGGAATTGAAAATTCGTTGATTATCTGTCGTTCCAATAAAAATGCTGTGATGTACAATCATTACATTCGCAATCAATTACTTTTTCGAGAAGGTGAACTCGAAGCAGGTGATCTCTTAATGATTGCTCGTAACAATTATAATTTTGCCGCTGACCAAGTACCTTCTGGCTTTTTAGCCAATGGGGATTTTATCGAGGTATTGAAAATCATCCGAGACGAGGAGCTACACGGACTCAGGTATGCAGATGTACGTGTCAGATTAGTTGATTATCCAGACTCAGAGCCATTCGAGGCTAAAATCATACTGGATGGGCTTCACAGCCATAGCCCTTCTATGACCCAAGAGCAAAATCAAGCTTTATATAAAAGCGTACGAATTGACTATGCTGAATTGAAAGGAAAGAAGTTAAAAGATGCAATGAAGGAAGACCCCTACCTCAATGCGCTACAAGTTAAATATGCTTATGCACTGACTTGTCACAAATCTCAGGGTGGTCAATGGGATGCCGTATTTGTAGACCAAGGGTATTTAGGTGAATCAGGAATAGATGAAGATTTTGTCAGATGGGCTTACACCGCCATCACTCGAGCAAAAAATGAATTATTTCTTGTTAATTTTGATACCCAATTCTTTTAATCTACGTTTGAAATGAAAAACATCAACAATATGAAATATACAATATTATTCTTCGCAGCTATTCTGATCTCATTTACAAGCAATGCACAAGATGGAGCTGAATTCGTTCCTCCTGGAGCACATATCACATTTGCAGTTGCTGCTTATGATTTTGGAGACATCACCCAAGGTGACAAAGTATCTTACACTTTTGAGTTCACCAACGATGGTGACACACCATTGATCATCTCTAATGTATTGACGACTTGCGGTTGTACAGCACCTAGTTGGCCTAGAGAGCCAATCGCACCCGGTACTTCTAACAAAATTGATGTAACATTTAACAGTACAGGGAAAATCGGTCATCAAAATAAAGTCATTACTGTACAAAGTAATGCTTCCAATAACCCTGAAAGAATAAAAATAGTGACCAACATTCTTCCTAAAACAGAAGAAAGCGCTGGTTAATAAATAACTCAAAGCATTTGCTCAACTTACTTATGAGTAAATGCTTTGAGTTACTTAATCTGTTAGATACTGTAGCGCTTGTTCTCTAGTACTAAAAGGTTTAATCCCTTTTGCCTTTGTGATTTTATTGAATCCTTTCAATATGACAGTCTTAGCAATAGACAATCCATAGACCGCACTCCTATCTGTTAAGTGCATAATACCGGCCTTTAATAGTTTTGCTTGTTCCATAACTTTTGGTGTAGCAAATGCCTCTGTAAAGTTAGTCAGCGTCAATACTCTCTTTTGTTCTTTGAGAACAAAACTCTCAGCTTCCTTCATCGCCTCGACAATACCATCAGGCGTAAGCCCTTGATAATCAAGAAATATAATCACTCTCCCTTTATGGTTAATTTTAGAAAATCCTGCCATTAATATAATTTATACCCAATAATATTTGAAGTTAATAAATGAAAGTAAGTCACGCTATTTTTTGCGTATCAAATCTAAACTTGATTGCAAATTGATCTCGTATTCTTCGTGATGAAAAACACCTAAAATAGCCCCATTATCAATCAATTGTTGAGGTTTCCCTACAATAATCGGCTTGTTAAAATCCATCAACCATAACAGGTCAGAAAATTTTAAAGACAGATCCAACTCATGCGAAGAGATCAATATCCCTTTTTGAGTGGTATCCTTAATATCGTTCAATAAACTAAAAATATCTATACGATTAATGATATCTAGATGTGCAGTTGGCTCATCCATGAGAATAAAGTCTGTATCCTGAGCCAAAGCTCTAGCAATCATTACTTTTTGAAATTGACCATCAGATATTGCTCCTAACTTAGCTTTTTCGATGTAATTAATTTTACATTTTGAAATAGCCTCATGAATCATTTCTTTATCCTCCTCTGACTCTTTCCCCCACCAATTGGTATATGGAAATCGGCCCAGCGCCACTAGTTCGCGAACAGTCATATTGGTCATCCCTATTCGTTGCGTAGTAATAATCCCCAACTGTCTAGCCAACACCTGTCTGTCAATCGTCGCAATAGACTGACCATCTATTTTAACCTCTCCTGACAATGGATCTTGCAAACTCGACAATGAGCGGAGTAGCGTACTTTTCCCCACTCCATTCTGACCAATAAGGGACACCAATTGACCCGTCTTTAGTTCTAAACTAATATCAGTAGCAATATTTTTTCCTGGGTAGCCAATATCAAGTGAATGTGTTGAAAGTATACTCATCTAAAATCCACTTTGAATGTTTTTCTTCTTCACAATGAGCCAAATCACCAAAGGCCCTCCTAACAATGACGTGATTGCATTGAGTGGTAAAGACTGTGGCAACCCTGGCAACCTAGAAATCATATCACATATGAGTAATATGATAGCACCCATCAATGCACTATAAGGAATCAACTTTTTATGATCAGAAGTATCCAAAATCATTCGTGCAATATGTGGTGCTGCTAACCCTATGAATGCAATAGGTCCACAATAAGCGGTAATTGTTCCTGACAACAAAGCAGTGACTGATATGATCAAATATTTGGATAATCTGACATTCAACCCTGCATTCTTTGCATAAGCATTCCCTATTAAATAAATATTGAGTGGCTTTACTAAAAATATTGAAGCAAAGAGTCCTATCAATATCAAAGGAACCATCAGGTATAATTCAGATGTCGTCACACTACCCAAGTCACCAAAGGTCCACATCAAGTAGGATTGTATATCTTCTGGATTGCTGAAGTATTGCATCACACTGACTATCGCCCCTGTGGCACTGCTAAACATTAACCCAATAATCAATAGTGAAGTATGATCAGCTACCAAAGTGGAGAAATAGATCACTACCATGAACACCAAAAAAGAACCTGCAATCGCACCAAAGGTTACGGACACTCCACCTCCTATCTCAAAATTGAACAAGCCTAATAAGGCCCCACCCAACACAACAGTCGCCACACCAAGACTAGCCCCAGAGCTAATTCCCAAAACAAATGGACCTGCTAATGCATTTCTGAAAAAGGTTTGCATATACAAGCCACTAAGACTTAAAGCCATACCTGCCAACAATGCTGATATTGCCCTGGGTAATCGATAATTCAATACGATATTCTTCCAAACGTGATTAGCATCCTCGTCTAATACAATTCCTAAAAGGGCATCCAATGGGATCCAGACAGACCCTATCACGATATCCAAGATGAACATAGCGATGACAATCACAGCTAGAAAAGGAATAGAGCGTATCATTTTGCTAATCTACGGTAATAATACAGCTCATATTCTGGTAACAAATCTGGATGCATCATTTTGATATGATCTGCCAAGAGTAAATGGGGGTTCGCATTTCCTGATTCGAAATAATCATTACCCCCTAATTTTGAAACACGGTTGATATAACTATATACCTCTTGATTCTTAAAGGCTTCAAAATCCGCATAACGTTCATCTATTTCCAACATGGTCGATAATGAATTATAATCTGCAGCTCCAATCCAGAACTCTGCCTGATACGCTTTGATATATACTGCTTCAAAATCAAGATTCAGCCAACCATTCTGATCATTATCAGACCATAGATAATCACCACCTGCATCTGACATCAATCGAGCACCATAGTTTTCTCCTCCAGGCATAAACCAGCTACCGCCATATAGAGATCCTGAAAATACCGTTGGTTTAGGCCGCCCCTCTAAAATAGATTGTAAGGAATCATAGGCACTTTTCACTTCTTCATAATATAAATCCGCCTCAGTTCTTTTATCCACAAATTCGGCGATGAACTTAATCCATTCTGCGCGACCCAGAACACTTTCTTCCATGTAGTCTGCATTCATGACCACATTCACTCCTAATTCTTTGAGTTTGGTCAATTGTCTATTTTCATCTCTGGCACTAAATGCCATCAGTATATCTGGGTTCACATTTAAGATGGTCTCAATATCCAATTTGCTTTCTGCGCCTACTTCTTTCACCAGACCTTTTTCTATCCTTTCCCTCACAACTGGCGAATAAATATATTGAGATTGAGCAAACCCAGTTAATTTATCCTCTACTCCTAGTATCTCTAAAAAAGCAATGATAGTCGTAGAATTGGAAACGATTGAGTTGACGGGTACTTTGACAAATACTGCACTGGTCAATGAGTCTAAAGAAGGTTTTTGATCCTTGTACAATACATATTGAAGAGCATTATCACTCCCCATCCAAGGCTTGTCAATTGTAATTAATGAAAATTCAGAGTAATCCGTAATTTCAAAGCGCTGAGCATCTCTGATTATCCCCTTTGAAACAACATCAACTTTTTTCTCAACTTTTGTTTGACAGGAAATGAGAAATATTAAGACTAAAATATAAGCGTATTTCAATGTATTAGATATTAATGAATAGTATTGGTTGGTAATGACACATCACAAACGAGCAGCAATTTTAGAACATCAAAATTAATATGAACAGACTTGTTCAATGTTTTTTAATTATTCTCTAACATTGCGGTGATTATTGGTTCAAGCGGTTAAACTATCGCCACTTGATTAATAGGGAATTCGGTGAACCTCTTCTTTAGAGGAAATTCCGAAGCTGTCCCCGCAACTGTAATTCTGAAATATATTTTTGATCCACAATACCACTGTTCCAACATACCGGAATGGGAAGGTTATCAAAAATCAGAAGAGCCAGGAGACCTGCCATTGATCTCAACAACGGAGCTTTCGGGTGAAAAGTCTTTGGATAAATAGGCATAGTACGTCTCTTGATCTTAAGCAGCTCTGTATGATTTATAACAATGAAGCAAAGCGCAGTAATCATATTATTTTCTCTTATCAGCATATTTGCTCAGGCACAAATGGATTCCGTTTGGTTGCAAGATGTAAGTATCACCTCTGAAAGGCTACAAACATATGCCGTTGGTGACAAGATTACTCCTATCGATAGTTCTCAAATATCCATCTTTAGCGGCAATTCTATCGCGCATTTATTGGCAACCAGTGCTCCTATCAACATTAGAGCTTATGGAGTCTCTGGATTATCCACTGCCTCTATGCGAGGTACAGGTAGTAATCACACTGCTGTAGTTTGGGAAGGGTTAAATCTACAAAGCCAAATGAATGGTTCTTTGGATTTGAATCTAGTCCCTGCCATTCTCTTTGACAATGTCAGCATTCAAAGTGGTGGTAGCTCTACCATGTTTGGTTCAGGTGCTATGGGAGGCACTATACAGTTGGGGTCTAATACTTCTAAGTACAATAAAGGGCTTTCTGTAGGAGTCAATGAATTAATGGGAAGTTATGGAAAACAAAATCACAGCCTAAAAACAAGCTACTCAAATGACCGCTGGTATCTAAATATAAAGGCATTTCACCAACAAGCTGACAATGAATTTGAATTCTACAACGATTTTTTTGAAGTGGAAGAAGTTCTAAAAAATGCGGGCAGTACACAATACGGTGGATTGGCGGACATTGGATTCCAAATCAACTCTAATCATGAGGTAACAGCCAAGTATTGGTTCCAAAACAACAATACACAGATCCCTAAGACAGCAAGTGCTGGACTCCCCTCTCAAGCTGAACAGGATGATATTATTCACAGAGCACTAATCAAATACGACGGAACATTATCAGATCAAATAGCTCTCAACTACAAAATAGGGTATTTGGACCATAACCTTTATTATGATGACCATGGCAATATCCAATCTAACAATCATTCTTCGTCATTGATCAATGAACTATTGGTTAACCTATATACAATCAATTGGTTACAGATTGAAACTGGTGCCAATTACACATTCGAAACAGGTGATGCGGATAATTTTGATGGACAGGCCGATCGAAACAATATTTCCCTTTTTGTTGCTTCTAATATTAGTATAAACCCAAAATTGGATTTAAATATCGCGGGTAGACAAAATGTAATCGACAATAATTTCTCACCCTTCCTTCCTTCTATTGGCATCCATTATCAAGTACTGTCAATATTGGCAATCAAATCCAAAGTGGCGCGTAGTTATCGTGCTCCTACTTTCAATGATTTGTATTGGTATGCACCAGGGTCTGCTATAGGCAATCCTGATCTAGTTGCTGAAGATGGGATGAGTTATGATTTGGGTTATGTGATTGAAGCCAAAGAATCTAACTATTCATTATTTTATGAAGGAACTGTATTCTACAATCACATCAACAATTGGATTAATTGGAATAGTATTAGTAATGTTTGGCAACCTGTAAATGAAGATCAGCTTTGGTCATATGGCATAGAACAGTCCATCCGAACGAGTTGGAAAGTATCAACTAAGTCCAAAATATCATTAAACCTCAATTATCAATATACTGTTTCAAAATTAGACAGTATTTCAAATGACAATCAAACCAGTTACACACCCCTGCATCAGGGTAATTTATTCCTCAGGTATCATTACCTCAATTGGAATATTGGACTCATCGAAAACCTAATGGGAAAACAATACAGTGACAATGGCAATATAGAATTAAACACTGTGGAAAAATACACATTGACAGATTTGAACCTTGGCTATCATTTCAAAAGAAACAAAAATCAATTCAGTATTAATATAAAAGTCAATAACCTCTTGGATACAACTTATGAGGTAAGGCGAGGCTATCCTATGCCGGGTAGAAATTATCAATTAAATCTAGTATATCAATTCAACTAATATAAAACATGAAAACAAATTCAATTTTAAACAACTTGTTTAAAGTATCATTTTTAGCATTTTCGCTAATATTCACTTCTTGTGATGAGGAAGACGACCTATTAGAAGGGCCAACAACAGATATAACTTCTTCTCAGTTTGATGACACCTATACATACAAAGGGACAAATGAGGAAGATGTTAATTTCACAATCAATATTGAGACTCCTAATGGATTAGATTATCTCACTGTAGAACTTATCATCAATGATGAAGTTGACGAGAATTTATACTCTTACACTAGTACGAGCAAGGAAATCAAATACGATTCAGAAGAAATTACATTAACACTTACTGAAGAGAATATTGATGAAGAACTTAAAATCTTAATTATCACTTCAGATGTTGAAGGTTTAATTGACTCTTTGCAACTTTTCATTACTGCTGAAGGAAAATATGCTAATGGTTTTTTCATAGTTAATGAAGGAGCATTTGGTAACGGTAATGCTAGTCTTTCATTTTTC
>JAOPTS010000010.1:0-81281 GCA_051531955.1 Reichenbachiella sp.
TATTGATTTAGTTGCGATGACCCAAGACCAACAAGTAATCCCGTTTAATACAATTCGGCAATTCGATTATATAAATTTTGGTATGATTTGGAAACTTGGCTTTGCTATCCAATATCCAAAATTCAGTGCTGGAATTAATATTACTGCTCCAAAAATCAACATAGCAGGATCAGGGTTTATGTACTCACAAAGAGTATTCTCAGGGTTAGATTCTAACGATCCGTCAGGCAATGAAGATTACTTTGAAAGTGATTATCAAAAAAATCTTCCCGCCAAGTTAAAATCACCTTTTTCGGTTGCCGTTGGGACCGGGTTAAACTTCAACAAAATCAACCTTAACCTGAGTGCTGAATGGTTTCATTCAGTCAGTAAATACACGGTTATGAAACCTGAGCCATTTATTGGACAATCTACCGGTGAGCCCGTGATCAATAACATAGTAGATGAACTGGTATCTGTTGTTAACACTGGTATAGGTCTGAAATATGATTTGAATGACAATTACGATCTGTATGTGGGGTTTTCTACAGACTTTTCAGCCGCATCACCAGATAGCAAAAAATTTACTGACCTAAATGAAGAAATCTATAACTCTTCTATGAAAGCTAATATGTACAATTTTAGTGGTGGTACTGTTTTTGAATTCAATAGGATATACCTCACCCTTGGCATGGCGTACAACTATGGAATAGATTACATCCAAACACCTGTTAACCTACCGACAAGTTCGAACAATGAGGTTTTTGATCCAAACGAACAATCCACTCTAAAAATTAACACCTGGAAATTGTTGCTAGGTTTTGCGATAAAACCGTCTAAAAAGTAATGCTACATGGGCCGATAATATTCAGGCCATTTAAATACACCTCAAATTTGATTGCTGTCTAACATCCTTTTTAAATAGACTAATTAAGTACTCCAAGATTAAAAACCAACCTTTATACTCTCATACACCACAATGAATATCGTCACCTGGCTACTACTATTAATCATTATTGCAATATCCATATATGTTATAGGAGATGCATTATTTGGTATATTTAAGGGCATTCGCTTATTATTAAATCACCTGTTTAGGGATATCATCAATAGACACTTGATTATCAAAAAGATAGAACCACATTACAAAAACACGCTGATTGATACTTTTTATTATTACCACAAGCTCAACTACAAGAACAAAAGACTATTTGAGAAAAGGGTACAGAAATTTATAGACAACAAAAAATTCATCCCAGCAGGTGGACTACTACATGTAGATCATCAAATGAAAGCACTGATAGCAGCTTCTGCTATTCAGATTACTTTTGGCCATCCAGGTGTGTACTTCAAGAATTTTAAAGATATCTATGTCTATCCAGACGCCTATTTTTCGGAAGGCATGCAACAATTCAACGCAGGAGAGGTTCACAAAGCAGGCCTCATTATGCTCAGCTGGAAAGACTTTATATCTGGTTATGCTTCTAGTGATGACGGGCGAAACCTTGCACTTCATGAAATGGCACATGCAGTACGCCTAGAGAACATGATCAAAAATGAAGAATACTTCTATTTTAACTGGGATGACATTAAGGAACTCAACACTTATACTGTAGAGGAGACTAACAAGATCAAGGCGGGGCAAGAATCAATTTTCAGACCTTATGCTGCTATACATTATCAAGAATTTTTCGCAGTGATGATTGAAGTATTTTTTGAACAACCCCAATTGCTAAAAGAATACCATTTGAACCTTTTCTTAGTTACTACCAGATTATTGAAACAAAACCCTCTGGACCCCAACCAGAGGATCAAATAACCTTTGATGAATAATTAATCAGCAACCCTCATCAACAAATACAATTCAAACTACACTTCTCAAAGTCAACAGTATGTAACTTCGTTGAAAATCAGCAATATGAAACTAAAAATCAGCCTCGGCATCCTTATTGGAATTATTACCATTCTCACTATTTTGGTAAGTAATTCTAGCAACACAATCAATCAAGATTTCCTCAAAGGGCAACTGCAAGAAGTCATCGACAAAACAGAAAAAAAGGATCAGATCAACGAAGACGTATCCCAAGTACCTGTCAGCTGGCACCTATACCATTTACTAAAAGCCGCCAATGGCATGTACGCTCAATTAGACCTCTCCGACCCTTCTAGTTATGCGGCGGAGTTCAATATGCTACGTATCGTTGTGTTCACTACAGGTATAATCCCTAGAGGTGCAGGCAAAGCACCAGACAGTTCGAAACCACCAGAAAATGTCACTACTCAAGACATCCTGGATCAAGTAGACTTGTTACAAAACAATCTATCTACTATAGATCAATTGGACGAAAATACGTACTACACACATAACACATTCGGAAACCTCAATAGACAAATGGTCAAGCGCTTGATCGAAATCCACACCAATCATCATTTGAAAATAACAAGAGATATACTGGGAGAGTAAATCACCGGTTTACCATTGACATACGATCTCATCTTATGAGATCGTACTTTACTTATAAACAAAATTCATATAATCCTATTCCAACAAGTTCTATTAACACCCAATCGATACTCATCTACTTAATAATACAATAAAACCATATTTCAACGTTTATAAATATGAAGATCTCAATCAATTGATTAGGTTTGCCAAACCAGTTATTTTGTATTGTAGAGAACCAAGATTAGTAGTTGAAATAATGACTGGAATTATTATTAGCGCATTTGTAATATTTATTATTGCCTTTCTTCAAGGCAGGGAAAAACCATTTGTATGGTTGATCACCTCTTCTTTCTTTGGGATCATTTGGTATCTAATGGTTTACCTTTTGTTCGAATCCAGTAAACAGCCACACAGTAATATTGAGGTAATCTGCCAACTCTTTACTTTTAGCTTGAATTTACTATTTGGCTTACTTGCTTTAAAGGCTATAAAAGACCACTCGACCAATTAATCAACACATTACTTCCAGATCAAGAATTGTTAATCTTCGAAAAGGGAGGTTTGATACGGATAGCTACCTTCCAATTGTAATAGTTTCTTCTTAGCACCTAGACCTCCAGCATAGCCTGTTAAATCACCATTGGAACCTATGATTCGATGACAAGGCACAACGATGGAGATGCAATTGGCACCATTAGCTGCAGCAACTGCACGAATCGCTCCTTCGTTGTTTAGCCGCTGAGCTAATCCCAAATAGCTCTCAGTGGTACCGAAGGGAACTTTGATGAGTTGGCCCCACACTTGTTTTTGAAAATCACTCCCCACCAAAGTCAAGGGCAGATCAAATTCTTGGAGTTCTCCATGAAAATATGATTCAAGCTGAAGTATACATTGTTTAGCTATATCAGACACACCTTCTTTATAATCAGCTTTTAATCCTTTTTGGACCCTGTTATCAATAGCTTTCCGCATTTTCCGATGCTGCCAGTCACAGATGCAAATTGTATCATTCACAGAACCTATTAGAAGCTCTCCTACCGGGCTTTTAAAACTTGATATTTCGATTTGACTCATCATTAATGTGCAGTATTACCCGCTTCTTTTTCCAAATGATCCAAGTACAATATTCCGTCTAAGTGATCTATTTCATGTTGAAAAATCACTGCAGTAAAATCAGTCACGGTCTCCTCCATTTTTTCTCCCTTTAAGAGATTGTATTCTATTTGAATAGATTTGGATCTAACTCGTGTAGTGTCCCTCCGATTAGGTATCGAAAGGCAACCTTCACGACAATCTTGTTTTTCATCACTATAATTAACAATCCTAGGATTATAATAGACCTCAAATGGATACCCTTCTTTATCAAAACGCTGTACCCACACAATCCTTTTTAGTACTCCTACCTGTGGTGCAGCAATACCGACCCCCATTGAAATACTGTCTCTGACTGTGCTGTACAACCTAGACACAAAATGATCCAAGGCTGCATCTTTTGATCCCAACACAACCTCCTCACAAGCCGTGCGCAACAACAACGAGTCTTGAAAATTATCAATTTTAAAAATACGCATAGACACCTCCTTGTCTGCCGCCATAATCAAACCCAATTGACCCATTGAGAAATTCTGGCTACTGCTCTTCATATTATGACGAACCGCACATCCAGTCAACCACACAGTAAGCATTACGAATCCAAGCAAATATTTTTTCATCTATTTATAGTTTTTTCAAAGATAGATTACTCTTTTTAGAATCAATTGTATTCTTGACTACACAATACCTATTAATAAATTCATGACATTCAAACCAATACTTCCTTCATTTATTACCTTCTTGTATTAGCTTCACCAAACAATTATTAAATAAATATCATGGCAACTATCACATTAAAAGGAAACGAAATACACACTTCTGGCAACTTGCCTGAAATAGGTTCAGCCGCACCAGATTTCACATTGGTAAAAACTGACCTATCTACGACCAGCTTAGGTGATTACAAAGGCAGTAAAGTAATCCTAAACATCTTCCTAAGTATTGATACAAGCACATGTGGTGCTTCGGTAAGGAAATTCAACCAAGAGGCTGCTGCTCTTGACAACACCAAAGTATTGTGTATCTCTAGAGATTTACCATTTGCACAAGCCAGATTTTGTGGAGCTGAAGGAATCGAAAACGTAACGACTATCTCTGATTTTGTAGACGGTTCGTTTGGTAAAGCATATGGACTTGACTTCATTGACGGCCCGCTCAAAGGACTAAATTCAAGATCTATTGTAGTAATGGATGAGGACGGCAAAGTATTACATACTGAGCAAGTTTCAGAAACTGGAGAAGAACCTAATTACGAAAAAGCAATCGCTGCAATCAACTAAGTTTAGCTTGCAGCATTATCGTTTTCTCTGTCTTTCATGATTTGATGATTCACAAGCAAGTGTTTTCTTTTCACTACTAATGTCTCGCCAAAAAATCATGAAAGACTTTTTTATTGATCATTAAGACAATAGGATTCCTCAATAAAGGTTGATCGGTTCATTAAAAATGTTGGTTCTTATAAAAAAACAATTCGTCTATTTGCCTGGGATTTATAATTCCACTCAGCATTGACTTTGGATCGTAGCGTATACTCTAATTTTTAGAAAGCTGTTTTCAATTCTCTTATCAAAAAAAGAATTACTCACCGCACCCCCCTTTTTAAACAATTATTCTCCCAATTGAAATATCTTATCCATGAGCACCCATTTTTCACCTTCAGCCGCCCAGGGTAATGGTAATTGAAACTGATTCATGAGTCCCTCCCACTCTTGTACTTTTGGATTATTAGCATCCAGTTTAGCCTTGTTTTCTGGATCAAAAGACTCATTAACCTCCATGATCATAAAAAGCCTATTTCCGGTACAAAAAATGTGCATATCATCTATTCCGGCACTGGTGATACTCTCTGTGATTTCAGGCCAAGCATTGCCTGGTGCATGATATTCCTTATATTTTTCAATTAGCACTGGATCATTTTTCAGATCCAGTGCTAAACAAAACCTTTGTGTACTCATTATTCTGCTGTTGGTTTATTTGATACAAATCCATAAGCCGCTACTACGGCTAAACATATCATTGGAATAATAAAAGCAAATGCTACTTCTGGAATGAAGCCTAATATCTGAACATCAGCCAATCCTGATCCTCCGATGTCTAAGATAGAACCGAATAAGATCGGTCCAAATGAGCCGCCTACAATAGCCATGACCAATCCAGCAGAACCAATTTTAGCTTCGTCACCCATATCTTTCAGCGCAATACCATAAATCGTAGGGAACATGATAGACATAAATGTAGATGTAAGCACCAAAGCATACAGGCCAACTACACCCTGAACGAATATTAATATCTCCAGACAGAATACGCCAGCTATTCCAAAAATCAACAACAACTTAGCAGGCACCAAATTCTTCATCAATGCGGTGCCGATCCATCTTCCTGCCAAGAACATGATCATAGCTGCCATATTAAACCAAGTAGCGGTCAACTGCTGATCAGCTGCAAGACTGGAATTCAAATAATCTACATACTGATAGATGTAAGTCCAACACATGATTTGTGCTCCTACATAAAACATTTGAGCCAATACACCTTGGATATATCTTTTATTCGCAAACAACTTTTGGAATGACTCTTTCAATCCCATTTTTTGCTCCTCTGATGTAGCTGGAATCTTAGTCAAAACAACAATGACCAAAATCACTAATACCAACACACCTAATCCGATGTATGGCAAGCTAATAATACCTAAATCGTTTTCTCGGATAGTAGCCATTTCCGGTGAAGTCAATGCTGCATAAGCTTCTTTCGTGTAATCATTTGAACGCAAAGAACCTATCACCAACACCTGAGCCATTAACATACCTGTTAAAGATCCAATAGGGTTAAAAGCTTGAGCCAAGTTCAGTCTTCTTGTCGCAGTCTCGGAATCACCCAAAGCCAATACCAATGGATTGGAAGTAGTTTCTAAAAATGCCAACCCACAGGTAATCACCCAAAGTGAGATCAAATAGAAATTGAAACTTTCCAGTTGAGCCGCAGGATAAAATAAAAATGCGCCTATGACGTATAAAGCCAAACCAAGTATGATACCTGACTTATAGCTAAACTTTCTAATAAACAATGCCGCTGGCAATGCCATAAAGAAATAGCCAAAATAGAAGGCAAACTGCACCAATGATGCTTCCGTGTTTGACAACTCTGGCATTACTTTTTTGAAAGCCGACACCATAGGATTAGTCAAATCATTGGCGATCCCCCAGAGTGCAAATAATGAGGTAATTATAATAAAAGGCACGAGAAGCTCTCTTGCCACCACTGGTATTTTTTTGGTACTCATATTGTCTCTGTTTTTTTAAAATGAATTTCTATTGCCCAGGTAGTAATGACCTGTCCAGATGGGTATATCCTCCATCCACAAATACATGCTGACCGGTAGTATGTGATGCGCGTTCGGAGATCGTGAACAATACCTGATCGGTCAATTCTTGCGGAGTAGTCATTCGATTCTCAAATGGAATTTTTTCTTTAATACTCTTCAACTTTTCTTCACCATTATCCAATGTCTGAATCCATTGATCATAAGCTGGCGTCCAGCTTTCAGCGATTATCAAGCAGTTGACTCTAATACCATATTGAATTAAATCCACAGACCACTCTCGAGTAAGTGCCAACACGCCACCCTTTGCCGCAGCATAGCCAGACGTACCTCCTTGTCCAGTGTAGCCTACTTTGGATCCCACGTTTAGGATATTACCTTTTGATGCTTTGAGATATGGTAGAGCATGTTTTACTGTCAGGAAATAACTCACCATATTCAGCTTAAGCGAATTCATGAAATCTTCATAAGAAGACTCTAAACCTGCACCATCATTGACTCCAACATTGTTGATTACTATGTCTATTCTACCATACTTTTTACCAATCTGAGCAACGCCTGACTCTACTTGAGCTGGGTCCGTCACATCAGTTTGCACAAACAGTCCATCTATTCCTTTGGCTTGCAGTTCTTTAATATATTCAAAGCCTCTTTCATTCCTATCTATCACAGCCGGAATGGCTCCCTCTGCTGCCAATGACTGAAGTATCGTCTCACCAATACTACCTTTAAGCCCTGCTGCGCCAGTTATCAGAACTACTTTTCCTTTTAATTCTAAATCCATGGTTTTATATTTTTATTTAATACCGTAAAAATCAACGGCATTTTTTCCAAAAATCTTTTCCTGTTCCTCTTTGCTAAACTTTTCAAAATAGCGATCCGGAATACTTTTCACTTCCTTATAATCACCACCTAAAAGACACACGGGCCAGTCCGAACCGTACATCAATCGATCTACGCCAAATGTCTCTACCACCACATCCATATAGGACACAAAATCTTCATACTTCCACTCTGTCCAATCCGCTTCTGTCACCATGCCGGAAACCTTGCACATCACATGATCATGAGCAGCTATCTGTCTCATGTAGGTTGCCCATTCATCTATTTTCCCTTCTTTGATGTAAGGTTTGGCGATATGGTCGATTACAAATTTCTGATCAGAATGTCTTTTCACTGTTTCCAATGCCGCCTCCAATTGTGTAGGAAAAATCAAGATATCATAGGTAAAACCATAGTCCTTCAGCAAGGACATGCCTCTCTGAAATGCTTCTCCTAACATAAAATTCGGATCCTGTTCATCTTGGACAACATGTCTGAAACCACTCAATTTCTCAAATTGAGCATAGTGCTTCAACCTTTCTGCTATGTTTTCCGCTCGAAGGTCGACCCATCCTACTATTCCTTTAATGAAATCATTGGCATTTGAAAGTTCAAGAAGGAAATTGGTTTCCTCTTCTTTTTGATCTGCTTGCACAGCTATACATCCACCTATGCCTGTTTCTTCAAGACACAACTTTAAATCTGATGGTGCAAAATCTCTTTTGAGCACCGCCATATCATCATTGATCCAATTGTGTTTTTCTTTTTCAAAATTCCAGAAATGCTGATGTGAATCTATTTTCATGTGTTTATTATTTGTTTTATCGGTCAACTTAACAAAAAAATTAGCCCATGATCTTACGATCAAAGGCTATCTACCATTCACTTCAAAATCTCTTTTACTCCTTTATCTAAAATATTTTGCAGATTCTCTACAACCAGAGTAAGCATGCCTTCAACTGTTGCGAGATCTTGTCCCCAAAAATCTTCATTACTCAAAAATGCAATTGTGACAGATTTCAATGACTCTTCAGATCCGTCATACTTTGCCCATGCAGTTTTGGAATAATCTAGAACTGATTGATCATCATTAAGTGCGATTTCTCGACCGTTTACCTCTCCTTTGTAAAAGGCCAAAGTTGCAGCCAAGGAGAAGCATAATTTTGAAGGTAAAGCATTCCTCCTCTTCTTATACTCCAAAATTGATGGCAATACTCGTGTTTTGAATTTAGATATTGAATTCAATGAAATACTCATCAATGCATGCTGCAAGTATGGATTTCTAAATCTGTCCAAGACGTCATTTGCAAATGACTTCAGTTCTTCTTCCGGTAGATCAAGTGTTGGACATATTTCATCAAAAACAGCTTCCTGGATATACTTGCCCACTACTTCATCCTCCACAGATTCTCTCACATAATCAATACCATACAAATATGCCACTGGAACCATCATGGTATGAGCACCATTCAATATCCTTACTTTTCTAGTCCTGTATGGTTCCATATTGTCTGTAAAAACAACATTTAGCCCACAAGCTTCAGAAGGAAATTCATCCTTAACTGAATCAGGTCCTTCGATTACCCAAAGATGGAATTGCTCACCTTCTACAACTAAATTGTCATTGTATCCTAGCTCTTTTGTGATCTCGTCAATTTTTGCTCTTGGATATCCTGGAACGATTCTATCAACCAATGTATTACAGAAAATATTATGCTCCACTACCCATGTGATAAAGTCAGCTGACAATTCCCACTCACTAGCGTATTGAAGAATGATTTTCTTTAGAATATCACCATTTCGATCAATTAACTCACAAGGAATGAATATCAACCCCTTGTCAGCCGCTCCATTAAATTTTTCAAATCGCCTATGCAAAAGGGCAGTCAATTTAGCAGGAAAACTACTTGGAGTAGTTCCATCTAACTTGTTTCCATCATGATAGGCAATTCCGGCTTCTGTAGTATTTGATATCACAAATCTCAAATCTGGATTTTCACCAACAGCTAGATATTCATCATACTGCGTGTATGGATTTAACCCTCTTTGGATACAGTCCACTACTTCATGCTCACTAATGGCTTCACCGTTTTTAATTCCGTTAAGATAAATCGTGTATAACCCATCCTGATCATTGAGCATATCGATCAACCCTTTGTCAATCGGCTGAACAGCCACTACGCCTGCGTCGAAGTTTGCTTCTTTGTTCATTTTATTTATCATCCAGTTCGCGAAAGCTCTCAAGAAGTTTCCTTCACCAAACTGAAGAATACGCTCCGTATATACTGGAGCATCATGCATAGATCTATTTAATTTATTTTCAGACATTCTTATTTTTTTTTCGATTTTTCCCGTTCATTTCACTCATGTTGGACACAAGACCAACAGACACTATGGATCTCTAAAGCGAAATTCCTCTTTTCCAAGGAATGAAGTCATCCTGTCCCAATCTGGTTGCATGAGTTATAACTTCTCCACTCGCCACTTTGATGACGAACTCTAAAATCTCTTCGCCCTTGGACTGAATCGTATCTTCGCCACTGATCACTGTACCTGCATTGACATCAATCACATCTTTCATTTTTTCAGATAGATGATTGTTACTGGATAGTTTCACCACTGGAATTATTGGATTTCCTGTAGGCGTGCCTAGTCCAGTGGTAAATACCACCACATTAGCACCGGAACCAGCCAATCCCGTCGTGCTTTCCACATCGTTTCCTGGTGTACACAACAGATTCAATCCTTTTTTAGTTACTGGCTCGGTATAGTCAAGCACTTCAACAATCGGGGATGTCCCTCCTTTTTTGGCTGCCCCTGCAGATTTCATAGCATCAGTGATCAATCCATCCTTAATGTTTCCAGGAGACGGATTAGCTTTAAATCCAGATCCAACTGCAATAGCCTGGTCCCCATAAATTTTCATGATGGATGCAAACTTCTCAGCATCTTCATCATTGACACATCTATTAATGATCTCTTGTTCTACCCCATTGAGCTCTGGAAACTCTGCGAGCACAGGAGAACCTCCCACTGCAGCTAGTAAATCAGAAGCATAACCCAGTGATGGATTGGCTGATATGCCTGAAAACCCATCTGATCCACCACATTCTAACCCCATTACCAAATTAGAAATCGATGCTGGTTGACGTTCGGTCTTGTTAGCCTCCTTCAGACCCAGAAAAGTATACTTCACTGCATCTTCAATAAAGGAGCGTTCACTTTTACTCTGTTGCTGCTCGAATATGTGAAGTGGTTTAGAAAAATTGGAATCTCTCTGGGCAATTGCTGCTTTTAATGTTTTAATTTCTGCATTTTGACACCCCAAGCTAAGCACTGTTGCACCTGCAACGTTTGGATTGGTAATATATCCTGCCAGTAGATGACACAATGTTTCGGCATCTTCTCTAGTACCACCACATCCTCCCTCGTGTTTCAAAAATTTGATACCGTCTACATTAGGAAAGATTCTAGTTTCAATCATTTCCTCTCTGGTAGTAATTACGTCCGTATTGAGCAGTTCTTCGTCAGAAGCACCTGACTTAAACTGTTCAATTAAAGCACCAGTATCAACTGAAAAATCTTTTTTAGTCGTATACCCTAATGCGTCAACTAATGCCGCTTGTAATACATCAATATTCCTATTTTCACAAAAGGTCAAAGGTACAACTACCCAATAATTGGCGGTACCTACTTTTCCATCTGCCCTGTGATAGCCATTGAATGTACGGTCTTTCCATTTTGAAACGTCTGGAGCATTCCAGTCTGTAGCATCTGTCTTAGCAGTGATTTTACTGGAAGCATGTTCTACATTGCTCACAGTAATCGCCATTCCTTGAGCAACATCTTGAGTAGTTTCTCCTACTAAAACACCATACATAAATACCTGATCTCCTTTTGAGAAATCTTTTAATGAAAATTTATGCTTGGCCTGAACGTCTTGCTTCAATGTTAGCTGAATACCAGCCACATCAATCTCTTCTCCTTGTTTTAAATCCTTAATCGCAACTATCAAGTTGTCTCTTGGATCTATCTGTGCATATCTATTTGACATTTGTTTAGAAGTTTACTGTTGCTTTAATTACTCCTGTTTCTGGTTTCAACCAGCTGTCGAAATTTTCTATCATTTCACTAAAATCCACATTGTGCGTGATAAATGACTCTGTAGGAAATTGTCCACTATTCAACACATTTACCACATGTTCAAAATCTTCTGTAGTAGCATTTCTACTACACATGATGGCAGTTTCTTTGGCGTGTATTTTTGGATGTGTGAACACCAATTCTCCTTTGGACAACCCAACCAAAACATAGCGTCCGCCATGCGCCATATAGTCTGGCCCTGCTTCGAGTGCTCCTTTGTGACCTGTTGCATCAAATACTGCTGTTGCTAAATCTCCATTTGTAATTTCAGCAATAGCAGCAACTGGATCATTGGCTACATTGACCACATGATCTACTCCGATCTCATCTTTAGCATATTTCAATCGGTCTTCATTCATATCCAATGCAATCACTTTTGCACCTGCTACTTGAGCCAACTTCATCATTCCGATGCCAATAGGACCGCAACCAATCACGACTATAGTTTCCCCTTTTTTCACATCTGCTCTTCTGATCGCATGAGCTCCAATAGCCAAAGGTTCAACAATTGCCATTTCGTCATCTGATAGGTTCCCTGCTGGTAGTAAAATATTGGTAGGTACAGAAATTTGTTCTTGCATACCACCATCTCCATGGACACCTAATACCGTAATATTGGTACAACAGTTGGTCTTCCCAGCTCTACAAGCCACACATTCTCCACAACTCACATAGGGCATCACAATGACATTGTCTCCTACTTTGATACCTTGTTCATTTTCATCGATTTCAACTACCGTTGACGCCAATTCGTGACCCAATATTCTTGGATAAGTAAAGAATGCTTGATTGCCTGCATATGCATGCAAGTCAGTACCGCATATCCCTACTTTGTTTATTTTCAACAGTGCTTCTCCTGCTTTTCTAATTGGTGCTTCTTTCTCTTTGAGCTCAAATTTTCCCGGCTCTTCGCAAACGATGTATTTCATTGTTTTATCTATAAATTCTTATCAATCGAAATTCAAATTGTATTACCGGATTACTCCAGTTTATAGGTTCAAAGATGAGGGTTGCCTCGAGCAGTCTCTACCACATATCACTCAAAGAGTAGTACTTTTATTGCAGTCATATAAAATCGAGTGAAAATCAGACATCTTTTCTTTCAATTTTGAAAATATCCCTAGCGAATTCTATATTATATCCATGTACCCCATTGATGTGAATTCACCAAAAATCGTACACTCTTTCATCCCCTGATCTATTACGATGAAAATTTGGAATTCTTGAATGATCATTGACATCAAGTTTTAGATATTTATCCGGGAAATATTCTGTCAAACCAATATCATCAGTACTAATCTGTTTGAACCCAACTTGAAAAGCGGCAGAGCCCTTAGGAAAAATGAAGACCTGATTTTCCATCCCAGAAAGCTTAGGATCTTCCCAAATACTATTTGTCTCAATGCCCAATTTAATGTTTTTCAGGACATGTGATTCCCCCAGCTCAGGCTCACCTTTACAAAAAAATAAATTCGAATCTGAAACACAATCTTGAGGCTTTGAAATTCCATTTGAAGCCCGATAGGCTATTCTATAATAATTAATTTCATCACCTGACTCATAAAAAACATTATGTTTTATGGACGATCCATATTCCGCTACTTCATCTGGGTAAGAAGCAAATCTGATAGACTCCTTCACACTACAATCAACAACTAAATTATTGACAATATGATTGTAACCCTTATGAACAAATGCGGCAATGTTAGATTGGTAAATAATATTGTTTTCAAAAGTTGTCCCTCGTTGCCAATCGTCTGTCCGAAACACACCTGAGGCGCGACTCACAATATGATGAACATAGTTGTTTCTGATCAAATTATCTTCTCCTGCACCAGAAACATTAAGAACGGAACCATCAGCTAGATACTCTAATGCACGATATATTTCATTATTCTCTACAATATTTTTTCTTGCATGAAGATAAGGAAGCATCTGATTCCATTTGGACCCTTGACTCGAAATAGAAGCCTCAATCTCAGTCCATCGTATTGTTTTTGATCCTTCATCAAAATCAACATTTGGTTTAGCCAAAATTGGCATTCTTATACCACAAATACCAACGGCCTTTCTTGGCACATGATGAATAAGATTGTTTGAAATTTTATTTTCTCCACTTTGCCATATAAAAATAGCGGCACCATGCTGAATAAGATCACCTACATGATGAATTAGATTATTAGAAATGGTATTTTTTTTATTTACATCCTTAGTACCAGGACCGTATCCACACAATAAAACTCCCATATGACCTACAAAATCAATCAGGTTATTAGTAATAGAAATTTTTTGGCAATGCAAATCCAATCGAATAGCTGATCCCCCACTATTTGTAAATCGACACTGGGTCACTTTGCAATCTTCAGCTCCACGAAATCTTAACATAGCATTGCCACGATCAAACTTATCCCAATCATGCTGAATACCCCATCCTTTATGATCCTTGTCCCAAGTGTCGCGTTCTCCATGATTAAAGGTAATTCCCTTAAATACTAAATTTTTTACAGGAATATCGGTAGAGCCATCATAGTCCACTTTGCCCTCCACTCTAATAAATTCCTTCAATTTGGGAACCGTAATATTAACAGGATCACCAGTTTCTGGCCAATAGTAAATTTTTCTTTTTTTAGTGTTGAGAACCCAATGACCAGAGCTATCCAGATAATCAATCACATTTTCCACCCATGGTTTTGTATGTGACTTTTTAGCAGACATTGGTGCATTCGCTTCTATGGCTAACCAAGCTTCTCCTGTTTCCTCATTTACAGATTCAAGTGGCAATAGATTCATTGCCCACGGAACTGGGGCAAACCCCACTTCTATATCTTCAAGATTCGGCCAATTTCTCAAGACCCCACCTTCAAACTCAAATTTTCTTAGCAAAAATCTATCCTCTTCATAATAGACATTCATACTCCTTGATGCTTTATATTCAATCTTTTTAAATACAAACCCATCCTTTCTGGCTCGAGACAATCTTGTATCTCCATGATACATTGTATAAAACCGAGTAAGAGCTCTTGGTACATCTGCAACCCAAACTTTCCCCTTGGCCTTTTCAGGGAAATCATTGGGATATTCATTAAGCAACTTCCACCGTGTGATTGATAAATCAGAATTTATTACTGGTATTTCTTCTTCATAAGCTGAGTAAGTTATCTGATAATCGCCTACCCCACCATCTTCAATGCCAAAGACTATTGTTTGAGTCAGCCGATATTCTCCTCCTCTTAGATATACAACTATTTCTCTACTTCTTTCTGATGGTTTGAACTTTCTAATCGCATCTCGTGCTTGCTCAATACGCTGAAATGGCAATTCAATGGTACCAGGATTATTAATATTTCCTACGGGAGAGACAAAGAACTCTATTTTATTTTCTCTTGACTTATTTGGGACACATGCGCCACAAAAAGAAGCCAATACTATAATAATCAACAAAAGTCGAAGTGAAGTATGGGTCATTGATATTGGAATAAATGATGAATAGGAATCTGCTAATATCTTTTCAGTACAATATTTTGCTTTTACAATAAAAATCAACTGACTACCAATAGTCTTCTTTGTTTAATTTCAGATGATCTCCAAATTGTAGTTGCAAACTCAACAATTCATCAAATAATTCATCCTTTACATTGATATATGCTGGATCAGTTGACAGATCAATAGTTTCAAAAGGGTCGGAGGCCAAGTCATACAATTCCGCTATTGGCACATCTGGATACAAAATCATTTTGACATTTCCCTTTCGTACCATTCTTTGGAGATCCAGATAAGCTCCATAAATCGATGTTCTGATGGAGTCATTAGCATATGATTTGATAATTGGCTTTAATGATTTGAATTCTACATACGTAGGTATATCAACTCCACACAAATCTAAAATTGATGCCATCATATCTTGTAGATACACTAATTGATCTTTTCTTTGGTTTGCTCGAATCCCAGGGCCGGAAATAATCAAAGGAGCCTTTGCACTATGCTCGTACAAGTTTTGCTTGCCCATCAACCCATGATTCCCCACTGCCAATCCATGGTCTGCAGTGAATACAATGTATGTATTATTATACTGTCCTGAGGCTTTGAGAGCTGCAATAATCCTCCCAACTTGATGATCCAAATGAGTAATAATAGCATAATATTCCTGACGGTTCGTTTTTACAGCAAGTGCTGATCTAGGGTGGGGTGCCAAGTGTTCATCTCTTTGAAATATTGTTTTCCCATTTTTCTCAATCATAAAACATCCCATCTCCTGCTTATTAGAGTGTTCTGATTGAAATGAAGCTGGCAAAGAAATTTCATTTAATGGATATTTGTCCACAAATTCTTTGGGAGACTGCCTAGGGTCGTGCGGTGCATTGAATGCAACATACATCATAAACGGAGTCTCCCTTTTTGCCGCTTCTTCTAAAAAACCAATGGCTTCTTTCGCTACAACTTCGCTCCAATGGGTTCCTCCCTTCCAGTAGCCTCCTTGGCTTTCATCCCAAGGCCTCCAAATAGAATCATACTCATGTAAAGGACGATCATATCCTATTTCTGTTTGATTGGGCATACCAGACCTTACTGTACCTATATGATCAAAGGATTTGGTAATATCTGAATGGACATGCCATTTACCAGTAAAATAAGTCTCATACCCAGCGGTAGACATCAAATTGCTCCACAACATATCTTTGGCTACACGCTCATCCAAATGTCCCTCAGCAGATTTTGCATGCCACAAACTCAACCCTGTATTGAGCATGGTGCGACTGGCCAAGCAGACTGCTCCAGTCCAAGACCCCATGTTGTAGGCATTAGAAAAACTCACTCCTTGCTCAACCAACTTATCCAAGTTGGGTGTAATAAGTTCTTCATTACCTAATGCATTGATGGCATCAAAAGCTTGGTCATCAGCATAAATAAAGAGTATATTGGGTGATTGAGCACTAGCCCTAAGACCAAGAATAAACATCAAGGCTAACCCTATCACACTTCTCAAATCAATACAATAATTTCTTTTCACAACAGGTCTCTCTCCTTATTTGAGCTCTTCTTTTTCATGCAAGAATTTAGCCTCATCCATGTTGAGTGATTTAGATTTTTCAAATTCGTAAGCAGCATTAAAGTTATAAACCGAATCCCCTGAGACTGCTTGATAAAGCGTGTAATTATCAAATTCAAATTTACTAATTCTCTTCACCTCACTTTGACTACACTTTTCTTGGACTGATATCATCAGTTCGATCGGCCAATCTACAGAATCATCATATCTATGTGCTGCCATATACAAAGTCCCGTTTGCTTCATATGCCAATTGTTTCAGGTCAGTATCCATCTCGACATTATCCAAGAAAAACCTATACCTTCCATCTGGCCTCAAGGATATTTTGACAATTACCTTACTCAAATCATCTACCTTCAGCCTTTCAGTTACAATCTTGACCAGGCTAGCAGGCACCTCTTCCAACGGTATTTGATGCGTAACGTCTAATTGCGCTTTTGACTCTAGACATAGTAGAGTTACTATACAAGCTGTAAAAATCATTCTTCTCATAATCATTATTTTTAGTTTTTCTCGAACATTACACTAAAGGTATTTTAGTATAGCACTACAAAACATCAATTTCCTCCCAATAACTATTGTATTCCTCTTGGATTGAATTTCAGTACTCTGATATCAACTCACGAAATACTCAATTAAGAAACTGATTTCATTTTTACTTCAGGTGTCTCTAGATTCATAATAGCATGGTGATTAGGCAGCTTGAAGTGGTTAACCTTATCCTGTAAGTCATGTACAATTTCCGACACATTACTTGTCTTCTCGGTATAGTTGGTCATACCTGTCGATAGCTCGGATGATGAACTCGCCATTTCTTCTGTACCAGCTGCTGTTTGCTCCGCTATGACTACTACCCCCTCAATCATGTTCATTATATTAGAAATATCGAGTGTTTGCTGTTTAGTAGCACCCACAATCTTCTCAGACATTTCAAATGTCTGAGTATACGAATTTGTTATTTTCTCGAATGCCAAAGTTCCTTTCTGTGCTGCTTCTTCGCCCACTTCTATGCTTCTCCCCATTACTTCAATCAACCTTGCCGTAGATTGTGTATCTTTTTGAACGTCATTGACCAGTATCTCAATTTCTTTCACAGAGACTTTTGAACTCTCAGCCAATTTCCGGATTTCTTCTGCAACGACTGCAAACCCTCTTCCTGCATCACCCGCTTGAGCCGCTTCTATTGCGGCATTCAATGCCAATAAGTTGGTTTGTGACGCTATTTCCCTGATGATACTAAGTACTCTTGTAATTTGATCAGATCGCTGCTTTAAGGAAGAAATCGATTCATTAGTTTCTTTCGAATAATTCAAAATATCTTGCATAGTTGACCCCACTTTTTGAATGAGTTTCATACCTGAATCACTTTCTTTCACTCCTTCGTCTGCTGTCTGATTGATAATCTCTGCTTGCTCTCCCATCTTAGCAGCTGATTTTGAAACCCCATCTATAAAAGCAGAAGAGTCATCTATCTTAGCTACTTGATCTTGCGCTCCTTTACTCATCTCCTCTATCGATGACGCTATCTCTCCTGTACTGGTGTTCATCTCCTCACTGGTCACTTTCATGTCATCCGAAGAATTACCAATAATTACCACCTTATCTGTTATTTCCTTCAACAATTCGGAAAGTTTATCTAATGCACTATTCAAATTTTCCTTAAGAACAAGTACATCCCCTTTGGCCTCCTGTCTATATCGCTGTGTTAAATCACCCTGAGCCAATTGATTGACAACTACATTAATAGTATCAAACGGTATCATTATGGTCTCAAAGAGCTGATTGATTGATTGCCCTAATAAAAGCCACTCCCCTTTTTTACCAACGAGGTTGATTCTAGCTTTAAAATTCCCTGAACCTACAGCCTCACCCACGACATAATTGATATCGTCAATCGCGGATTGCAAATTCCCTTGTTCTGCCACCAAGGCATCATTCTGCTTATTAACTTCCTCTGTAGCTTCTCGCACTCTATTTTCTAGTATCTTTTGATCCTCTTTGAGACGATTAGTTCTGGATTTGTACAGCCATGTCATAAATGACAACACACTCAATATAACAATGGCTCTAAACCACCAAGTATCCCACCAAGCCGGTTGTATTTCTATGCGCACACCTACACCTTCCTCATTCCAAAATCCATCATTATTAGATGCCTTTACTCTAAATACATAATTCCCCGCATCCAAATTAGTATAATTAGCTCTCCTAACATCTCCAACATAGTTCCACTCGTCCTCCAAACCTTCTAATTTGTAGGCATACTTGTTTTTCTGTGCCTGAATAAAATTTAGCGCGACATACTCAAATGTCATCGAGTTTTGATCATGAGTCAAAACCAACTCTTCTATTGATCCTATATGTTTTTGAAGTGGAGAAGTTTCTATTCCAATATCTACTTTTTTATTGGACAACAGAAAATCCGTCAAGTATACGGAAGGTATTTTTTTGTTTTTTTCAATATTACCAGGGTAGAACTCATTAAACCCACTGACACCTCCAAAATATAAATTTCCGTTTTTTGATTTAAAAAATGCTCTTGCATTAAATTGATTACTTTGAAGACCATGTTCTGCAAAGTAATTATTGAAAGAGAATTCACCTGTGCTGTGCTTATATTTTAAACTTGATAGTCCAAATGCAGTACTGATCCACAGGGTACCTTCGTGATCTTCCACAATACCAGATATCTTATTATTAGACAACCCGTCTTTTTCAGTGATTATCGTAAAGGTTTTTTCTTTAGGGTTAAAAACCTTTAACCCTTCTCCATCTGTACCAACCCAAGTATAGCCTTTTCGATCCTCAAACACCAGTGTTGTCGGCGATGTACAAAATTCTTTCAAGACTGTAGTATCATTTTTGTAATTCACAAAAGTTTCTGTCTTTGGATCAAAAAGGGACAGTCCTGCGTCAAACGTCGTTATCCAAAGTTTACCTGATTTTGTCTCGGAAATACTAAGTATATATCGTCCCAATAAACTGTTTTTATTATCATCGCCAAATGGATAACGAGTGAATGATTTGGATTCTTCATTGTACTTATGCAGTCCTCCGTTCAATGTACCGACCCACATTGTCCCGTCAGATGCACAAAACACATTCAATATTTCGTTAATAGCCAAGCTATTTGGGTCCTCAGGATCATGACTGAAATGAGTGAACTTATCACGATCTATGTCATAAACATCTAATCCTCTGTCCCAAATGGCCGACCATACTCGGTTCTTTTGATCTATAGTCACATCCGCAACTATTGGGCTACTTAGACTATTGAAATTGTTAGCTTTTGAAGTAAAGTACTTAAAAGTTTTACTTTGCTTGTCAAATCGATTGAGACCACCACCATCTGTCGCAATCCAAATATTGCCATCATCATCCTCAGTAAAACTATTTACGGTACTTGTGTTCAAGCCTACTTTAGATTTACTGTATTTATAATGATTAAATATTTTCCCCTTTAGGTCGTAAACACTTACACCCCCGAATCTTGTCCCAATCCATATCATCCCATTTTCATCTTTGCAAAGCATTCGGGTGTTACTTTTGCTAAGACTTTTTGGATTGTCTGGGTCATTAAGAACTCTATTGAACTTAAGATCTTTGGTCGGTTTTCCATTAATATTAATAATATTCAACCCAGAGGCAGTAGTCAACATTATCTCCCCTTTCTGAGATTCCAGTATATCATAAATCCCATCTCCACTTAACGAATTTGGATTTGATGGATCATTTTGAAAACGAATAAAATTATTGTTTGCCTCATCAAAATAATTTAGTCCAGACTGCTTGGTATATATCCATATACCTCCGAAAGAATCCTCAAAAAAGGTATTTTTAAGATCATCCGTTAGCTCATTACTCGTGAGAGAGTTAGGGTCTGACGGATCATGCTGAAACCGGGTAAAACTATCTCTATTCCTATCCATTAGATTAAGTCCATTAGTCGAGACCACCCAGAGTCTTTTTTTCGAATCTACATGTACGCTCATTACTGTATCACCACATATACTACGCGTATCATTCTTTTTGTACTTGTATTTTTTATACTTTTCAGTTTTAGGATCAAAACTATTCAGTCCATCATAGCTACCCATCCAAAATTTCCCATATTGATCTTCTACTATTTTCGAAGGCAAGAATTCAGAGTGTTTTGAATTCGGGTTCTCGATCAATGCTTTCTTTTCAATATTGTAAAAATGCATTTGATCACCTCCCCAATACCAATACTTCTTTTTTGAATCCATAAAAACTGGAAGTACACCACCTTTCAATACTTCTTCTACAGATGCATCAAGACGATGTTGAGAAAATTGATCCAATTCCTTGTTATATGCAGAAAGCTGATCACGAACTCGAGCAGCACTCCATATAAAACCTAAATCATCTTCAAATATGTTGAATACATAATTGGCACCAATAGTTGTAGAGTCCTCCTGGTCATTCTTAAATATCGTAAAACCATAGCCGTCATATTTATTAAGACCTCCTTCCGTGCCAATCCACATGTAACCTTGGGAATCTTGAAAAAGACCAATCACATTTGCTTGAGACAGACCTTGCTCCATACCAAAATGCTCGAATTCCATGTTTTGATAATTCTTCACTCCCGTTTGGGCATTAACTACTATAAATTGAAATAAACTAAAAAAAAGGGTGGCTATTAATAGGTATAAATTCTTATTCATGACAACACATTTAAAGTTGATAAAAATGATTCACTTAGCCATTTGGCATTTCAAAACAGGCGAAGTACGGTCGTAAAGAGAGGCATGTCAGTGTCTCAACTTGGCAAAGAATTCGATTTGCAATCAACGAATCCATAGATTTAATCGAAATAAAGATTAATTTTCTATGAAGCTAAATAAGTAAGATACCTCTCAAATGGATATCATTATTTTCCCGAAAACTATAATAATATAAACACTACAACGCGAGCAACTAAGGATTATCACTTCTTTAATCACGTTTCAAATTGATTAATATCAAGAGCATTGTCAGAAATCTACTTCTCTGTCAATTTAAACGTGTATATATGGTTACATGGTAAGTCGGATATATTGACTTTCGACAAATCAATAATAATTTCACCTTCAACAATATTTACTATCCATGTCTTATCTGTACCCAAAAAATCAACAGAAACTTTACCCTCAAAATCCAAATCTCGTACTTCCAAAATATTGTCTTCTGGCCACTGAGGTAAGAATGCAAATACAGCATCTTCTTTACTTGTAAACCACATTTCTTTGTGTGCATTTCCTGGTTTAGGATTTATAGTCATTTCATAAACTGGAAAACCCGAGTGATAGTCAGCTTTTGTGAAAGTTGGTATTATTCCATCACTCCACTGGTAATTCTTTTTCCAGACTTTTGTTCCATAAATTCCCTCACCATTCACTTCGAGCCAGTCCCCAATTTGGATCAATCGCTCTTGCATGATCACCGGAATGGTTCCATCAGGATTTGGGCCAATGTTGAGTAACAGATTCCCTCCTCTACTCACCAGGTCAACTAACATAAATATTAATTCTTTCTCTGTACGATAGTCATCTATATTTTCAATTCTGTTGACTCCGAAGCTCATCCCAATTCCTCGGTTCTCTTCCCATGGTTTGTCCAAACCTTCAAATCCAGAACCATATTCAGTAGTAAAGTAACCGCCATGTTTTCCTCTGACTTTTCCCCACCTATCATTAATAACTACTTCATCTTTGTTTGGCGCTTCATTATACAACCATGACAAGAGAGGCCGTGTTTCCCATAGATCATCACTCATCCACCAATCTCCATCAGGAAATATCAAAGAAGGTTGATACTTTGTCACCAATTCTTTGAATTGAGGATACATCACTTCATGCACATATTTCTTCAAAGCAGCTCTTGATTGATCAACAGCACCTGCATCAGCATTTACCTCTTTATCCTCAGCATGATTATCCATCATGTTACCCGTTTTCAATGCTAATTGCATTTCTTCATTCCAATATGGGTTGAACCAATCCCAAAGAGAATAATATAGACCCATTTTGACATCAGTCTTTCTCACCGCAGTTGTCAATTCTCCAACTAAATCTCTTTTGGGACCAGATGTGACACTATTCCATTCCATCCCAAAACTTGTGGATGCTTCCTGACTTGGCCATAAAGTATAGCCATCATGATGCTTGGAGGTCAGTACAACATATTTAGCTCCTGATCTTTGAAAAATAGAAGCCCACTCTTCTGGATCGAAAAGCTCACAAGTAAATCCTTCTCTAAAATCCGAATATTTAACATCTGATCCGTATACTCTTTCATGAAAATCGCTAACAGCATGGTGTCGTTTGAGCTGGTGCCCCTTCATAAATGACGTGTCTGCATTTAATGCATGTCCATACCATTCAGCATATGTACCCTTGGCAGTATACCCAGGTACCGAATACAACCCCCAGTGAACAAATACCCCAAACTTAGCCTCTGAATACCATGTAGGACATGCTCTTTGGTCTAGAGACTCCCAATTAGGTTCATAAACTTTTTGTGCTTTGGCTGATAACAACAACAGTGTCAAACCGAAAATCAATGTTACTTCTTTCATTATCGCTCGATAATTGGATCTTGATTAATAATTATAGATTTACATTTTGGATGGAGTATCCCAATACTCATCCAAGACTTCTTGAATTTCTGCAAACTGCGAATCGTCTTCTTCTACCTCTGACCGCAATGCTTTTAATTTAGATTTTAAATCCAAAATAACCTCTGCATATTTAGGGTTTTCATACCTATTATCCATTTCTTCAGGATCGTTTTTCAAATCATAAAACTCCCATGAAGGTTGTGTTTTAAAATTAGACATAGATGCTGGGTTGTTAGCCCACTTTTGTGCTCCATTATCCCTTACTTTAAAATCTCTGCCATAGAAGAAGATAAGCTTATAATCTTTGGTTCGAATACCAAAATGAGCTGGGTTATTATGCTTATGAGCCATATGCATCCAGTACCTATAATAGGTCTCTTGTTTCCAATCTGCAGGCTCTTCCTGTGTCTCCAGTACAGCCTTAAAGCTCCCCCCTTGCATATATAATGGCACTTGCCCTCCTGCTAACTCTATAATCGTCGGAGCAAAATCTGCATTATTTATTATCGCATCAGTACGCGTACCGGCTTTTATCATTTTAGGATAACGAACCAAAAATGGCATTCTCAAAGATTCTTCATACATCCATCTTTTGTCTATATAATCATGCTCACCCAACATGAATCCTTGATCCCCTGTATAAACAATAATGGTGTTGTCCATCAACCCTTCAGCTTCCAAGTAATCAAACAATCTTTTGACATTATCATCTACTCCTTTCACACACCTCAAATATCTCTTGAGGTACTCTTGATAGGCAAGTTTGGTGTATTCAGGATCTGGGATTTTTGGATCAATATCCATGTGCATCCCCATATTTCTAATTACATTTCTGTGACCAATAGAAGAACCTATGGTATCCATCAAGCTATTATTAACACCTCTGGTACCTATTGACCCGTTGTTTCCATTGTAATACATGCTAGCTGGCTCTGGAATCTCAACATCCTCCAAATAATCTTCATACCGTGTGGCGAATTCGAAAAAATCATGCGGAGCCTTGAAGTGATGCATTAAGAAAAAAGGTTTCTCTTTATCTCTATTGTTTTTCAACCAATCAAGAGACAAATCTGTGATCACATCCGAAGAATGCCCCTCATATGCTGTCTCATTTACTTCTCTATTAAGATATTCCTCAAACGTAACTGTAGAATTCTCTGTTGGTTCTCGTGTATACAAGACAGGGTTATGATATTCTCCTTGCCCTGGCAATACGTTATAATAATCAAATGCTTCAGGGGCATTTTTTAAATGCCACTTCCCCACTATTGCCGTTTGATACCCCAACTTCTTCATTTCAATAGCTAAGTATTGATTTTCGGATGCGAGGTTACCATTGAGATCTCTTACCCCATTGACATGACCGTATTGGCCCGTCATTATTGTAGCTCTGCTTGGAGTACAAATCGCATTGGTACAAAATGCATTCTCGAATAATATCCCTTCATTGGCTAATCTATCTATGGTAGGCGTGGGATTCAATCCAGCCAACCGACTACCATACACACCGAAAGCTTGAGTGGTATGATCATCAGACATGATGTATATAATATTTGGTTTGTCGCTGCTTTCTTGGGCTCTGAGTCCTAGTGAAAATAAGCAAATAACGGCAAGCAATAATTTTTCAACAGTATATATCTTCATCTTTAACAATTTGAATAAATAATCCTTGAGGCAACCCTGTGAGGTCTTAACTTTCTGTATCTATAGATAGCACGAACCAAAGTCGGGGAATTAAACCCTATTGGCTATCGGCCTGCTATTAAAAATAGGGAATAGCAAAACACTATTTCAAGGTTACAAATGTGCTTTAGATGTAACCAGATTATTATACCAAATCTCCCAAAAAATGTATTACATCACTTTCGAGGAGGGTATCCCAATATTTGATATACTATTGCTAGCAACTACTTTTCAACTCATTTCTATAGGTAACTTCCTTACTCTCTTCCCTGTAGCTGCAAAAATTGCATTGCACAATGCGGGAGCTACCGGTGGCACGGGAGGTTCTCCCACTCCAGTTGGTTTTTCGTCATTTTCTATGAAATGGACATGGATGTCAGACGGAGCATTTTTCATTCTGGTGAGCTGATATCCATCAAAATTATCTTGCTGCATTACACCTTTTTTGAAGGTTATCTTTCCTGATAGCGCTCCTGTCAATGCAAATATGGCTCCTCCCTCAAACTGTGCTCTGGAGCGCTCTGGACTTATTACTTTACCACAATCGACTACATAGTGTACTTCAGGAATTGTGATTTTCCCATCGACCATTTTCACCTCAACTACACACGCAACATAGGTCAGAAAACTTCTATGGGCATAGATCCCTTGGCCACTTCCTTTTGGCAATGCTTTTCCCCAATTGGCTTTTTTCTTGACTTCTTCTATTACGTTTCTCAATCGACCAGTTTTACAGGGATAGTCAGCTACTTTTTCGTTATAATTAAAGAAATCTTCCACCAGCTCATCAAAAGGTATTTCTCTATCAGGCCCTAATAAATCAATAAGGTTGTCAGCAGCATCCATTCCTCTGGCTGTAGCAATTTCATCCATCATGCTTCCTATAGCGAAAGCATGCTGGACATTGGCTACTGAGCGCATCCAACCAATTCGAATCTTATTTTGAATATCTGTGGTCTGACATTTAATATTCGGTATGTCATAGGGAAAATCTGTCAAACCCATGCATCGTTCTACAGGCCCTGGTTGAAGTTGTTCTTTATTGCCTGTCCCAGCTATACTCGGAAACACAGAACTGTGTTTCCACCCAGACACTTGATTGTCATCATCAATAGCGACTTCTATGGCTTGTGCGCTGCAACAATGTAAAAAATCGTGATGCAAATCGTCTTCTCTGGTCCAAACTACTTTAATCGGGCATCCATTTATTTTGCTAAGTTTAGCAGCCTCTACTATAAAATCTTGTTTGGATTTTCTTCCAAACCCTCCGCCTAACAGCGTCACGTTCATTTCTACTTGTTCAGAATCAAGTCCCAATGCATTAGCCACTGCATTCCTAGACCATTGTGGGTGCTGAGAAGGTGCCCAAACAGTACACTTACCTTCTTTGTAATCTGCCACTGCATTTGGCGTTTCCATTGGTGCATGTGCCTGATGAGAGAGTGTGTATACGGATTTCAATTTCTTATTTGCTTTTGCAAAAGCATCCTTTACATTTCCATCTGCTCTCCTGATAGTCCCTTTAGATTGCACGCTTTTGAGCATTTCCTTTTCATACACTTCCGAATCATAATCAGCAAACTCACCAAGATTCCATTCTATTCCCAAGGCATCTCTACCTTTCCAAGCCGACCAAGTATTACTTGCGATGACAGCTACTCCTCCCAAAGGCTGTTCGAATCCAGAAGGAAAATTTGGCGTATCCATCTGAATCACTCTTTCTACTCCTGACACAGCCATTGTCTTCGAATCATCATATGAGATGACTTTCCCACCAACCACAGGACATCTCGCGATCACAGCATACTTCATACCTGGTATTTCATAGTCCATACCATATACCGCCTTTCCCGTCAGAATATTTGCCATGTCCACTATTGGTACATTCTTTCCGATGAGCTTAAACTCATTCTCATTCTTTAATTTCAGCTCATCATCACTAGGAACAGGCAGCTTAGAGGCTTCCTCTGCAAGTGCGCCAAAATCCAATTTATCTCCTGATTTTTGATGGACAACAAAATGATTTTGAGCCTTACACTCCGACACATCTACTTTCCAAATTGATGCTGCAGCTTGCTCTAGCATGAGCCGTGCCGTTGCTCCAGCCTTACGCATGGGTATGTAAAACATCCTAATCGTAAAGGATCCATCTGTATTTTGATTACCATAAATTTCTTCATCCCCAACAGACTGCTGTATTTTCACTTTATCCCAATCAGCCTCCATTTCATCTGCTAAAATTGATGGTAGAGAAGTTCTAGCTCCCTGTCCCATCTCGGACCGATGAGCTATGATCGTCACTTCTCCCAATTGATTGAGTGAGACGTAAACATTAGGTTCAAATAAGGCAGTTGGCCGATCAGTAAAATCATCACCTGGTCCCATACAGCCTACATGAAAACCTAATAACAATCCAGTAGCACCTAAGGATCCTGTTTTTAAAAAAGTTCTTCTATCAATTTTACTGATAGTAGTTTTATAAGTGTTGGATTTCATAATCAACCTGTTTTTTCAGAAGCTATTTTCACTGCTTTCTTAATTCTATTATACGTCCCACATCTACAGATATTCCCAGTCATATGGTCGACTATCTCTTCATCAGAAGGATTAGAATTTTCTGCTAAAAATGAAGCAGCAGTCATGATTTGACCAGGTTGGCAATAACCACATTGTGGTACATTTTCCTCAGCCCACGCTTGTTGAACAGGATGATCACCATCCACTGACAATCCCTCGATAGTAGTAATGTTCTTTTCTCCAATCGCTGACAAAGGCAATATGCAAGACCTTGTGGCTGTGCCATCTAGATGAATGGTACATGCTCCGCAAAGCCCTTTTCCACAGCCATATTTAGTCCCTTTCAGCCCTAAAAAATCTCGAATAGCCCAAAGTAGAGGCATACTAGGTTCGGCACCATATACTGTTCTTACCGTACCATTAATCTTTAGCTTAATATCAGCCATAAAGTTTAATTTTTTTAATAATCATAACAAAACACTCAATTCATAATGAGCTGAGGCAAAAACAAGGATAACTGAGGGAACAAGGTCACTAATATCAACACCAATAATGAGACTAATAAAAAGGGCCAACTAGCCTTACTTACCTCCACCATAGATACTTTTCCTATGCTAGAGGAGACAAAGAGACAGACCCCTATGGGAGGTGTGGTCAATCCTATCATCAGGTTCAATACAGCAATCACTGCAAAGTGTATAGGGTCTACGTCTACAGACATAGCTACTTTCAACAAAATAGGAAACAAGACCAATAATGCAGCGATGGTCTCCATGAATGTACCTATTAGGATTAATACTAAGTTGATGAGTAGCAACACTACAAAACGGTTTTCGGAGAAGTCCAAAATACTTGATGAAATGTACTGAGGGAGTCTTTCGGTGATCAATATCCAACCAAACAAATTAGCAAACCCAACCAAGACCATCAATGCAGCAGATGATTTCATGGAATCTACTACGATGGTAGATATATTGTTAAAATTCAATTTTCTATACACAAACACACCAATAAACAATGCATACAGCACTGCTATGATCGAAGCTTCCGTTGGCGTAAAAACACCTCCGACAATTCCGAATAGAATAATAAAGGTCATGAGTAATGACCAAAAGGTATCCACAAAACCTGAGGCAATTTGTTTTAAGCTACTTCTAGGATGGCTCGGGTAATTTTTCTTTACAGATACATAATAAGCCACCGCCATCATACCTATCCCTAATAAGAAACCGGGAATAGCCCCAGCTAAAAATAGCCGCCCCACGGACAGCCCGCTGAGCGTTGCGGCAATAATCATGGGTACACTAGGTGGAATAATCGGACCTACCGTAGATGAAGATGCCGTGACTGCACATGAAAAATCAGCATCATAACCTTCCTTTTTCATGGCAGGAATTAACACTGCTCCGATACTAGCGGTATCTGAGATGGCTGTTCCAGATATACCTGCAAACAACATAGACGCTCCCACATTGGCCAAAGCTAGTCCCCCTTTGATATGTCCCAGTAAATGATTGCAAAAGGCGATAATCTTTTCGGTCAACCCTCCATGATTCATCAAGTTACCTGCAAGAATAAACCCTGGGATACTTAGCAAGACAAATACATCAATACCAGAATACATTTTAGCTGGCAGGATTATCAAAGGGATATTACTGACCAGTACATACGCTAGACAAGACAAGCCCAAAGAAAAAGCGATAGGAAACCGCAGTAACAGACAGACAACAAAAACAATAAACAATATTGAGATCATTTGATTCGACGTTTTATAGTAATAAAATCAACCAAAGCATATATACCAATACTTAAAGCCATCAACAAAATACTTGAAAATGCAATTGCCATGGACCAACCCAGACTTGGAGAAGACTCATTCATACCCAATGAAATATACTGTATCGCGTAGATCCCAATAACCAAAAATAGTCCTACAGTAGTCAAGGATATAATACTATCCAGGATCTGTTTTTTAGTATCAGTCAATCGATCATAGATCAAGTCTAAATGAACATATTCTTTATCCTTCATAGCTATCCCAGCAGCAAAGCTCATAGCATAGACAAAAAAGAAACGAGAGGCTTCCTCGGTCCATGATGGAGCACTGTCCATAAAAAACCTTGCATAGATTTGGATAATAGTTGCCCCCACAAACCCAACTGTACTGAGTAATGTGCCATATCGTAAGAAACGCTCAATTATCCACATCTCTCTTTTTTTTCATTTCTAGTATTTCTTCATATACATCCGTCATTTCAGGAGACAAACTGGAGACAATTGCCTCCCGACACCTTTCTGCAAATGCATCTTTGTCTACTTCTATAAATTCCATTCCTTGCTCCTGTAACTTGCGTTGTACACTCTTTTCGTTTTTTAAGAAAAGATCGTGTTCATATTTTTGCATATCTACAGCCGCTTCTAGAAATATTTTTTTTAAATCCTCTGGAAAGGCCTGAAATTGTTTTTCACCAATGACAGGATAAGTCCAACTCACTACATGAGCTGTGAGATTCAAATAGTCTTGTACTTCAGCAAATCCAGCTGCTCGAATCATTGCAAATGGGTTTTCCTGTCCTTCAATGGTCCCTTGCTGCAGCGAAGTAAAAACTTCAGAAAAAGCCATAGGCGTTGGTTTGGCTCCAATGGCTTCCCATGCCGTAACAAATGAAGGGACATTAGGCACACGTAATATCAATCCCTCCAAGTCATCTGGATGCCTAATCGGTCGATTACTGGTTAGGTGCCTCGGACCACGTTGAAAATACCCCAAAGTACGTAAACCTGTCACTTCAAGCATTTCTTTTTCCATCCGCTGACCTACAGATCCATTGATCAGGTTTTGCATATCCACAGAATCTCGCAGCAAAAATGGCATTTCACAAAAAGATGCAATCTCAATCCAATTATTTAATAATGAACCCGTGCATGTCATATCTATTACCCCTGCCTGAATCAATCGGATGGCTTCAATTTCTTTGGCTAATTGTTCAGAATGATAAACCTCAAGTTTGATTCGTCCATTTGATCTTTCCTCCAAAATCTCCGCAAAATATTCGAACGCTTGGTACCAAGTATGACTTTCGCTCACCAACTGACTGGCACGCAGCGTGAATTCAGGTTTAGTCTTACTGGCACAATGGTTGAATATCATTGAACCAATTAAAATCATTGGAATACTGAGCCATTTAGTAAAACGTCGACTTCCAAATCGACCTGATGTTACACTATTTCTTGACACTATATTTTTAATTCAATTTTATAAACCTGAGCTACATTATTCAAATCTTCGGTCGTGCTCTCAATTGATAGACCTGAATCATACATTGACCATATTACTTGCTCATCCGAACCTAACTTGACCACAGACTTAATTTCACCTAGACCTGAGTCCTTAGATGAAAATGCAGTCAAGGACAACATATCTCCTTCAGCTGGCTTGCCTAGTTGAATAGCATATATGTAATTTCCTTTTTTTGTATACCTAATATCTTGGTTAGAGTATCGTAAGTCCAAAAAGGCATTACGATTAGCAGAAGTGATTTCTGGTTCTTTGGTTGGACCTTCTCCAAAAGTATACCATGGACGTGTCTCGTAGATGGCCTCTCCATAAACATCCAGCCACTTCCCGAAATCAAGTAAAACGCCTTTTTGATCTTTAGGAATAGAGCCGTCAGCCTTTGGTGATATATTGAGTAATAGGACTCCATTCTTGCTTGTAATATCAATTAATATGTGAATGAGCTCCTTTGATTCTTTTATTTTCAAATCTGAGGTGTAACACCAGCTTCCTGTACTGACTGTTTCATCAGTCATCCAATATTTTTCAGCGATTTCATTTTCTCTAGTTTTTTCATGATCATCCACACTCATATCGAGTGGCAAATCATCCTGTTTCCTTACGATAACTACTTCCTGATCCATTGCTTCTGCTTTATTGAAATAATCAGCCGCCATTCTCAATCTATATTCTTCCGGAATATCATCCAGCCATGCATCGAACCATATTATGTCTGGGTTGTACTTATCTACTACCTCATTGATTTTACCAAGCCATACCTCGCTCAACCATTGTTCTTCTGGAATGTTGCCATAGAGGTATTTCAACTCATCATCATCAGACATAGGCGCTAAGCCCTCAAACGACGGGTAATGGCTGGACCAAGATGTCCCTATCTCTTTATTGTTCAGTACACTGATGTGTTCGTAAGTAGCCGTATCAAACCGTTGCAAATTTCTAGAATGGTGAAATGTTGTGATCAACTTCATATCACGTTTTCTGAGCTCAGTTGCGATCAAGCCTGTGATATCTTTTTTTGGTCCCTTATCCTTAGCATTCCATGGGGTGATCTCGCTATCCCACATAGCAAACCCATCATGATGCTCTGCTACTGGTCCAGCAAACTTAGCCCCTGCCTGTTGGAATAAATCCACCCACTCAGCAGCATCAAACTTATCTGCCGTAAACAGAGGCACCAAATCATGATAACCAAAATCAGATGGATGACCATAGTTTTCTACATGATAATCGAACTCTGATCGCCCTTCGAAATGCATCCATCGAGGATACCATTCTGATGAATACGCAGGAACACTATATACTCCCCAATGAAAATATATACCCAATTTAGCATCCAAGAACCAATCTGGTTCTTCATTATGCTTTGCCAAAGATTCCCAGTTGGCTTCATATTTCAATTGTTCAACTGCTTCGGTTGTATCATCCATAGATACGGTACGGCACGTCTGAAGCAACAAAATAATTGCAATTAATTGTGATATTTTGAGCATTTGTAGTTTGTTAAATAATTAGTTAGCAGTAGTGTTTTAGACTTCTGAATCTTCCTTTATGATTTCGGCTTTCATTTCTTGTTCCAACATCATTTTAGGTTGAAAGTAGGTTGCCTCATCAAACCTTCCCACTTGATCCCTAGGGTTCTTAAAGTATGGTCTGTCTGTATCCCTATGTAAATCACAATCAAAGCGAACGATGAAGGAATTGTTTTCTACCATTCTTCTTTCGTTGGTGGGTACGACTATGTTGTGACCCAAATGACATAATCCCCATGTTATCCCTTTGCCATCACCATCATCATCAAAAGCGTCTGGACAATAAGGGCCTGGAGCAATCGGAGGACAATTGATGGCTGCCATTGGCTTAAAATCAACTCCATCAGAAGCATATTGAATTGTATTTTTTTCTGGCCCATCAAAACTCAATACGGCAGCTATTCCTTCCCTATATGGATACAAGCATGTCTCATGACCAGAATTGAGCAATGGATTCAACTCATGTTTGACAAAAGGGCCTTCAGGTTTTTCAGCAATAGCTACACCTTGCGCTCTGACTAGATAGCCAGGACCTCGTGTGATAGGCTGCCCCTTGTAAAACAACCATATTTTTCCTTTATAGACCAACGGATATGGATCATGAATCGCACCACCATCCCATTCATCTTCTTGTCCTAAGGGCAAGATTGGATCAGAAGTCTTGTGCCATGGCCCATCAGGAGAATCTGACCATGCCATACTTACATCACAATAATCACCCTTTTTACTAGAGAACTTACCAGTAAATGTTTGGTAATACAGGTAATATCTACCTTTAAACACCAAAATATCTGGTGTAGTCAATGATCGATCACCATAGCTTCCTTTTTCTGATCTTGGTACGGCTACTCCTTTTTCTTCCCATTCAAAACCATCGTCACTAGTAGCAAAACAAATGTCAGCCAAATCCCAATCAACAGCAGGAAGTTCATCTGTACAATTATCCATACCTACTGGCATTTGACCAGGTGCTCTTTTGGTATACCACACATAATATTTCCCATTGGCCTTGATCACCTTTGTCGGGTCTCTGCGTGAAGCCTCGCCATCATTTCCAATGCCACTTATTTTCGAATATTTGAAATTGGTAAAGAACTCATTGGCTTGATCATCAGGTGCAGGCCAGACATCATATAGACGTTCCATGGCTGGACTCAGTGATCCATCCTGAGGTTTATTTTCTTCTAACTTGGCTTTCATACTCATAGTTGTCACTTCTCCAGGTTCTTTCTGAATAATCTTAAAAATGAAATTGTTATTGATTGACTTTAGTACCGAAGAGAATTAACTCTCGCCTCTTCATCGAATCTAATGTTCTCCCTTTTGTACCTGACATCCTCTACAGTACTACTCAGGTCACATTCGAACCCAATGATATAGGCCCATGGTTTGTTCTTTCGTTGTGCAATATGACATAAGCCCCAAGTGAAGCCTTGACCATCTTTGGTATCGGTATACTTATCTTTCACAAACAGTCCCGCTGCATCAGGAGGTAACACGATATGTGATTTCACTTCAAAATTCAGCCCATCACTAGCCCATTGGACGGTATTTTTCTCTGGACCATTGGCGGTTATAAGTGTCGCTACACCTTCGTGGTAGGGCCAAACAAGTGCTTCATGACCACTGGCTGATATAGGGTTGAGTGGATGTTTAACAAACGGACCTTCGGGAGTCTTCGCAATAGCTACTCCCATCGAAAAATCAGGGTAAGGTTTTTTCAAAACACTCCCTACTCCCATTGGATGAGCCTTATAGTACATCCAAATTTCTCCATTTCTTACAATCAAGTTAGGATCATGAACTTTATGACTATCAAATGCCCCGAATGACTTGATTTTACTTCTATTATCTTCTTCACCATCCCATTGACCTGGGCTTCCTGGTATCAATACAGGTTCCACAACCTTATTCCAAGGCCCTTCTGGCGAAATTGACCATGCCATAGCTATTACGTTATGAGACCTCCTTTTGTAGGGATACTTTACTGCTTGGTAGTAGAGATAGAATTTACCTTTGTATTCCATGATATCTGGTGTAAACACACTCCGATCGTCAAAAGCTCCTTCCTCTCCTCTAGCAACAGCTACTCCCTGCTCTCTCCAGCTGCGTCCATCAACAGATGTAGCATAATAGATATCACACATATCCCATGTAGTGGCTGGCAATGTCTTACTAGCGAGATCATATCCGACTGGCGCTGCAGTTTTTTGACTCCTCGTGTAGTACACGAAGTATTGCCCATCTGTATATAGAATAGAACTAGGATCTCTTCTACTTATCCCTTCCTCATAGCCCAACTCATCTATTCCATAATATTTGAAGCTAGAAAAGAATTCATTGTCTCGGGGTTCTTTGTTGTCCCAATATGACATATACCTTCTCATTGATGCACTTAGAGAATCCTCACTATATTTTGCTACTCTACTACCTCCATTGGAATATGAACAACTCCACATGACATTGGAAATTAGAATAACTGTCAACAACTTCTTAATATATTTCACAAATCTAAATCGTTAAATACCCACTTCACTCAAAATACTTTTCTAAGCGCATTTATAGTAACTTTTCTCTCTACCAAATCTATCAAAAGAGGCTTTCCTAAGCTCTCTTTTTACTCCCAATTACTATTCCACTATTCACAAAAACATCAACAAACCTGTTCTGAGCCGTATTTTTTGTTTTAAACCCAGAGCACACATCTTTCAAATCAGCACTCACTCTTGGGGGACAAAACTTATATATCAAGTACAGAACTATCTTGAATAAAACCAGATTAACTCGGCGAGTTAGTCTTAATTTTTGCTTGGATTAGTACTTGATTTTGTATTAGAAAAATTCATAGATTCCCACCCATTTGTTTCTATTTTGAAACAAACCGCTGTCTTATTGGGAGCCTTAAATGGTGTGGTCACTACCAACCCATTGGCTGTTACCTTCCAACTGATATTCTCCTCTGAATCTACAACTGAAACATTGGTGATTTGAGTCAAGTTGAGTTTTTCCTTACTGAGGGATTTGATAAGCACTTCTTTTTCGCTCCCAGCCCAGCCCATTTGGACAGCATATATCGTAGTCCCATTGGTGGTAAATCGTAAATTCTCTTCATTGTAATCGTTATTCATTTTCACAAAATGACCACTTCCTTCCAATCTTTTTGGACCTTCTCCATACACTCCAAAAGGACGAGTACCATAAATAGCTTCACCATTTTTTACCAACCACTCCCCCATACCAAGCAATGACACCCTTTGCGTCTCAGGAATAACACCATCAGCTGTCGGTGAAATATTAAGTAGGAAATTTCCATTCTTACTCACGATATCTATCAGTATATGCAACAAGGTTTTGGAAGATTTAATATCCAATTCTTCGGTATATGACCAACTTCCTGTGGTGGTCCATGTACCATCACTTATGGTCCCATCGGTCAACCAAGAGAAATCTGTGAGCTCGTCCATTCTTCCTTTTTCAAAATCCACCACACCGACACTTTGAGGAAGGTCATTTTGTTTATATGTGATTACAACCTCTTTATCCAATTTTTTGGCTGCATTGAGATAGTATGAGACGAATTCAATTCGGTTTTCTTGAGGAATTCTATCTAGCCATGAATCAAACCATATAATATCTGGTTCATAATCATCTATTACCTCCTCCAATATGCTATTCCACATATTAGTAAAATCAGTCCAAGGCATGGTTCCGTACAGTTTTTGAAGTTGCTCACTGTCATTACCTATTTGCTCTGGTGCCTCTCGTTCCAAGTATTTTTCTCTTCCATAATAATGCCACCTCTTTTGATCTCTGACGGTACTACCTTGAATATACTTACCAGTTTTGGCATGATGAAAAGTAGTGATGAGCTTTAACCCCCTAGCACGAATACTTGTACTCAATTCACCAAGCACATCCAGTTTTGGGCCTGTGTCTGCTACATTCCATGGCGTCACATCAGAGTCCCACATCGCATATCCATCATGATGTATGGCTACAGGTCCCGCAAATTTGGCACCCGCATTAAGAAACAGTTCTGCCCATTCTTCTGCATCATATTCACTGGCTGTAAACATGGGAATCAAATCATGGTATTCAAAAGCTTTAGGCTCACCATATTTAGCCAAATGAAAATCATACTCTCGATATGTTTGAAAACCTACCCCAACCCCATCATCCTTCGTGGTAGGAGCTATTGGCTTCTTACCACTCGGGTGTCCATACATAGTCCTAGGGTAATGCTCATTACCATAGGCAGGGACTGAGTAGGGACCCCAGTGAAAATATATACCAAACTTGGCATCACGAAACCATTCTGGTGCTTCATTGTGATCAGACAAGGTGTCCCAATTTTCTTCCAAACTCTGAGCCTTAGTGTGAAAATTCACGCCTAGTAACACAGCAAACAACAACACCATCAAATTTCGAACAATCATAATATAACCCTAAATAATATTTTAAAACCCTTCTGTAACCATATCCCAAATCAATGCTGAGCATTTCATAGTATGAATTTCAAATCAAAATAACGCCGCAAATCATTTATCAGCTATTACATTTCTCCCAATTGCTGGCAATGAGCGGGATTACAAAAACTTATTTTCATCTTGTAGTGGATTTCACTCTCGAATTTTCATCAAATCGAATATTTTCATTCTTAAACCTTCGATCTTCTAAAGTGCTACTCAAATCACATTCAAACCCAATGATATAAGCCCAAGGATGACTTTGACGCTGAGCAATATGACACAAGCCCCAGGTAAACCCTTTCCCATCTTTGGTATTGAAATACTTGTCTTCTACAAACAGTCCAGCCGCATCAGGTGGTAGAACCACATGGGCTTTCACTTCAAAATTTATTCCATCAAAAGACCATTGCACCGTGTTTTTTTCAGGCCCATTAGCTGTTATCAAAGAGGCAACCCCTTCTTTATACGGCCAGACAAGTGCCTCATGTCCACTTGCTGATATAGGGTTCAATGGGTGTTTAATAAATGGACCTTCTGGCGCACTCGAAATAGCTACACCCATTGAAAAGTCTGGATATGGCTTTTTTAATTTACTGCCTACTCCCATGGGATGTGCTTTATAATACATCCATATTTTACCATCTCGTATGATCAAATTTGGGTCATGCACTTTGTGACTATCAAACGCGCCGTAACTTTCTATTTCACTTCTATCATCTATTTCGCCTTTCCATTGCCCAGGCTTCCCCGGTGACAAAACAGGCTCAGAGTGCCTGTGCCATGGCCCTTCTGGTGAATCCGCCCATGCCATTCCTATCACATTTTTGGTTCTTCTTTTGTATGGAAATTTTACCGCCTGATAATACAAATAATACCTGCCCTGATAAATCATTATATCTGGGGTAAAGACACTTCGGTCATCAAATTGACCTTTTTCACCCCTAACGGCTGCAGGGCCAATTTCCTTCCAATTTTCTCCATCTGTAGACGTAGCATAGTAAATATCACAAAGATCCCATGTAGTGGCTGGCAGAGATTCGGTTGCTTTATCATAACCAACAGGAGGAGACGAATTAATACTACGGGTATAATAAACATAATATTTGTCATCAACATATATGACGGTACTTGGGTCTCTTCTGCTGACTCCTTCCTCATACCCTAAACCATTTACAGGAAAATATTTGAAACTAGTATAAAACTCATTTTCTCTGGGCTCTTTGTTATCCCATATTGTTTTATAGCGTTTCATAGACGCACTCAATGTATCTGGCTCTATTGCATCACTTGTTTTATTACCAAACAAACTGGTACAACTATATGCTATAACAGAAAGGAAAATTATTATTATATACTTAATCATGTAATTATTATTTGTAAAATTCAATGTCTGCAGTTTTTTTTCAATTCAAATGTATATCTGCCAATAACGTATGATGCACACACACTTCCCGTTACTTATCTCAAATTCTTCATTTACTTAACTTTCATAGTTTAATGAGCTCTTTTCTGACTAAAAAGTGAGTTAACCCAACCCAATTTAAATACTGAGCCAGGCTAACTATGGATAGGTAATCACCTATTGAACCAATAATCTTTGTACACTTTTAATTCCAAAATCATCAATTATTTCAATTAAATAAACACCTGATTTTAGCTCGCTAATATCAAATATTAAATCGTTGATTCCCTCTGTCACGTCATGGTGAGATGAGAGCATATACCTTCCTTCCAGACTTAGTACACTTACGCTTAGTTCAATTTCACTTTGAGCAAAATATCTCAAATGAAAAGAATGAGAAGCCGGATTAGGATAAATCATCGTTTGTTGACTAATCTCAACAGCATCTTCGAAAACCTGCTCCTTTGCCATCATCCTAGCACCGCTGTTGCCACATCCTTGGATAATAATATCATCAATAAAGGAGTTATCTTTATTAGAAGTAGCAACATTTGCAATTCTAATTCGGGTACTACCTGTAAGCACTGCCTCTGTAAACTGATGAACAATTGCGGACCTCACATCGTCTGTGAAGTCAACGCATTCGGAAATAGTTTTCACCTCATTAAAACTATTTCCTCCATCTGTGGACAGTTCAATATTGACGCTCATACCATCCATACCTACAGTAAATAAGGAAAATGAAATCTCAACAGACGAATATGCGCTCATATCTAAATCCTGCGTAGTAACTGTTGCAGAACTTCCTTCTTTTTTTAGTCGAACAGACGAGGTACCAGAATTTGCATTATAAGTCACTCTTCTAGCCAGACTTCCTCCAGAACTCCAGATTCCCCATCCGGATTCAAACCCTTCTGTATTTAACACTGAACAACTACCACTTGGCTCTGACACTGTGATAAAGCCCACTTTAGTTTCAACATCACTACCATCGGCATTAGTAGCAGTCAGTGTCACATCATAAATACCAGCTGTACTATATGATACTTGAGGATGCTGAGCGTTGCTAGTAGCAGGATTACCTCCAGCAAAAGTCCAACTCCAAGAAGTTGGTGTATTGCTTGACAAATCTGTAAAACTCACACTTCCTCCTTCTGTCACATTAGTGATATCAGCTAAAAAGTCAGCTATTGGAGAAGTGGGTGTTACAGCTGATACAGTCATATAACCAGTTATGGTCACGCCATCACTACCGTCTGCATTAGTAGCTTGCAAAGTCACATCATAGTTACCTTCAGTTGAATAAGAAACTGTTGGGTTTTGTGCGTTACTAGTTGCTGGTGTGCCACCCTCGAATGTCCAAGACCATGAAGTGGGAGAATTAGTTGAAAGATCTGTGAAGTTGATGCTATTACCCACTACCACTGTGGTCACATCTGAATTAAATTCTGCGATTGGAGGCTGTGGTGTAACCGTTACAGATATAGCTGAGGTATCAGTAAAATTTCCATCAATGGTCTGAACAGTAATCAAAGTACTTCCGGCACCTATACCAGTCACAAGCCCCGAACTACTTACGGTCGCTACTGCTAGATTAGTAGAGCTCCAAGTCACAGACTTATTAGAAGCATCCAATGGACTGATAGTAGCTGTTAATTGGCTATTGCTTCCTGCTTCGATACTGACATTTGTTGGAGAAAGTGCAATACTGGTCACTGCAATTGGATTGGAAAATTCACCAATTTTTGCAATGCTAAACTTATCCGCATTCCATTCCCAGCCTATGCCTCCTGCGCCTTTCATTCGGAAGACATGATTTCCAGCGGTCAACTCAGCTGTACCGCTCAGTGGTTGGTTCACAAAAGTATCCCATCCTCCAGTACTACTAATAGTACTTAAAAACGCTGAGCTACCGTCCACAGATACTTCAATTGCAGCCCCTTCATCAGGAGTTCCAACTTCGGCATTGAATTCGTATAATCCATCTTCTGGCACGATTACATTATAATCACCCCAATCACCGGTTTGATTCCAATTGATACCAGTGATACTTCCTGCGGAATAAATCATAAAGCCTACACTATTGTCATTATTGAGGGCAGTTCCACCTGTCGCAACAAAACTCTCCGCTTCAAATTCAATAGGCGTACCTGCTTCTACCACAGTTAATGCACTAGTAACGGTAAAATTACCATCGTTAGTCGTTACGGTAATCACTGCCGTTCCCAGCGCATGGGTCGTTACTAGTCCACTTGATGAAACGGTAGCTACAGTACTATTGCTCGTGCTCCATGACACAAACTTGTTGTTAGCATTTGCTGGCTCAACAGTTTCTAACAATTGAACCGTTCTATTTACAGCTAAAGTAACATTGGGTGGTGTCACTGAGACACTTGAAACATCTACATATTGCCCTAGTTCCATTAGTTCAAGTACTCCCCAAAAACCTAAAGCATTGATACCACTTATAGTCATTTCACCATTTGCAGAACTAAATGTTACATTTTGAGGAGCCTGCCCTGGCTCATGGTAGATAGCATGTTCGATTGGATTTTGAAACTGAAAAACATCTCCCTTTAACGTCACTGAAACATTGGTTTTCTGTACGTATTGACCACTGTTATTCAAATCACTATTCACCAAATGAACGATATATGATCCTGATCCAGCAATTGGCTTTCTAGGGTAAGCAGTAACATCATCATCGATGTTACTATTTCCAGAGGCAACAGAAATTGAAGTGGTTAAACCCGTCTTTACAGCACCTAAGGATGATACAAGATCACGATCACCCCATTGTATCACTTTATCTCCCAGTTGAGAAATTAACGAGCTCCATGCCGGATCATTGGCGAGATACCAATCGTAGACGTTTTCAGAGACTATCAGTTTCTCATATTGATCTAACTCAGCAAATGTTGGCGTGCTTGGATAATACTCATCTCCTGCAATGACAAAGTCATAATTTATATTGTTGGCCTCTAGAGCAAGAATAACATCATTAATGCTATTTGTATACCTTCTAACAGCTTCTCTTGAGTGAATTACGGCCATTTTACTACTTACCGGAGCATGATTATCAAAAAGCGTCTTATTGTCTTGAATAAAATCAAATATGTAAGTGAAATCTATGTTCGGCTCATAATAGTCACTGCCATAAGCCCACTGACGAGCCGGAGCAATAAAATTAGCCCCATTTGCATAAGCATTGGCTATCCAACCTTTTACCTCTTCTTCTTCTACAGCTCCGTTCAATACTTCACTCCAATCACCAGGGTCTCCGGTCAAAACAAAGTCCTTACCTAAGTTTTCAGCAATTTTGTATGATATTACTGGCTCGAAGGTCCAATCGTCCATCACTACACGAAGTTCTTGCTGGAAGAAATCCAGTTCATCAATCAACGTAGCACGATAAGGGTCAATTACTGGTGATGAAGAGCCTACTTCCAAATTTCCAGTACCACTAGTCTCCGTATAAGCAATCAAATCTTTGGTAAAATCGCCTATGGCCACATTATTAAATATACGGTATTCATCAAATAATGGCAGTAGGTTGGTTCCATTGATGTGTGTTTGAACCCTATTCTTATAACCATCAATATCAGTGATTCCTAATCCATTCAAGTAAGTGCGGTAGTTGAATGTATTGATATCATTTATCCCAAGTACAGCTAGCTCAGCTGCAGTAAAGTTGGTATCCAACCATGTATTAAATGCATCCATGGCATGAGTTGAAAAATCTCCTCCATTCCACTGGTCTTTGCAAGCCAGCGCTGACGAAGTTTGGGCATCGATCATCAATACTTCAACAGTTGCCTCTAAGGTCTTATCTACTTGATATTTCATGAAATCCATAAAAACTGTCGAATGACTTGACATCCATAATGGTGATCCTCCATTATATTGACTGCCTGCAAACCAAGGGTATTCGTAAGGAATACCATCCACGCTAACACAAGCGTGATCGGCATATGTGAGGCCGTTATTGATACAGTAATCAATAAAATTCTTCCACCCAGCGTCAAATTCAACTCTCGCATGATAGGTTCTCCCTTCACTTTGAATTTGGTTGACTTCAGACAAATACGCCGACATCGTAGACAGGTCGTCTAAATTTCCAAAAGGCAAGAATCCCCATGCGATATTGGTGGCACTGTAAGCATCTCTGAGGGACTGATCGTGCTCATCTGCAATGAGGACATCAGATTTATCTAAATGCTGCGAAACTCCCATTCTGACTAAGCTCAGACAGAGTAATCCTAAGTAAAAATACTTTTTCATTCAAAAACATTTAATAGTTAATAATTAATTTATTTCACACCAATTGGTTCAATAATCAGTATCCTACTTCACATTAATCTTCCTTGAATAAATTTATTTACACGGTCACAAAACCACCACAGGAGGGATTTAAGCTCCTATGGATAGTTTATTAAGCCGAATATTTTCCCTCAATAACCATCGTTTTGAGTGAGTTTATCATTTACCAACCTCTCTAAATCTGGAATAGGCATAAACTCCTGATGTGGTTGCATTTTTCTTGGCCCAATAGCTCCAGTAGGACCTTCTGCGAAAGTCGGTTGGGCCAAAAGATTCGACTTATTATAGGGATCAGATACATCTGCTAACTTACCCCAAAATGCCTTCCGCTTTTGATTGGTTTCGTACAAAGTACCCCACCTTTTTAAATCAAACCATCGTTGTCTTTCGAAGCACAGCTCCCATAGTCTTTCCATTTTAATAGCTTCTCTGAATTTACCTTGCGTTGAACCTGCTCTATCATAATAGGCGTGGCGCACATTGTACTGCACAGAATCCTTATGAAGACTCAGCAGTTTCAAACCGTATAACAAATCTGCGTCTTGCCCATCTGGATAATCCGAAGTAGGGTTGACGGTATTTAAATAAACATCATTCATCAAAGGTACTTGGGCACGAGATCTCACCTCATTGATATAATCATAAGCAGTCATACCATCAGCATCAGCTATGTCAGGTGACCCCAAATATTCATTATTACACTCAGCGAGCATCAATAAGATATCTGCATATCTCAAAATCGGTGCATTTTGATTTCCATTATTGCCTGCGCTAACTTCTTGTAACCTGAATTTATTTTGAGCAGTCCATGGCATACCTGTTGGTGTTCTGACTTTACCAGACTCGCTATAGTTATAAGGCGCAATAGACCATTTGTATCTGATGTCATTGTCATGAAAGCTGTAAAAGAACTCCGTACCAACATAGCCCTGACCCCATATGTAATAATACCTATTGTTATCAGACATGTTTTTGAATCCTAAAACCGCACGATCTCCCCAGCCACCACCATAATTGGGTCCCGAAAAATTCAGGTCAAAAACAATCTCAGTATTAGAATTTCGTTCTGACTTCAAAAAGACTTTCCCATATTCCGAAACTTCATTGGCATCACTGACAGACATGATTTGGAACATCCCGCTGTTTTTTACTTCACGCAGTTTATCCGCTGCTTTTGAAAACCAAGTAACATCACCATAAGCATCAAAAGGATAACCGCCATGTGTCATATATACTTTCGCTAAGATTCCTTTCGCAGCCCATTTAGTGGCACGTCCAATTAAGGCCGTCTCAGACAAGTTTTCTTCTGCAAATAATAGATCCTCGATGATAGAATCCATAACCACCCTACTGTCCTCACGAGCTGGCAAAACTGAACTATCGTAGACTTCAATAGGCTCTAGCTGCAATGGAACATCTCCATAAAACCGAACCATATCAAAGTAAATGAGGGCTCGCAAAAATCTAGCCTCTGCAATAAGTTGATTTCGTTCCTCATCTGTGCCCTCAGTCATAGCTTGAATATTGCTTATAACGACATTAGCACTATTGATGCCTTTGTAGGCCTGAACCCACTGGTTGTAAACCTGAGGACTGGATGGAGTCAGACTATAGTTTGAAAACTGATTTGTGTTTCCAGTCCATTGTGAATCAGACTCGTCTGTGCCAAAATTTCCAAACCAAGTATACAAATAGCCCCATGAATTCGCACTAGTGAGGTTTGCGTATATTCCGTTGATGGCATATTCGGCATTATCAATGGTAGAAAAAACATTGCCTTCACTATAAAATGATTTCGGTTCTTCTTCTAAAAAATCTGCGCAGCCCATTCCTAGAAGGAGCAACAGACTATAAATTGATATTCTTTTTAATAATTTCATTTTAGTTAATCTTTACTGCTTAAAAATTGATATTCATGCCGAATATGTAACTCTTAGCCAATGGGTAGGCATTGAAATCATATCCTGGTCTCATACCATTAAGGTTAGCTGCATCCACTGCAGGGTCATACCCTGAATATTTCGTCCAGGTATGTAAATTTTGGATGGTGGCATAGAACCTTACACTTTGAACCTTAATAGCGGTTGTAATACTTTCAGGAAGGGTGTAGCCTACGTTGATATTTTTTAGTCGCAAATAAGATCCATCTTCTATATAAGCGTCGTGCATCGCTCCCCATGGATCACCAAAGGCCACTCTTGGATATTCATTGCTTGGATTTCCTTCTTCCAACACTCTTTCACTTTCTTCTCCAGTATCTTCATAAAATTGATAAACAGTTGGAGTCCAATAGTCTACATCCAGTTTATTGTGAAATTTCGTATCTGCTTCTACCAACCACCACTTATTAGCATTAAACACATCTTTTCCTATGCTAAATTCTAAGAAGACGGATAGATCAAATCCTTTATAGGAAAAGTTGTTTGTTAACCCTCCTTGAAATTTGGGCTGAGATTTACCAATGATCTTCATGTCATCTGCTGTGATCTCCCCATCACCATTGACATCTTTATACTTTCTTTTCCCCGGGACAGCGCCAGACTGTACAAGAGAAGAATCTCCCAATACATATCTACTTCCTGATGGGTCCCATTCAAATTCGTCTTGCTGCCAAATACCATCAGTTTCAAACCCGTACCATACGCCTACAGGCTGACCCACGATCAACATCGCTCTGGCGTTTGGAGACGACCCTGGAACTGGGACATAATCTTCCCCACCCAATTCAACAATCTTATTCTTGTTTTGAGAAATATTAAGATTACTCGACCATTCGAATGCACCAATGAAGTTTTGTGTATTAAGGCTTAATTCATACCCCTCATTTTTTACTTCTCCAATATTTCGAAACAGATTGGCATATCCGGTTGATGAGGGAATAATAGAATTCAATAACATATCAGTAGTTGTCTTTTGATAGGCCTCTATACTACCTGAAATACGATTGTTAGCAAATCCAAAATCAAGACCGATATTCCACTGTGAAGTAGTCTCCCATTCCAATTCTTTATTTCCAATTCTAGTTGGTGAAACTGCTAATGATTCATTTCCGCCAGCGGCATATTTTGTTGATCCAAATGCTGTGTACTCTTGGTATGGAGGAATGGTCGAATTTCCAGTCATTCCAAATCCAGCTCTCAACTTCATATCAGAAATAAAGTTAATGGATTTGATAAAATCTTCTTCATACAATCTCCAGGCAATAGCTGCTGATGGGAAATACCCCCAAGGATTACTTACTCTCGACGACCCATCTGCTCTAAATGATGCAGTCAATATATATTTACTCATCAACGTGTAATTCACTCTTCCAAAATAGGAAAGTAATCCCCAATCAGAACCATTTGAAATAGGCGCACCAATTTCTTCTCCATTTTGAATCGCGTAATAGGTCAGATCTTCCAATGGAAATTGAGTTGCTGAACTGTTATTATAAAATGAAGAGTTGTGCTGAATAGAAGTTCCTGCCAACAAATTCAATTGATGGTTAGAATTGAACTGCTTGAAGTAACTCAAAGTATTCTCATTCAACCATCCTATAGAATTGAAGTTATTAATCACACCCCTACCTCCAGTCATCAAGCCCCAAGAAGTGTGTGATGGATAATATGACAATCGCTTATTGTCAAAATAATTAATACCTCCAGAAGTCTTAAATTTTAAACCATCTAAAATTTCAAATTCGAAGTATGCATTGGCAAATGCATTGGCAAATTTAGTTGTCATATCAGCATCTCTCACTAATAAAAATGGATTGGTTTGAACAGATTCGGCATCTGGATCAGCTTCCACTGGGTTTCCAAATTCATCATAAGCAGGCACATTTGGTTTATACCTGAGGGCAGACATTACAATTCCACTTCCTGTTTCTCCCCCTTGCGCGTTGGTTGTTACTGTACCTCGACTTTGTGCATAGGATACTCTGGAGTTTAAACCAAAAGTAGCTTTTTCTGATAATTTACTTTTAATATTGAAGCTCAAAGAATATCGCTCAAAATCAGTGTATTTAATCACACCTTCCTGACTATAATAGCCTAATCCTACATTAAATGTGGTAGACTCACTTCCTCCATTTATACCTAAATTATAGCTCATCACCTGACCTGTTCTACTGATTTCATCCATCCAATCTGTTGACGCTGAATCAGCCCAAATGCTCGTGTCCCAGTATTTATAGTCATTCCCATACTGCTGTGCTTCTTCATCCGTCAAATCATGAGCAGTAGGATAAGTAAACGCATATGCATTACGAAAATCTGCAAAACCTTGTGTGTCCAGCACTTTGTATTTATCCTCATCAAAGGTCTGAATGCCATGAGATACATCCAAATTGACCTTTGTCTCACCTGCCTTTCCAGACTTAGTGGTAATAATAATAACACCATTTGCCCCTCTTGCTCCATAAATAGCTGTAGCTGAGGCATCTTTCAATATGTCTACTGACGCTATGTCATTTGGATTTAATGATGACATTGGGTTTATCCCTCCTGATGAAACAGCTCCTGTATCCCCACCTTCATTCATCACTGGAAACCCATCTATTACATACAACGGCTCACTGCTGGCATTGATTGAATTGGCCCCTCTTATTCTGATCTGAGTACTAGCCCCCGGTGCATTATCCGTCGATTGAATGAATACACCAGCTGCTCTACCTGCCAGCGCTTGATCTAAGGATGCTAAGCCAGCTTTACCTATTTCTTCACCTTTCACTGAGGACACGGCACCAGTTAAATCGGATTTTTTAACTGTGCCATAGCCAATAACAACAATCTCATCTAATTGCTGGGCATCAGGTTGTAATGCAAAATCCAAGACAACTCTGGCTGCTACATTTTCCTCAATAGAAATATATCCCACATAAGATATTAACAACACACCTTCTACATCAGGAATTTCAAGATTATAATTCCCATCGACATCTGTTATTGTTCCTGTAGTACTTCCCTTAAGGAGGATGTTCACTCCTGGGAGTGACTCTCCGGTATCATCGGTAACTTTACCTTTGATTATGTGCTGAGCAGATGCACTCATCTGCCACAATACACAGATTAAAAATATTGTTAAGATTTTCTTCATATTTCTTCTTTTAATTGCCTTAACTATCAAATGAATAGCATTGACAAGTTTTTCTTTCAACACAAACATATCTTGAACACGCTAATGAAATTGTCTCAAAATGACCATTTCATATCTGAAAATGTCAACCTGATCACTGTAAATCACTTAATTAGAGTCTGTCTATAATGTCATGTTAATATTTTGAATATGTTGATTTGAATTGTGTGAGTTGGCCATGATGAATTGGATGTTAGTCTGGTTATCATTTCTGGATGAAAAGTGTAAAAAAGCATGATTTATTAACCTGTTGGACAGAGCCAATCCAATTAGGAGGTGTGATTTTAGTATTTTCTCTCAATTTATTTATCCCCAAAGTCATAACTTTGATATTGTGTAATTACTTATCAATGTGCTTCAGCTTGAAATTAGAGCATCTTTTACAATTACACTTAGACATGTTATATCCCCGTTTCAATTTTAAAATAAAACCTTCAATTCGGCTACACTATTTTTCAATCTTGCGTGCAATTTTATTACTACCCCTATTTTTCATGCTTCTAACGACTTTGTTGAAGACCACATTTACTAACCCTTCTGCAACGCCTTTTTTTGATTAGCATTGCTTGCCTACCCCACCATCAGCGGCTACACATTTTGGAATTCTCCCCAAATTTTCTTTAACCCATTCGATCGTTATCCAAACAAGTTAGAATCCGACTTTATTTAGACTTGGAAGACTTTTCTTGAGTATGCGTAGTACGAATACTTCTTGCCTCATTCATAAACTGCTTGGGCGTTTTACCATAAATTCCCTTAAAACATTTACCAAAATAAGATGGGCTATTAAAACCAAGAGAATAGATAATTTCAGACAATCTCATATTAGAAGAATGCATGAGATCAATTGCTTTTTTGATTCGATAATGTCTCACAAATTCTACAGAATTGAGTCCTGTTATCGACCTTATTTTTCTATAAAGCTGCATTCTGCTCAACCCCATAGATTCCTCCATGACGGTGACTGAAAAATCGGCTTCATTGATATTTTGGTCTATTAACCCCTGCAGATCCTCAATAAATTTTTTATCCTCTTCTCTTAGATCTGCTTCTTCAATATTTCCATCTGTAGAGCCAGCTAGAGAAAGATATTTACTTTTCAACTTGTGTCTCAACTCCAATAACTTCTCAATTCTTATCAAAAGATGTTCCATTTTGAATGGTTTTGGAATATAAGAATCTGCTCCTACTTTCAAACCTTGTAATCGATGTTCTTGATCAGCATTAGCCGTAAGCATTATCAGTGGAATATGATTGGTCAAATCATCCTGTTTCAATTTTTCACAAAATTGATAGCCATCCATCTCAGGCATTTTCACATCTGTTATGATCAAATCAGGCATTAATTTTCTGGCTTTTTCTAATCCATCTACGCCATGAATGGCGATATGCACTTTAAATTTAGAAGAAAGGTACTCCTTCAAAAAGCCTCTTATTTCATCATTATCTTCCACCACCAATAGGTGTACATCTTTAAATTGCGAAAGTCCTTCTTTTAAAGCATTCTCTTCGTTGCTCTCCGATTCAATCAAATATTTTTTTCTAGACTTCTCAATAACATCAGTAATTCCTTGACCACCATTTAAAATAGTTTGATTTCTTATTGGAAGAAGCACACAGAATGATGCTCCACTTTGCTCTCCAGATTTCGCATAAATATAGCCCCCATGAAGTTCTACAAGCGTTTTAGAATAAGCTAAGCCAATCCCTACTCCATCTCGATTCTTGACATAGCTTTCAGCTCCTTTCAGTTGATAAAACTGATCAAATATCAACTCTTCATAGCCATTCGGCAACCCCACTCCGTTATCAGAAATTTGAATTTTAATATACTCCTCATTAACACTAATAATTTCTCTTATAAAAGAGGGAGCACTTTGTCTTTTAAATTCATTAACCTCAATTTTTATCTCGCTTTCACCAGCAGTGTACTTTACAGCGTTGTCAAGTAAATTACTCAACACTTTTTCTATTTTATCCGGGTCAAAATCAATTTTTATTTCTTTAATGGCACTTTGAAAATCGAATTTTATGTTTTGACTCTCCGAATATATTTCAAATAAAACGGAAAGTTCACGTACAAATGAGATGATATCTGCGTGTTCAAGGACTAAAGGCAAATGCCCAGATTCCACTTTTCTGAAATCCAGCAACTGAGTTACTAAACGAAGCATTCGTTCTGTACTTTTTCTAATTATAATATTTTCTTTTCTGCCTTTAGATTCGTTAGCTAAACTTGACATAGTACTGTCTAACACATTGGATATAATGGTTAGGGGTGTTTTTAATTCATGAGAGATATTGGTAAAAAATGAAAATTTAGCTTTATTAATTTCCTCCAAATTAATTTTTTCAAGCTGTTCAATTTTAATTTCAGTTTTGAACTGCTCTCTTTTTCGTTGTAAATAGAAAAGAAAATAAATAGTTCCTAAGACCAAAATTGCATAAAACAAGTAGGCTATTCTGGACTCGTACCAATAGGGTGCTATTGTAAAATTCAATTGCAAATAGTCATCATTCCAAACGCCACTACTATTCGTTGACATTACTTTAAAGGAATAATTCCCATCTTGAAGTAATGGAAAATAAGCTACTCTATTTTCAGATGATACCTCTACCCAATCTTGATTAGCTCCTTCTAGTTGATATCTGTAAAGGCATTTATCGGGATTATCAAATTGCATTGAGGAAAATTCAAATGATATTGAAGTTTGATCAGGGTTCAGCATCAAATTCATCTTATTTAGTTCTTCTTTACTCTTTAGATGAACAAATGATTCTGTGGATGTTTTTTCCCCCGAAACAAAACATTCGGTTATTTGAATATTGGCTTTATAATTATTGGGTGTTACGTCTTTGGGATGAAAATATGTAAATCCATTTGACCCTCCAAAATACATTGTTCCATTAGCATCTTGCCATGAAGACCATTTCCTGAAAGTAACATTTTGTAACCCATCTAACACATTAAACTTTCTAAACGATTCTTCCAGAGGATCGAAAGCACAGATACCATTATCAGTACTCATCCAAATATTCCCTTTTGCATCCATCAATAAGGAGTAAACGGCATTATTTGACAAGCCATCCTTTTTCCTAAAGTAATTAAATTTATATGCTCCATTAAATTCTTTGGGTAGTTCGATTTTCACAAGACCACCTCCAAAACTCGAAACCCATATATTCCCTTTTTTGTCCTGCAAAAAAGAATGCGTATTGTAATCTGATAATGCACCCTTAGATTGTTCTCTCGCGGAAATATGAATTTTATCAACAGGCTGATCATTTTTATCCATTTTATACCGAAAGACTCCCTTATCAACTACTCCTATCCATAAATAACCTTCTCTGTCTCGAAATACTCTGTTGATACTCTCTTGATTTAAGGATTCATCAAAGCTTGAAAATTTCAAACTGCCATCAGGAGCTTTATCAATTCTAATCACCCCTTCTCCTTGATTACCTCCCAGCCAAATAACACCCAACGAGTCCTGATCTATGGTAGATACTTTACCCATTTTTAATAAAGGTATTGTATTCGTGTTATAAACTTGATGTCTTACTGGCTTTTGATTCTTGTCAAACCAAATTCGTTTTACTCCACCGCTAGGCTCACCTACCCAGAGCGTCTCTGAATCATCATATAGTAAACCAAAAGAAATACCATTAGGATCCATTCCAATATCTGAATTGAAACTATCAAAGAAAGAAACTGTTCTATCATCTATTTGAATATGATTCACCCCTCCATAATAGGTGCTTGCCCAGATATGACCTTGGTCGTCTCCCGATATTTGATTGACACTATTATCGGTAAGTCCTGGTTTATCATATGCCTCTTTTGTAACCGTTACAAATGGTTTTTCTTTTAATTGACTTTTAAAAAGTCCTTCTCTAAACGTACCCAACCACAATACACCTGTATTATCTAAAAAAGAAGTATGAAAAACACTGTGTTCAAAACGATCCTCCTGGTCAAAAACATTATAAAATATGTCAAACTCTCCAATATTGTTCAATTCTCCCAATCCTTCACCTAATACCACAAACCCAATTGAACCAGTTTTAGTCAAAAATAATGATTGTATCCCCTTTTCAATTATAGAAGGTTCCAACTGAATAATGGTTTCAGAAGTCCCTAATTCAAACTCTCCATCTTCTGTTTTTTTAATTCTAGTTAGCCCTTTTCTATAAGATGCATACAACCTCCCAAAACCATCCTCTAAGAGGTCCGTAACGTATATTTGATTTTCAGATTCTACTAAATCATCACTCTCTGGACTATATTTATAAAGATGATTCCCTTTGGTCAACCATATCAACCCTTCGCTATTTTGATATATGCTTCTGAGCTGATTTTTGTTATTCGTTACAATATTTGTTAGTGGATATACAATTTTTTCCACTGAAAATGTCTCAGGATTAATTATGATATAGCCAATATTTTCTGGTGTACATAACCAAACTTTATTCGGAACTTGCCTATCTGGCATCATGGAAACCAATGTAACAGCACGGAGTTCTCTTAAGGGATATTGAATAGTTTTGTTTTGTTCACGTACATAACAATTAATTCCCTTTCTATTAAGTATCCATAGTCGTCCTTCTCGATCCTCTTCTATTTTAATTACTTCGTTGTGAGCAATATTTAAATCTGCGTTTGGATCATTATCAATAACTCGAAAAGAATACCCATCAAATTCAAATAAGCCATTAGGAGTAGCAATCCAAATATAACCCCTTGAATCCTGCTTAATATCAAAAATAGAATTTTGAGTAAACCCTTGATCGGCTCCTACATTTTCAACGGTAAGAGCTGGATAGGTAAATTGTCTTTGAGCTTGGACATCAATTGCTTTAAAGAAGAACAACCAAAATAATACTCCTATTACCAAAAAAAATCTTACTACTTGATTATTTCCCATCCTATTTCGATCTACTCATTCCTTCTTGTCTCTCAATTATTCAGTGGAAGGAATACAGAGTAATCAATTATTTTAATCCAAAACATTAGGCCGGTTTGCTATCTCATATAATAATTAAGAAAACATGTGTAAACATATAAATAAATACCTCGCATTAATACCCACGAGGATTATTTACTTTCAAAATAGGCTATTTCTTAAGGCCATTTATCGATAATCCAATCGAAAGGACCAGTGCCACCGATTAAAAATTCAATTTATATATTGTTTTGCTCTTATATTTCTCTTCAGGTTTCAGAGTGGCATTAGTTACACCGTCCAAATTAGGTCCATTAGGAAATCTGGAAGTCTCACAGCAAAACCCTCTATAACGTCCAAATTTTTGTCCATTCCCTCTTTCTAATTCGTCAGAAGTAAAATACCCTGTATAAAAAAGTGCCCCTGGCTCATCTGTCAGTACTTCTAATTTGCGGCCACTGTCTTGATCCACAAACTCAGCAACACTTTGCATGCCACTTACTCCGTTTTCAAAACTATAGTAATGCTCAAAACCCGTTTCCATTTGCTCAAACTGATCTCCTAATAGTTTTGCTTCTTGCAGATTAGCTGGACCATCATTAACAGCAGTTTCTTCGCCAACAGGTACATTGGTTTCGTCAGGTTGTAAAAAAGTGTTGGAATTAATTTTTGCAGTATGGTTTTTGATATCAGACTTGAACCCTGATAAATTAAAATAGGTATGATTGGTCAATGACAATGGAGTTTCTTTGGTAGTGGTCCCCTCATAATCAATCGAAAGCTGATTATCATTATCCAATCTATAAGAAACCGAAACAGTCAGGTCACCAGGGTACCCTTCATCCATGTGATTACTTACCAATGTAAATTTCACACCAGTACTATCCTTTGCATCTAACGGTTGAGCAGACCAAACTCGTTTATCAAACCCAACTATACCCCCATGCAAATGGTTAGAACCATCATTGACGGCCACTGTATAATCAGTCCCATCAATCGTAAATTTACCATCCTTTAATCTACTAGCGTACCTACCTATTGTCCCCCCAAAATAAGGAGCATTGGCTTGATATGCATCAGAAAAATAGGTGTCAAAATCGTCAAATCCACAAACAAGATCTAGTGCAGCACCGTCGCTATCTGGTACTTTTATAGAAGTCACAGTCGCGCCATATGTCATAACCTTGACACTCATCCCCTTGTCATTGGTCAAGGTATATTGATCAATCACCTGATCTTTATATTTTCCGAATTCACTCTTTTCTATGTTCATGTCTTTAGATTTTTGCTAATTGCTGTTCTACATTATAGGCTGCTAACTTGTCCCAATCGAAAGTTACTCCAGTACCTGGCTCATCCGATGCTACCGCACGATAGTCTTTAACCACAAGAGGTCTAGTCGTATACTGATCTATTGGAAAACTATGAACTTCAAGCCAGCCTGGGTTGGGCTGAGAAGAGATAAGACTCACATGTAGTTCTTGCATCCCATGAGCACACACTGGTATATTGTGTGCTGCAGCCATCTTGGCTACTCTCAACCAGGTGGTGATTCCTCTGCAATTGGAGGCGTCAGGTTGAATAAAAGACAGTTTAGACTGTTCAAAGGCATATTCAAATTCATGAATCGTATGCAGGTTTTCACCCATAGCTAATGGCACATTGGTCTCATCTACAATTTTACCATACCCTTTATAGTCATCTGGAATCGTTGGTTCTTCGAACCAATGAATATCGTACTTTTCAAATGCTTTTGAAGCCTTAATTGCTTCATCTACAGACATGGAATAATTGGCATCCACCATAAAGGTAACATCTGGACCGATTAACTCTCGTACGGCCTTGATTCTATCAAGATCCTCCTGAAGATTTTCTTTTCCGATTTTAATTTTTACGGCTTTAAAACCTTGATCCAAATACCCTTGAATATTGCTCAGTAATTTCTCTAATGAAAACATTAGATCAATCCCACCACAATATGCATCACAAGTATTATTGGCTCCACCAGCTACTTTCCACAAAGGCTGTCCTAATGCTTTACATTTCAAATCCCAAAGAGAAACATCTATTGCTGACATAGCAAATGAGTCAATCCCTCCACGACCCACATAATGGATATGCCACTCCATAAAGTCCATAATACCTTCGATATCCGTAGCATCCTTTCCTATCAAAGCAGGTGCAAAATCATGTCTGATCATGGCCATAATGGAATGTCCACCTTTACCTCCTGTATAGGTATAACCTGTTCCTTGACTACCGTCTTCAAGTGTAGTAGTGACAGTCACAAGCTCAAAATGTGTATGATCACCATGTTTAGCATCCGAAAGTACTTCTGGAAGCGGTACATTGAAAAGTTGTACCTCTATATTCTTTATTATTTTTGACATATCCTGAAAATTGGGGATATCTCAATGACACCCCCGTACTTTTTATTTAATTATTTATACCTGAGATAGAAAGTCTTCTTTTCCAAATACTGCTCAAAGCCATATTTACCATCTTCTCCACCAGTACCACTCATTTTGTATCCATTATGAAATCCCTGATGTTGCTCGCCATGTCCACGGTTCACATATATTTCACCGAACTCCAATTCATCCTTACATTTCATGATAGTATTCATATCATTGGTAAAGATCATAGCAGCTAGACCAAATTCACAATCGTTGGCATAAGCTATTACTTCATCGACCTCCTTGAATTTAAGCACAGGCAAAACTGGCCCAAATGCCTCTTCGTGCACCACTGTCATATCCTGAGTTACATCAGTAATTACAGTTGGTGCGAACCAATGTCCTTTATCAAAAATTCCTCCTGAAAGCTTTTCACCACCAAAGGCTATTGTAGCTCCTTCTTCTTTACTTTTTGAAACTAAATGTTCTAGGTTCTTAATCTCATTACCATTGACCTTAGGTCCCATCTCTGTAGTTCTATCCATTGGATCTCCTACTTTTAGCGTCTTGACCTTAGCCATAAACTTCTCCATGAACTGATCATAGATTGATTCATGGACATACATTCTTTCATTACAGGTGCATACCTGACCACAGTTATCAAACCTAGAATTGAACGCATGCTCTACAGCATTGTCTATATCAGCGTCCGCAAAAATAATTGCAGGAGCCTTCCCTCCTAATTCAAGCTGAACATGAGCCAAATTTTTGGATGCTGTTTGAAAAATAGATTGACCTGCAGGGGTACTTCCTGTCATAGTCACCATTTTTGTGATCGGGTTTCCTACTAGTGCATTTCCTAACAACCTACCTTTACCAGTCACGATATTCAATACACCATCTGGCAATCCAGCTTTCTTAGCAATATCTCCTAGTTCCAAAGTCGCCAATGGAGTCTCTTGTGTAGGTTTAACCACTATGGTATTACCAGCGACCAACGCAGGACCAATCTTCCTTCCAGCCAAAGCCAAAGGAAAATTCCATGCCGTAATCGCTACCACCACGCCACGAGGTACTTTATGAATCATGATATGCTCGTTCGGATTATCCGATTCTACCAAATCGCCTTCGATGTGTCGCGCCCATTCACAAGCGTACTCGATAAATGAACAAGTCACATCAACTTCCATTTCGGCCCAAGAGATTAATTTCCCTTGTTCTTGAACTAGCAGTTTTGCCAACTTATCTCGATTAGCTCTTATTTCCTTTACAAATGCATACAGGTGATCTGCACGTTTCCTAGCAGGGAGTTTTTTCCATTCCTTTTGTGCCTTTTCAGCTGCTTGAAGTGCTTTTTCAGCATCTGCCTCTGTACCCATTTGAGTACGTCCGACAATTTCTTCGGTGGAAGGGCTAAGTACATCTGCCTGCTCTCCATTACTGGAATCGACCCATTCGCCTCCTATAAATAATTGATAGTCTTTCATTTTTTGTGTTTTTTCAGTGTGTGTAATTGGTATTGAGTACTGAGTTCAAAACGATATGTTCTTGACTCAGTACCCAGCACTAATATCTAACGTCCCATCCAGCCACCATCGACCAATACAATAGCACCAGACATGTAGTCTCCTGCTTTGGATGCCAACATCACTGTTGGACCTTTGAAATCTTCAGGCTTCCCCCATCTTCCAGCAGGAATTCTAGATAGAATAGATGCTGATCGATCTGGATCGTTTCTCAAGGCTTCGGTATTGTCAGTATTGATATACCCAGGTGCAATAGCATTTACATTGACACCTTTAGACGCCCATTCGTTGGCAAACGCCATGGTCAATTGACCTACAGCCCCTTTACTTGCGGCATAGCCTGGGACTGTTATTCCTCCTTGGAAAGTCAATAATGAAGCAGTAAAAATCACTTTACCACTTCCTCTATTCACCATTTCTTTTCCAAACTCTCTTGTCAAAATGAATTGGGCAGTCTGGTTAACTTCTATGACCTTATCCCAGTATTCATCTGGATGCTCCACTGCAGGAGCTCTCAAAATAGTCCCTGCATTGTTCACCAAAATATCGATAACGGGACTGTCCTTTTTAGCTTCTGCTATAAATTCATAAAGGGATTTTCTATCTGAAAAATCACATTGATAAGCTTTAAATGATCTACCTAATGCCTTTACTTCTTTTTCTACATCACTTCCCTCCAACTCCAAAGAAGCAGACACGCCAATAATATCCGCACCGGCTTCTGCCAATCCAAGCGCCATTGCTTTGCCTATCCCTCGCTTGCAACCAGTTACCAAGGCTACTTTACCATCTAATTTAAATTGATCTAATATGCTCATTTGTTGTATGCTTTAATTTTGACACTTGATTAAGTACTTCATTCCTTCTGGGTTCTTATCTATCTCGTCGAATGCAGCTTGTATGGTGTCGAGATCGTACTCTTTAGTAATAAGCTTTTCGAAAGGAACATTGCCTGCAGCTGCAATCGCAATCGCTGCTTCATAATCCTCCTCTTCGTACAACCTAGCACCGAGCAATTCTATTTCTGACCAGAAAAACTTAAACAAATCCACTGGCTTTGGATCTCCACCATGAATAGCCACCATTACGATTCTACCTCTTACATTTACGACTTTGGTCATCGTAGCAACCCCAGGTCCTGAACCAGACACTTCAAATGCAACGTCAATCATTTTACCCTCAGTAAGCTCATCCAACTTAGATTCTAAGTCTTCTTTTATTGGATTGATGGTATTAAAACCTAATTCATTGAGCATGGATAGTCGCGTTTCATTGACTTCCGAAACCCATACATTAGCTCCTTTTTCTTTAAGGACGTAGGCAATCAATACGCCAATTGGACCTCCACCTATAACAAGACAATTCTCCCCAGCTTGTACACGACCTATTTTCACATCATGACATGCTACCGCTAGAGGTTCAATAAATGCTCCATGTCTCAAAGACAAGTTCTCTGGTAATTGATGAAGCGTATATGCTGGTACTGTCCAACTCTGCTGAAAAGCTCCTGGTAAATCAATACCTATAAATTTTAAGTTTTTGCCTACATGAGCAAACCCTTTATCATATGCATGTGCCTCTCCAAATTTCAATGGTCTCACGGCAACATTATCTCCTACTTTCACATTAGTTACTCCTTCACCCACTTCAGCTACTACTGCAGAAGCCTCATGGCCAATAGTCTGTGGCGGCTTTACTCTAGCATCCATGACACCATGATAAATATGCACATCCGTACCACAAACACCACAATAAGCCACATCAAGCCTAACTTCACCTGCTTGTGGTTTCAACACTTGACTTTGACCTCCTTCGAATTGGCCATCACCTTTATAAATTGCTGATTTCATTATTAATTATCTTTAATGTTATTCCAAGCATACCAATAAACCAGATTGATCTAAACATGCTCTTCATGATTCGATGAACACTACCCCATCGTTTCATTACTCAAAACAAGAAAATGGAACCGTCGAAAAGTATAACTTAATTCCCAATTGCTAACTCAAAAACAACAGGCGCTGTTTTGCGCAGAATTGACAGCAATAAACAGTATATATTTGGCCCAATAACCAATACAATCAACAACAATAAACCGTAACATTGGGCTATTATATAGCGCTAGAATAGGGCTATATATAAAAGGTTCTTTGCAGGATTGACAATCATGGAATACTATCTCATCACAAATAAATTGCCTTAAGACATATATACTGGAGGGAATAACTACTCCTAAAACACACAATTGAGGAGTAAAAAAACAGAGAATAACAGAGCGTTACCCTCAATTATTTAGAAATGATCATAGCAAACTCACATTTTGGCACAAATGGCTAATGGTCTGTTATCAAACGCTGCGAACCTCTTTAGCAAATTCCTTAGGTGTTTTGCCATATGCCTCCTTGAAGCATTTACCAAAATAGGACGGGCTTGTGAACCCAACCGAATAAATAATTTCTGTCACACGCAATGTAGTAGAATGCATGAGATCAATGGCTTTTTTCATTTTGTATTGACGAACAAACTCTACGGAATTTAGGCCTGTAATGGACTTTATTTTTCTATACAGTTGCATTCTGCTAAATCCAAGTTCAGTCTCTATCACGCCAACTGAAAATTTTGCATCAGACAAATTCTTATCAACCACCGCCTGAACATCCGTAATGAATTGCTTATCTTCTTCTTTAAGGTCAACTTCAAGTACATCTTCATCACCAGACCCAGCTAACGACATGTACTTCTTCTTGAGTTGATGTCTCAGCGTCAGTAATTTTTCTATTCTGATCAAGAGATGCTCCAGCGTAAATGGCTTAGGGATATATGAATCAGCTCCTACCTTCAAGCCTATCATTCTATGCTCTTGATCAGCGTTGGCTGTCAAAATAATAATAGGGATGTGACTAGTGAGATCATTCTTTTTGAGCTCATCGCAGAGTTCATACCCATCCATCACAGGCATCATTACATCTGTAATGATCAGATCAGGCATTACTTCTTTGGCTTTTTCTAATCCTTCCTGACCATTTTTAGCAAAATGAATTTTGAATTTTTTCGATAAATATTCCACCAAGAAACCTCGAATCTCATCATTATCCTCTACTACAAGAATTTCTTCATTATGAAAAACAACCAAATCGCCCTTTGCACCAAATTCTGTTTGCCCTTCATCTGTTTCTATCAAGTATTTCCTTCTTGACTCTTCTATGACAGTATCTACTGCTTCCGTCTCAGCTTCTTCACTCTCCAATTCACTAATAATAGGAAGTAAAACAACAAATGTTGCACCAGTATCATGACCAGATTCGGCGTAGATATAGCCATTATGTAACTCAATTAGCGTCTTAGAAAATGCAAGACCTATTCCAACGCCGTCTCGTTTTCTAACATAGTTGTCCGCACCTTTCAATTGATAAAATTGATCAAATATCAATTCCTCATATCCCTCTGGCAGACCAGCTCCATTGTCACTGACTACTACCTTTATATATTCTTTCGAATCGTCAAAATCTTCTTTTAAAAATAATGGCAGCTCTTCTGTATTATATGCAGCAATAGCTATGTTGATTGAATCTCCATGTGTAGAATATTTAATCGCATTGTCAACTAAATTACTAAGTACTTTTTCGAGTTTGTCAGGATCAAAATCCATCATCAGTATGTCAATTTCACTATTGAATTGCAAACTGATATTTTGACTCTCAGAATAGGAAGTGAAAAAGACGGACAACTCATTAATAAAAGCTACGATATTGGCATTTTTTTGTTCCAATGGCAAATGTCCAGTTTCAACTTTTCTAAAATCAAGCAATTGCTTTACCAAGCGCAACATTCTCTCTGTACTTCTCTGAATCATAGAAAGATCATGACTCATTCCTGCTTCAGCAGATTTTTCTTTAATAGGCCCATTAAGCAAATTAGAGATGATCGTAAGTGGCGTTTTTAGCTCATGAGAAATATTCGTGAAAAACAGAAATTTGGCTGTATTCAGCTCTTTGATATTTTCTTTTTCTAGGTGTTCAAGCTTCAATTCATTTTCAAATTCTTGTCTCTTTTGCATTATAAATATGGCGAGAAAAACAAGACCTATTATAACTATCAGATACATTACATAAGACCAGGTGGTCTCGTACCAGTAGGGTTGGATTTCAAAATCAATAGACAAATAGTTTGGGTTCCAATCACCTTCACTATTGGAGGTCATGACACTGAAAGAATAGACTCCTGGACTCAAAAAAGTATAAGACGCTAGTCTATTTTCCGGATTTGTCTCAACCCAGTCATCATTTACGCCCTCCAATCGATATTTGTACTTGGATTTTTGAGGGTTGCTAAATTGCATCGACGAAAACTCAACGCTTATCGCATCATTTTCTGGATCTAATACCAGTCGATTATTTTCTTTGGGCTCATTATTATTATAACTATACTTCTCAATTGCTACCTCTTCTCCCGAAACAAGGAAACGTGTAAACCGAATACTTGACACATTTGACACTCCTCCGATTTTTTGTGGATTGAAATACGTAATGCCATTAATTCCTCCAAAGAACATTGTTCCATTTTTATCTTGCCATGAAGACCATTTCCTAAAATTATTGTGTTGCAGACCATCAGACGCATTGTATTGTTTGAATGAATTATCAGTAGTATTAAGATTACTAATCCCTTCATCTGTACTAATCCATAGATGGTTGGCACTATCCATCAAGATGGCATACGAACCATCATTGGCTAACCCATCGTGCTTTCTTAAATGTTCGAAGGTATATTCTCCTTTATAGTCTTGTGGCAGTTTCACTTTAACGAGTCCTCCTCCAAAAGTTGCTATCCACATATTATGGTCATCATCTTCAAAAAATGATAGGGATGCATTTTCAGACAACACATTTGAACCTCTCTCTCTTGTAGAGATACTGATTTTGTCTATTGGTCTATGATTTTCGTCTAATCTAACTCTCCATACCCCCCTAGTGGAAGTAGCTACCCACAGATAGCCCTCTGAGTCCCGAAATATCTGTTTTATATTTTCATTTTTAAACTCAGGCACTTCAAACAGTGTAAAAACTGGCTCTTCATCAATATAATCTACTCTTATAAGACCTTCTCCAAAATCACTTGTAATCCAAATCACTCCTTTACTATCTTCGATGATAGCATAGACCAAGTCCATATTTAGCTTGGGGGTTGTGAGCTTGTTATAAGACTCCATTCGAGCAGGCTTCATTTGATCATCAAACCATATTCTTTTGACACCACCTGCAGGATTACTCATCCAGAGCGTATTTTGACGGTCATAATTGAGCCCAAACACTATACCTCTATTTTCTATTCCTACAGACTTATTGAACCCATCTACAAACTGTACCGCATTGTTTTCTAATTTCAGATGGTTGACGCCACCATAATAGGTACTCACCCATAAATTCCCTTTGTCGTCTCCAGTAATTTGGTTGACTATTTTATCAGTTAGACCTGCCTGATCACCACTCTTTTCAGTAATTGAAAAAAATGGATCTCTATTCAAGTCTCCTTTAAACAGCCCTCCACGCAATGTTCCTATCCATAGCATATCACTTCTATCCTTCAGCACAGTCCAGTACACCCCGTGCCTGAAAGTGTTTACGTTTTCAAATACTGGCTGGTACTCTACTATCTCCTTTTCTCCATTGAATTGGCCTATACCCTTTCCCCAAACCAAAAAACCTATATTACCATTATCTTCTTTGTACAATGCATTTACCTGTTTATCCGATATTTCTTCAGGCAATTGTACTTGCGTATTGATTGTATTGTATTCAAATGTCCCATCTGCATGTTTGATCACTTCATTGATACCATTACTATGACTGACAAATAATTGCCCCTCCTCATTATCAATGATATCCTTTACTGATATATCCGAAAGAATAGATACACTAGATTCAAATCCACTAGTCATGTCGATATTTAATAGCTGATTTCCTTTCACTACCCAAATAGATCCCGAACGATCTTGATAAATTTTTCTTATGAAAACATTATTTACATATTGGTCTTCTAATATTGGATAGGTGATTTTATCAATATCAAGAACATCCGGTTTCATGGTGAGAAACCCAACATTTTCGCGTGTAGCAAACCATATCTTATTTGGATCCTTTATATCTGGATGAATAGATACGACGTGCACCGCTCTCAATTCTCTTAGTGAAAACATTTTTGATATTCCTTCGGATCGATCATAGACATTTACAGCCCTAGGGTTGAGAATCCATATTCTTTGATTCTGATCTTCTGTAATTTGATTGATCTGATTATTGGCAATATGAATGGATTGGTTAACATCATTGTTGATTTCTCTAAACTTGTAACCATCATACTCGAATAGACCATTGGGTGTTGCTAACCATATATAACCATAGGAATCTTGAAAAATATCATAAATAGAGTTTTGAGTAAATCCTGCTTCATGATCGATGTGATCAAAGGTAAGCTCTGGGAATATGAGCTTTGATTGGGCTTTGGTCAGTTGGCTACTCAGCATCCCTATTGCTAAAAACACTAAAGCAAACACTATAATTTTTCTCTCCATACCCTACCTTGAATTCCTAGTTTTAGTCTCTCCCACTCTTCAGACATATCCTGCTGCTACAATATAAGTAAAAAAAGCTGTTATCAAATCAACTTAATAAAAACCAAAAAGTAAATAGCTTGAAGAATATAAGATAGCATTTGATGCATTTGATATAGTCACTGGCATGAATGATTAGTTCATTTGGAGCTTGAATAATTATTAATACTAAATACAACGGTTATGATTGAAGGAGTGATTTTGGCTATTTGTGCTGGATTAATGCTAGGCTTATATGCTCTACCAGAAAAATTTACTGAAAATTTCGAGTTTGAAAATACTTGGGGAATGTTCTTTATCCTCACCATGTTTGTCGTTCCCATTATTGCATCTGTTACTTTGATCAATGGGTTCACAGAGGTATTTGGCTCTATGCCTACAGACATCATTTTAAAAATGAGCATAGCCAGTTTCTTATGGGGCATAGGTGTGATGATGTGGGGAAAGGCCATCAACCATATCGGACTATCTCTAGGATTTTCTTTGTTTATCGGTACTGTTATATTGATTGGATCACTGCTTCCATTTTTGGTAGACGGTATTCCTGAGACTAATACCTTTATCACTATTCTTGGAGGTTTATTTGTTGTTTTGATAGGTGTGCTTGCCAATGGCAAAGCAGGTCTACAAAGAGAAAAAGATGAAAACAATAAAAAGACAGAAGAAAAAGGTTCTATGACTACAGGTATATTGATCGCTGTAATTGGTGGATTGCTCGCTACTGGGTTTAGTTATGCCAATGCTATAGGCCGTCCCTATTTGCATGAAGCATGCCAAGCTGCAGGAAATGCCGACTGGGTCACAGCGGTAGCTGTAATGTTTCCAATTTTCATCAGTGGCGGTATAGTGATGGCAGCCTACTTTGGTTACCAACTGACTCAGAAAAAAGCTTGGGGAAAATTCTCAACAACGAGCTTCGGAAAAAACTTTGCGTTAATATTGGTCATGGCAGTATTTCATTATGCGGCTTCAGCCCTGTTTGCATTTGCAGCATCTAAATTAGGCGCAGCGGGTAACACGGTAGGGTATGCCATATTTAACACCTCATGTGTGGCGACAGCTATTGTAAGTGGAATAGTCACCAAAGAATGGGTCAACGCATCAAATAAAGCTAAGTACTCATTATATGCAGGATTATCCTGTTTGATCATTGGGATATTGATAGTAGCTATAGGCAATGGAATTAATTAGTGTGGAGTAAATTAAAAGGGAGGCCGTGAAGAAATATTATGGGTTATAACTCAATTATATCATCTAATTATCCTCAACAAGCCTCCTTTTTTTCTTAAACACATAGGATACAAACGTTCTTTAAATTATTTCTCTACCATAACCAACTCCCATGGAACTCTATCATTGATTTCCAACTTTGGAATGAGAATGGACTATCTGTCCCTTTTCAAAAAAAAATACCGAAGGAATAACACTGAAAATTGGTAATAAAAGAGCAAATGAAATTTTAGAAACTACTACAATTGGCAAAAGTGGACATTACTACCACTCCAATTCAAATACATTAATAATATTCAGGGTGATGAATACTAACCCTATGGATAGCAGTACTCATTTAAACATAAAATGGACTAAATGAAATAAACTATATAGTAAGAAGAACACCCCTTTTTCCGGCCCCTTTGGACAGGATTCACCACTGATTATTACCCGAAACCCTCCTTTTATTTACAGGTCGTAAAACGTTTTAATACACTGACAAATTGATAAATACACTGACAAATTATTACGCTGACAGTTTTAATTATGTGTAACTAAATCATTTTTTTAATATTTAAACATTTTACTTATGAATCGATTATTCCGTATAATCATATTATGCCTATGTCTGAGTTTTTCAGCTAGAGCTCAACTAACTAAATCCAGCATTCCTATAACGTTTGTTGAAAATTCACAAATAAGACAAGACTATGGTATCACCAACATCGCTTGGGGATTTCTTCCATTAGATAACATCGAGAATCCAGGAAGAATGGATCAATTTATCAACGATGTAGAATTAATGAATAGCGAAGGCATTTCTTTTCACGCTAGAGTGGAATTTGACGCAGGTTGGAAACTATTCGTAGACTACACCAATGATATTGCAAATGTACAGTACGAAGATCATGCCTGCCTGTCGGTAGACGGTCAACCAGCAGAGTATCCTTGGTTTGCTTTCAACACCTACAAAGGTGGCAGTCCTTATTGGATGTCTAGTCACTCCCCTGTTTATGAAGATTTTATGAAATATCAAATAGACAAGACCTTAGAGGCTCCTATTGATGTCCTAATGATCGATGCGCAAACTTCATCAGCACTAGCTTGTAGAGATCAATGGGTAAGTGGAGACTTTTCTACTCATGCCATGACTTCATTTGCGGCTTTCTTGAATGCTAACTATACCCCTGCTGAACTTGACATTGCAGGCATTAGTGATTTCAACGGGTTTAGCTACCTGACGTTTTTGAATGATATGGGAATAGACACAGATGCTGAATACAAAGCTGCTGTACTTACTCATTTGATGCAAGAAGAAGTATTACCTCTTTATGAAGAATACAGATTATTCAACAATATCGAAATAAATGCGCTTACAGAAAGATTGGTGGCTTATGCCAAGAGTCAAGCACCTCATTTGAAAATTGGTGTTTCTTCTCCATTGGAAGATCCGTATAGATCTACTATTCAGGATGATATCACTTTCTTTCAACAAGAAGTACCAATGGTTTTGGACGAATGGAGTTGGGAGCCTGTGCTTTTATACAAAGAAGCAGAACTATTTAACACTTCTCTAGCGTTGACTGCATTGCCAACAGATTGGGAATTAGTGAACAACAATCAAGTAGCAGAAGAAGAAGCCAAAGAATGGATTGCATCTGCCTATGCGAATGGAGCAAACTTCATTGCCCCAGCCAATATGTGGGCTGGAGGATTTAGCTGGTATGTACCGAGCATTGATTTTACTTACATTTACCAGTTCATCAGTAACAATACCGTTATGTTCGATGACTATACGTCTGTAGCATCTAAGGTAGGAATTATACACTCTAGAGAAGCTGCGCGTCACTATACATATGCAATCAATAATGTGATCAGTGCCGTAGAAGCGAACAGTATCCCTTGGGACTTGATTTTAGCAGGTGATGCCTATTATGAAAGTACACCTACGTTTGCAGAATTGAATCAATACGAAAAGGTATTTGTTGCGGAAGAAGTCTATGAGAGATTCCTCATGGATAACCCTGATTTTGGCCCTACCTTGACACAACTTGGAAGTAAGCTAGTTATATTTACTGAAGATGATGATGCATCTACTATAGCATCAATTCAAGACGATTTATCTTCTTCAATTTCAGTTACCTCTAATGGAACAAATATTGCTGATGCAATTGCCATCTACCCAAGAGAGACTGATGTAGAATTTGCTCCCTATATGGTGCACATGGTCAATAGAGATTTTGACGAAGGCTCCAAATCTTATGATGTTAAGAATGATGTATCTGTAACCATCCAGGGCAATTATTTCGATCAAATTATCGTAGGTGCAGTTATGCATCAACCAGGTCAGGATCCTGTGACACTTGATGTAACAACTTCTGGTAATGAAGTGACGATCTCAGGAATACAAAATCTTGATTTTTGGGGACTACTTGAATTGCAAGTACCGTTTATCATCACAAATGTAGATAGCGTACAATTTGATCAAAGCAATATCGCATTAGTTGCTGGAGACCAAGCAACAATTAATGCTACAATATTTCCTACTGATGCAACTAACAAGTCAATCGCATGGGAATCCTCTAATCCGGCCGTTGCTATCGTTACCAATGGTATCGTTACAGGTGCAGGTGAAGGAACCGCAACTATTACTGCGATCACTGATGATGGTGGACATACTGATATTTGTAATGTAAATGTTTCTGTAATTGATGTAACATCAATCAGTATATCTCCAACAGAGGCAGCTTTTGTTCCTGGTAGATCTACGCAACTAACAGCGTCTATATCTCCAGCAAATGCGTCAGATAAAAGTGTAACTTGGACTTCTTCCAATTCAAGCATTGCGACTGTATCAGCTGATGGAGAGGTAATAGGTGTAAGTGCAGGAACTGTTACTATCACTGCTACTACAGTAGATGGAAACTTTACTGCTAGTGCTAGTATTCAGGTTTTCCCAAGAGGTGCTCCATTGGTAATACAAGCAGAAGACTTTACTGCCACAGGTGGTGCATCTGATGGATTTGAAATCTATAAAGCAAATGGTGTTGATGGAATCAATTACAACCAAACTGGAGACTGGGGCGATTACATAGTAGACATCACTGCAACTGGTGCATACGAAGTAAATATGTATATAAGTACTCCACAAGATGGCGCTGCTGTAGAGATTTTCGTGGACGGTGTATCAGCTATCACTTCAGATGTACCAAACAATGGTGGTTGGGATGATTTTACATCATTCGTTATTTCTGAAGATTTAAACCTTACTGAAGGTACTCATGTATTGAGATTTGAAAGTGCGGGAACAAGTAACTGGGAATGGAATGCGGATCGATTTGAGCTTACTCAATTATCGGGTACTTCTCCTGATATCATTGATGTAGATGGCGTATCACTCGATTCATCTGTATTGAATTTAGAGCCAGAAGATACACAATCACTTATCGCTACTATCTCTCCACTCAATGCTACTAACCAAAATGTAACATGGAGTTCGGATAATGAAGACGTTGCTACTGTAGTAAATGGAATGGTGACTGCAATAGCCGATGGTTCTGCAAATATCACCGTGACTACTGTAGATGGTGATTTCACATCTACTGCAGCTGTAACTGTAAGCACTGATGATATTGAGGTTACTGATATAATAATGGATGATTCAGAAGTTTCGTTGACTGAAGGAAGCACATTGCTACTGACAGCAACTATAGAACCAGCAAATGCTACTGATCAATCGGTAACATGGAGTTCAAGCGATGAGTCTATTGTGTCGGTATCAAATGGAACTATCTCTGCTATCGCAGTTGGTTCAGCGACTGTTACAGTGACAAGTAACGATGGAGGATATACTTCTATTGCTTCAATTACAGTTTTAGAGATAGTGGACGGATTAATTGTTCAAGCTGAAGATTTCACTGCAACTGGTGGAGCATATGATGGATTCCAGACATACGGTGTTAATGGTGTATCTGCTATCAATTACAACCAACAAGGTGATTGGGCAGATTATGATGTAAATATTGAAGAATCAGGAAATTATCAGATAGACATATTTGCTGGTACACCTAATGATGATGCAGGAATTACTGTATCTGTAGATGGTGCTGTTAAAATCACAGATGATATCACTAACAATGGTGATTGGGATGTATTTGCAAGCAATGTACTTGAGGGAACCCTTGCATTGACTGCAGGATCACACACTATACGTATCCAAAGTGCTAACGGTAGCTTATGGCAATGGAACGCTGATTATTTTGAACTTACTAAAGTTAGCGACTTACCAACAGATACTATTTCACTAGTAATTGAAGCAGAAAATTTTGCAACTACAGGTGGAACAGCAATGAATAATGATAACTCTGTAGGATTCTTAACTTATGTGGTGGGCGACAAAACTGCTATCAACTGGAATCAAAATGGTGACTGGGCTGAATATAATGTAGAGATCCCTGAGACTGGAGCATACGCTATTGAGTATTTGATAAGTACACCTATCTCAGGTGCTGCTGTTGAATTCATTTTGGATGGTACTTCGATCAGAACGGACAATGTACCAAACAATGGTGATTGGGATGATTTTGCCCCACTAAAAGTTGGAGGTACTGTTGATCTAACTGCTGGAGATCATACTATCAGACTAGAAAGTAATGGTGCTGGTACATGGGCATGGAATATGGATAAGTTCATATTATCAACAGGAAGCATTGCTTCTGCGAAAATTAGTAGCAATAATTTTGATTCTCAACTAGACGCTGGATTATCAACTCTATCAGTCTACCCAAACCCTAGTACTAGTTATATAAACATAGCTGGGATAGCCGATGGTAATTATGCTATCAATCTATATGATCTAAGTGGTGCCATTATGATTCAAGAATCTATTGATTTCAATTCTCATTATCAGCTAAATGTTAGCGCATTGAGAAAGGGACAATACTTTCTTCGAATCCAAGGAAATGGAACGCAAAAGAACCTTAAACTGATCATCCAATAATCTAAACCTCTGGGCGTAGAACCATTCTGCGCCCAGAATTATCTATCCGTATGATCCTTAAGTTAAGATTCTATTGGATAGTACACTGACAATTAAATCACTGACAACTTAATTAATGTGTAACTAATTCAATTTTAATTAATACTAATTTTATGAAACATTTTACTCGCATAGTCTTACTATGCATGTTGTTGACGTCAGCAGCATTTTCACAACCAATCAAAAAGTCGAGCGTGATGATCGCTATGATGGAAGATGAGCAGACCCGAGATGCTCATTCTGTGACCAACATTGCTTGGGGATTTTTACCACTTGGAAATATCTATGAATGGATAGACTGGCATGATACGCAAGTCGGCATGATACATAATGAAGACAGAGTATGGCATGCACGGGTCGAATTCGATGCAGGTTGGCCAGTATTCGTCGATTACTGTGAGCAAAACGGCATTACTTATGCTGATCATGCCGCATTAGATGTAGGAGGCAATACTTTCGAATACGAATGGTTTGCAGGTCAGACGCATGGAAATGGTGGTGTTCCACTATGGATGTCAAGTAACTCACCTGTTTTCGCTGACTTTTTGAAATTCCAAGTAGACATGGCGCTACGTACGAATCCTGCTGTATTAATGATTGATGCACAAACTTCTTCGGCATTAGCTTGTTTGGCTCAATGGGGTAATGGTGATTTTTCAACTCATAGTATGACTGGATTCACCAATTATATTAAGAACACTTATTCAGCACAGCAGATAAGCGAAATGGGTATCACTGATATCAATTCATTCAATTACAAGACTGTTTTGAATCAAGAGCACAACATCAACACGCTCATGCAGTATCAAAATGCTGTAAATGCTCAGTTGAGTGGTCAAGATGCGATGTTCCTATACGATAAGTTTAGAGAGTATCAAAATGTAGCAATCAATGAATTGGTACAGGAAATCACTGATTATGCAAAAACTATATCTCCAGGGATACAAGTAGGTACTTCATCACCAGTGATGGATCCTTATCGATCTACTATACTTGATGATATCACATTATATCAGCAAGAATTACAGCAGATCATGACTCAGTACACTTATGAGCCTGAATTAAGCTATAAAATGGGCGAAGATTTAGGTGCTGATTTTGTTTTGACTGCTGATCCAAGAGATTGGGACGAAGCACAAAGAGGTATGGTTTCGGATGAAGAAGTAAAAGAGTGGATAGCAAATGCATACGCTAACGGTGCAAACTTTGTTGCTCCAGTGGATCAATGGACAATGGGAAGTACTCCTTACAACCCTTCTACTGACATGACATACATCTTCAACTGGATTCAGGATAACGCTAAACTTTTTGATGACTATTCAGCATCAAACGGTAAAGTAGCCCTCATTCAATCAAGAGAGGCAACAAGAAAATTTGTCTATGAAATCAATGACATTACTTATGCACTTCATGACAACAACATTCCTTTTGATTTGGTTGTTGCTGGAGATTCTCTATATGGAACCGTTCCAACTTTTGCGGAATTGGATCAATATGAAAAAGTTCTTCTTTCACAAAATGTATATGATTGGTGGTTGGCAGTAGATGAGCAATTAGTAGCTGATTTGGAGCAATTGGGTGACAAAGTTATCTTTTGGGCTGAAACAGATGATGCTTCTACGCTTACATCTGTGAAGTCTGCTTTATCTACTTCATACACAGTGAAGAGCAATGGAAATTCTATCGATGATGAATTGACAGTTTACCCAAGAGAAAGCTCAATCGCTGAGAACTCTTACCTTGTTCATGTCATCAACAATGATTACAATACAGGATCTAAGGCGCACAATATCAAAAACAATGTTTCGCTTTCCGTCGATGGATCAGTTTATGCGAAACCAATTGTAGAGGCTTATTTACATCAACCAGGTGTGGCTAAGCAGCAGCTTCAAATCACACAAAATGGAGATCAATTGCAAATCGACGGCATGGATAATGTTGGCTTTTGGGGTATTCTTGAACTCGTACATACTATCATCCCTCCTGTGAGCATTGAAGTATCACATGCTGGACTTGGTATTGTCAATGGATATAGCTTCCCATTTAGTGCTTCAGTACTTCCTACTAATGCCACTAATAGAGACATCACATGGGCATCAAGTGACAACAATGTAGTCACTATCGATCAAGACGGTTTGGCTACTGCAGTAGGAAACGGTTCTGCTACTATTACTATTACAAGTAATGAGAACGCAAATATTTTTGGAACGATTGAAATTGAAGTTGCCGATACAGGTTCTTCATTTGTTGTTGAAGCTGAAGGCTATGAAGAAACAGGTGGAATCCTCGACAATGACGATGGTACTCTTGGTTTCATGATATATGATAACGGCCCAGGTGATGGAGGTATCAATTACGTTCAAACTGCTGACTGGGGAGATTATACTTTTACACTCTCTGCTGCAGATGCAGGTATCTATGAAATGGAATTCTTTTATGGTACAGAGGTTGATAATCCTGGTGTAAAAATATGGATGGACGGCACTGATGCTGGTACTTATAGCATGCCAAGTAATGGTAGTTGGACAGAATATGAGACTTACACGCTTCCTACTACACTCAACTTGGTTGAAGGTGAGCACGGAATGAGAGTAGAAGGCGCTGGCGCAAGCACATTTGAGTGGAATGCAGACTTCTATACGTTTCATAGAGTTGCTTGGCCTCTTGGTGATCTTCCTGATGTACCGGTTGCTGGTGTAAGCTTATCTGCTCCTGTTCTAGATGTTCTTGTTGGTAATACACTAGCATTTACAGAAGCTGTAGCACCTTCAAATGCTAGCAACAAAAATGTAACTTGGGAATCAAGTAATACATCAGTAGCAACTGTTGACGCCAATGGATTGGTAACTGGGCTTACTGAAGGATCTACTGATATATCAGTGGTGACGGAAGACGGCAATTTTGTAGCAACAAACACAATTTCAGTGTCTGTTCCTGTTGATCCTGAATCTGTGAGCATAGATTTCGCTTCTCTTTCATTACATGTAGGAGATACTCAAATATTGACAGAGACTGTTCTGCCAGCGAATGCTGTTGACAAGACTGTATCTTGGTCATCAAGCAATGAAGCTGTAGCGACAGTAGATGCCAATGGTGTAGTTTCTGCTGTGAGCATTGGTAGCGCTGACATTACAGTTACTACTAACACTGGTGCTAAAACAAGTGCAATAAGTGTATCTGTAGATCCTATAGCTGTTACAGGTGTAGCATTGGATCAATCTAGTATCACTCTTGTGTTAAATGGTTCTGCTCAATTAGTTGAAACAGTTTCTCCAGCAAATGCTACAAACCAAGATGTGTCTTGGTCATCAAGCAATCCATCTGTAGTTTCTGTGGATAACAATGGATTAGTTTCAGCTTTAGGAACTGGTACTGCTACGATCACTGTAAGTACTGACGATAGTGGGTTTGATGCGACATCAACTATTACAGTTATCGATCAACCAGAAAGTGTAGTTATCGAATTAGAGGATTATACATCTACTGGTGGAGTATCTGCTAATAATGATAACTCTCTAGGTTTCTTAACTTATTCTGTAGGTGGTGTTGATGCTATCAACTGGAACCAAACGGGTGATTATGGTATTTACGAAGTAGAAATTCCAGCAAACGGAACATATAATGTAGTAATCAATGCTGGTTCTCCATCTGCTGATCCAGCAGTAGAAATAAGCGTTGATGGAAATTCACTTTTGAATGAGTCATTTGCTGCTAGTGGTGATTGGGATGATTTTGATGCGATTGCATTAACTACTCAATTGGATTTAACTTCCGGAAGTCATACGTTCAGAATCCAAAGTTCAGGTTCTTCTGCTTGGCAATGGAATGCGGACAATGTTATCCTTACATTGGATGGTGTAGTTGAGCATGTAGCTGTTGAAGATGTAAGTCTTAATCAATCAAGTGCAACTTTAGAAACAGGTGGTTCAGTACAATTATTAGCAACAGTTCTTCCTGCAAATGCATCTAACAAATCTGTAACTTGGAGTTCTAACAGTGCTAACGCTAGTGTAGATGCTAATGGAAACGTAACTGCAAATAGTGCAGGGCCTGCAGAGATTACAGTGACTACCGTTGAAGGTGGGTTTACTGCTACTTCTGTAATAACTATCAATTCAATAGTATTTGATGTAGAGAGCGTAAGTCTTGATCAATCAAGTGCTACTTTAGAAACAGGTGGTTCAGTACAATTATCAGCAACAGTTCTTCCTGCAAATGCAACTAACAAATCTGTAAATTGGAGTTCTAACAATGCTAACGCTAGTGTAGATGCTAATGGATTGGTAACTGCAAATAGTGTTGGATCTGCAACGATTACAGTGACTACTGTTGATGGTTCATTTACAGATACTTCTGTAATAACTATCAATTCAATAGTATATGATGTAGAGAGCGTAAGTGTTGATCAAACGTCATTATCATTGGAAATAAATGATATTGTACAATTGAACGAAACAGTTCTACCAGCTAACGCGACTGACAAGTCTGTAACTTGGTCTTCAACTGATGCAACTGTTGCGACGGTTAGCAATGGTGTGGTAACAGCTGTATCAGAAGGAAACGCTACAATCACAGTCACTACGGTTGACGGTGGGTACACTGCGATGACAGCTGTATCTGTTTTAGGTGATGATGATAAAGATGTAACATTGATCATTGAAGCTGAAGATTTCAGTAGTACTGGTGGTACGAACGGTGGATTTGAAATTTACGATGCAGGCAATGGCGTGACAGCTACTAACTGGAACCAAACTGGTGACTGGGCTGAATATGAAGTTGTAATCACACAAGCTGGTGACTATAACATTACCTATCATATGGCGACACCTATTTCAGGAGCTGCTGTTACTTTTTATCTAAATAGTAACTTGGTAAGAGAGGACAATGTTCCTAACACAGGTGGATGGAGTGCATTTGAGCCATTTAACGCTGGAGGTACAGTTTCTCTAAGTGTAGGTACTCATGCAATCGGTCTTGTAAGTACAGGTACTAATGGATGGGAATGGAATATGGATCGTTTTGAGCTTTCTACTAGCTCTTCAGCTAGAGTAGCTGTAAACAAAACAGGGTCAGAAACACTTCCAAATACTGCATTGGTATTGTATCCAAACCCTGCTGATCAATATTTAAATATTGAAGGTTTAAATAATGGTACTTATCAATTGACAGTATTCAATGTAAGTGGTGCTATTCATATTCAAAAGCAAATTGATTTCAGTAATCAAACTAGACTTGATGTTAGCCAATTAGAGGCTGGACATTATATCATTCATCTTGTAGGAGATGAGACGACTAAAAGTCTGAAATTTTTAGTGAAGTAATTAATTATTATTTGCACGCAAGGGAGTTCTTCCCTTGCGTGTTCTTTTCTTTAAAAGGTGGAGTGCTCAACACAATTTTCCGCATCGCACTCAATCAAATCCTTTTCATATAATAACCTATTAAACTAGGTTCGATTCTCAAAATTTACTAATAGCTACTCAAAGGCCTTTTTGTCATTTCCATGGCAGGAGAAGTCTAAACGATTACCCTTTAGACTTCTCTTATTGTCGATATGACAGTTTGTTTTAGTAATTGAGGGAGGTGAAACAGATTGATTTTGTACACTTCGTAAGTGTAGAACACAAATAAAAGCCTGAGGAAATGTCTCTCAGGCTTTTTTATTTCTTCTTCGTAAAACTGATCGAAAGCTATACTTTGATATTACCTAACAATCAACCTGTGGGCTTTGGCTCCAATAATAATAAAATAGCCGCCTGAAGATGAGACAGATATAGCTATACTGTCATTTGTACTAATCACCCCTGAGTTGATTTGTTTTCCTATCTTATTTACTAAGATCCAATTGGTGCCTTCTGTGATTCCTTGACAGTGAATATTTGATCCATTGTCAATAATAGTAGGGTAGATTGACGGTTGACTTATTTGATGATTTAATGCAATGTGTACGGTATTCAAATTTTCTCTCGTGCCATCAAAATCAGTTTGACTTAACCTGATATAGCTGCCAAGTAGATTTAGTGGTACATCAACACTATAAGTTAATTGACCCGAAGAGTTTCCCCGCCCCTCTACTTCAGTGATTAAATTATATTCTAGACCATTTCGAGAATATTCTAAGGAAAAAAAATCGTTTTCTATTTCCTCGACTACATTCCACATTAAAGTTATTTGAGCCTGATTGACTTTATATTCAAATGATATTAATGTAACTGGTAGAGATGCTTGAGAGCAACCTAAACTACAATCCAATGGCGTCTCTGAGGATCCAAACACTTTCCCTACCCCTTGATTGGTAGTAGCTTCTGTTGTATTCAAAGTTCCAGAACCATCTATCTCATTTCGATTAATCAAATCACCATCAACATTGAGCTGACCATCGAGTGCTATCACCCCAGTATTTTGATTAGTAAAATCATTGTCAAAGGATACATTCGCATTATCACTGATTTCAATATTGCCATAATTGTTTGCTATTGTATTTTCCAAATTAAAGCTCCCAGTTCCCTGCACTGTCAATACTCCATCTGAGTAAATGGTAAGTGTACCATCAGCATCGATAGACCCCAGAACGGTCAGGTTTCCATATAAGGTAATACTTCCATAAGTATTTGGCCAATTGAGAGCTGCCCCATCTTCGACAATCACTTTGCCCCCATTATAGATCAACAAGTCAGTCACAGTAACTATCACACCCGTCTGGATAGTGAGCTCACCCCCATTCTGAACAGCAATATTAATATGCCCCTCGTTAGATGCTATACTTGTAGTACCAATAATATCCAAATCAGCCAAACAAGCAGTAGATGACACAAGCATCACAAGCTTAAAAAATATTATAAAATGTACAATCCTTCTCATAGACGTAGTTTTGTGTTAAACATCAGATTTAAACAAACAGGAGGATCAGATGGGTAATTGTAATCAGTCAATTCAACAGAGGTATAATACAAGTATGCTCTGATATTCACAGATTAATAATATAATTAACCAAGGCAAAACTAGACTTACCCCTTACTAGTCAATTGCATATAATACCCAAAGACTATCACTCACCTTGCAGACAAAAAAGTGAATAATAGCCCCTTCTCTACAAGAAAGTACTCTCAAAGACCCCTTTCGGAGCATTTTATATTTTAACTGTGAGACAGCCCATTCATATACAAGGCATTATCAATACCGAACACTATAGATAATAATGACAAAGCCATGAGCTTCTGACCACATCAAAGAAGGCTACTTTTAGGATATAACAATATTTGTTCCAGTGGAGGAATAAAAAATGGAGTAAAGTGGCCGATACTTTTTCATGGACAAACAAGAAAAAGCAAATCTTGTCGCCTAATATCCCCTATCCTTTCTTGAAAGAATCTAAAAACGAAACCAAAGAATTCTCACGGTTATGTTTATGAAATGATTTTATAATAGCAAAACAATATTAAATTGAGTCTTTATTATAGTGGAAAACGGTTATAAATAAAGTGCCCTTTTTTCGATTTAATTTATTGACGTAACCCTTCCTGCAATAGGTTCCAATTTGCTTTCTAACGACAATTAAATAGCCAATTCCATTTATAACAGCCTTTGGAGCATGAATTTCCACTTCTAGTTACATACATTCCCTTAAAGGGAAACATACATATTTGAAGAAATGATTATAGTTTTTGATACATATATTATAGTTTGAAATATTGTATTATTACAAATTACAGTAGCATTCACTGACAGATCGCCTCCCGTAGCTTTCTGATGCAAGAGACGATAACAATTTAAGACTGTACTCAGTTTCACTAATTATTGGCTCATTCGGAAATTCAAATCCGACTTTCCATTCTACCTGATATGACTTTATAGCCTAGGCTATAAAACTATTTTGAAAGAAGCATAAAACTTTTACAACATTAAACAGTAAATGCAATGAGAAAAATTACTATCAGTTTATTACTCAGTTTAATTATTTGGCAAACAGGGATATCACAGGACATCATAAAATCCAGTGTGATGATTGCCAATTCTGGAGACCAGTGGACCCGAAACAATTATTCTGTTACCAATATCGCATGGGGTTTTCTAAACCTGAACGATGTATATGGAACTATGAATACGCACGATAATGAAGTAGTGGGAATTCTAGGAGAAGGTAGAAAATACCATGCTCGTGTAGAGTTTGATGCTGGATGGAAACCTTTTATCGATTATTGTGCGCAAAATGGCATTACCTATACTAATCATTCATGTCTGACTGTGGCTGGAGATCCATTCGAATACCCATGGTTTGCAGGTAATGTGCATAAAAACAAGAAACCTTATTGGATGTCTAGCAACTCACCCACTTTCATAGCCTTTATGAAATGGCAAATTGATATGGCATTGCAATCAGGTGCCTCTATTCTAATGATTGATGCACAGACATCTTCTGCCTTGGCCTGCAAGGCTGATTGGGTTTCAGGAGATTTTTCTACCCATAGTTTGGATGGTTTCAAAGCTTGGCTCCAAGCCAACTATTCTTCTGGTGAATTGACAGCTATGGGTGTTTCTAATGTCAGTACCTTCAATTATAGAACGGAATTGAATAGCAGAGGAATCCAAACTGATGGAAATTATAAAAATGGGGTTACTCTCCATGAAGCTGGTACTACTGAAATGTTCTTGTATGATTTATTTAAAGAATTTCAGAACGATGCACTTAATGATATGACGAAAGAATTAATAGACTATGCTCATACGGTAACACCCGGAATAATGGCTGGTGTCTCTTCTCCACTTTTCGATCCATATAGAACTTCTATCATTCCAGAAGTCGATTTTTATCAGCAAGAATTACCACACGTGATGGAACCTTGGACGTATGAGCCAGAACTCACTTACAAATTGGCCGAAAGCTTAGGTAAACCCATGGTACTGACTGCAGAACCAAGAGATTGGGAAGAAGCATTAAATGGTCACATAGATGATGAAGAAATCAAAGGTTGGATAGCTGCCGGGTACGCTAATGGTGCCAATTTTATAGCACCAGCCAAGCAGTGGGCTTATGGAAACAACAGTTATACTCCTGGCACTGACATGACTTATATATTCGATTGGATTCAAAACAATAAATCACTGTTCGATAATAGAACAGCTTTGAAAAGTAATGTAGCGCTTATTCATGCCAGAGAATCGGTTAGAAAATTTAATTACGATATAAACAAAGCATTTTATGCATTGGAAGATAATAATATGCCTTTCGATCTGCTTATTGCTGGAGATGAATTTTATGAAAGTACTCCTACATTTAGCGAATTGAATAGTTATGAGAAAGTTATCGTTTGCGAAACCGTTTATAACTCGTACATTGTCAACAACCCTACTCTACTGGCCAACCTACAACAATTAGGAGGTAAATTGGAGCTATTTGGAGCAAATGATAATGCTTCAGATTTGGTACCTGTCAAAAATGGTTTGTCGTCTACAATATCCATGAGTATTAATAGTACTAATGTTGACAACAAAATGACTGCTTTTCCTAGAATAGATAATTCTGCAAGTTCACAAGTGGTTCATTTAATTAACACTGACTATAACACTTCTACTGATTCTTATAATGTTAAATCTAATGTAGTCGTTAAGCTTGATGGTGGTGTCTTCCCTAATAGTTTCAGTGAAGCGAAACTTCACAGACCAGGACAATCGGTTCAAACACTAACGCTTAGTACAGTTGGAAATGATGTAACTGTAAGTGGACTTGGAGATATTGATCTCTGGGGAATTATCGAATTGGTTGAAGGAACACCTCCTAGTGGGACAGTCAATGTAGCAAGTGTATCTGTTTCTCCTTCTACTTCGACAATTAATGCTGGTGGAAGTGTGCAACTTACTGAAACAGTATTGCCAGCAAATGCATCAGACAAAACGGTAAGCTGGAGTTCATCTAACACTGGAGTTGCTACTGTATCTAATGCAGGTTTAGTACAAGCAGTCAGTGCTGGTTCTACAACTATCACAGTAACAACTATTGATGGAAGCTTTACAGCTACTACCGCTATGACAATCAATGCTGCCGGAGCATCGCTAACGATAGAGGCAGAAAACTTTGTAGCCACTGGAGGAACAGCACAAAACGATGACAATAGTTATGGCTTCATGACTTATTCAGGTGGTGGTGTTACTGGAATCAACTGGAACCAAGCAGGTGACTGGGGAGACTATGATGTTACTATTAGTGAAGCTGGTGATTATCAAATAGACTTAGTAATTGGTTCTCCTAACAATGATATAGCAGCAGAGATATCAGTAGACGGGACAGTTATTTTTAACGAAGCTTTAGCTAACACTGGTGATTGGGGTACGTTTGTATCTACCACATTGGGTACAAACCTGACATTGTCTGCAGGAACTCATACGATCAGAGTAAAAGGTTCTGGAAGCAATGCATGGCAATACAATATGGATTACATCACATTAACTAAAGTGGGTAGTTCTCCTTCTGTAAGCGTGACTAGCGTTTCTCTTGATCAAGGAACTATGGCGCTGAGCGTGGGTAACAATGGAACATTGACAGAAACAGTAAACCCTGGCAATGCAACTGATAAATCAGTGAATTGGAGCACATCTAATGCAGGCGTTGCAACAGTGAGCAATGGACTTGTCTCAGCTGTATCAGCAGGAAGTGCAGTAATTACTGTAACAACAGTGGATGGAAGTTATACGGCCACTTCAAATATTACAGTGACCGCATCTACAGTATATGTAACTAGCGTTTCTCTTGATCAAAGCACAATGGCGCTGACCGTGGGTAACAATGGAACATTGACAGAAACAGTAAACCCTGGCAATGCGACTGATAAATCAGTATCGTGGAGCACATCTAATGGGTCAGTTGCTACAGTGTCTAACGCTGGTGTAGTTAGCGCCATAGGAACAGGCTCTGCAACTATCACAGTCACTACTAATGATGGTAGCTATACAGACTCTTCCACAGTAACAATAACAAGCTCTGGTGGTGGAAGTACAACACTCACTATTGAATTAGAAAACTTTATTTCTACAGGTGGAACGGCTCTCAACAGTGACAACAGTACAGGCTTTATGACTTATACTGGTGCTGGTATTACTGGAATCAACTATAACCAAGGTGGAGACTGGGGTGAATATACAATCAATGTCACAACTCCTGGACTTTATGAAGCTAAGCTATCATTTGCGTCTCCTAACACAGGTATTGCTGTAGAGGTTTCTGTAGATGGTACATCAATATTAGATGATGCTTTGACCAACACTGGTGATTGGGGAGTTTTCCAAGATGCCACACTCAGCACAGACCTGACTTTGACCTCTGGTTCACATACTATCAAAGTAGAAGGAAGTGGTACTAATGCATGGCAATGGAATGGTGATAATATCATACTTACTAAAGTTGGTGATTTACCTGGTGGTTCAGTCAATGTAACAAGTGTATCTGTTACTCCTTCCACTTCAACTCTGACTGTTGGCGGAAGTTTCCAACTTGGTGAAACAGTATTACCATCAAACGCTACGGACAAAACGGTAAGCTGGAGTTCATCTAACACTGGAGTTGCTACTGTTTCTAATGCAGGTTTCGTACAAGCGGTAAGTGCAGGGTCGGCAACAATTACCGTAACTACCACTGATGGAAGTTATACGGCAACTACGGCTATGACAATAAATGCTGCTGCTTCAGCTTCACTTACTATAGAAGCAGAAGATTATACAGCGACTGGAGGAACCACACAAAACGATAACAGTACTTA
>JAOPTS010000011.1:0-106036 GCA_051531955.1 Reichenbachiella sp.
CCCTGGTTGTTTAACCCCATTTTATATTGATAAGCAAAATGCATACTGTCATCTATACAAAAGCTCAAAGCAATAGCTGCTACACTCGCTGTGGCAGAATCTAGCGCAATACCCATCCAACCCATGAAACCAAACATCACAAGCAATGGGAATAAATTGGAGATTAATGCAACCGCACTTAATTGCCAGTCTGTGAGAAATATCCATAACAAAAGGAAAATTCCTACCAGGGCGATTAACAAGCTTATCACTTGAGATTGGGCTACATAGTCTACTATATTGGCATACATGGGCTGATACCCTGCTATAGTACCATACGCTATAGGATTCAATAGATCATTGCTCATCTTGGTAACAACTTCAATATGTGTTCTGAGTTCCTCAGAATTGACCATAGCACCAAATATGGTAAGGCGAATGACACGATCTTTCTTCGATATATAGTTGTTATATAATTGGGGATAATATTGTTTTATTGCACGATATGAAGCTTTTACCTCATCTCTATTTAACATAACACTATTTGAACCATCGGTATTACTGCTCAAGGACGATAGAATGAAATCATGATAACCCAACACATTGTCAATCCCATCTACAGACAACAATGCAGAATCCAACTGAGCCAATAGATGAATGAATTTCGGGTCGTTCAGTTTGGTATCTGGACTATAGTTGACCATTATTTCTAAAGGCAAGTAATTGCCCCAGTGAATATTCATATATTCATGATCCTTCACAACCTCATGGTTATTAGGGAAATAGCCGTAAGTATATGTATTCGTTTTGATCAAAAACAATCCGCCCATCGATACCAGTATCAACAAAAGACTCAGCATCAACCACCCTTTATTTTTAGAGAACCTCCCCTCCCAGTCTGTTCGGTTGAGCAAGAATTCTACTTGTTGCAGCGAGGCATTATTAGGTAAGAATAAAGGTGCCAAAAGCCAAGAAAAAAATAGGCTTAGTGCAATTCCTATTGCTGAAAACAAGCCAAACCATCTAAGAATAGGCATAGGTGTACTCAATAGTGCAGCGAACCCTACCATGGTGGTCAATGAGGTGAACAAACAAGGTTTCCAAGTCTTGTCCCAAGTTTTCTGAAGACGCGCTACCCTATCCTTTGTTTCTTTAAGCCCTGTCCAGGTGTAGGTAATATGGACGACATCCAATACGCCGAGTAATACAATAATGAGCGGCATCATGATCGTCATGAGATTCAATTTCAGATCCAAAGCACCATATATTCCCAAGGTGTACCAGATAGCCAAAAAGATGGTAGACATGGCAAAGCCCACGATTTTGAAATTGCGAAACAGCAATCCAATCAATAGGAACATCAATATATAACCACCCATTAGAAACTTACCAAAATCCTGCTGAGACAAGGCGTTTAACCCTTCATATATAATGCCGATTCCACCCCAATACTGTCTTTTTTCTTCAAAATGATTCTTTACCGTAGTTCTCAGTTCTCCCAGAATAGCTACTCTCCTGTCGTCAAAATCAACACTGTTGTTGAGTTGGATAATGAGTCGTGTCAATTGCTGGTTCGAAGAATACAATTGTTGTTTAAGAAATGGCATCTTCTCCAAATCCCTTTCATATTGTTCCTTGTCATAAGGCGTGGCAATCAATGGGTGTGGTGTGGCAAATAGTAAGTGATGATTGAGTATCCGTGCATTGCCGGCTCCAAATACACTGGCAACATCAGGCAAGGCTTCTAAATCTCGGCTTAACTTTTTGAGGGCCAACAGCTGTGACTCATCCTGCCAAAGCATGCTATCTTTAATCATCAATATGACCAACTCGTCATTGCCAAATGCTTCTTGAAATTGATAGTAATCTTCTAATGCTGGATCATCCTCCAAAAACCAAATCTTTAGACTATTGTCCAAACGCACCCCTTTTTGCACCCATGGTGTCAGAGCTGCCGCTAGTACCAGCACGAAAATTAAAGAGAATTTACGGTAAGAATATAGGAGGTTGATCATAGTTTGCATTCCTTAGATTTTAAGAAAATAGAATGCCTAAAACTATCTAATGCTAGGCATGATTCCTATTGTGTATGTGCTTAGAGATAATTAATTTACTCATCAATACCTTGGCTCTTTGGGCAAAAAACTAACAACCAACAATGCAATTTAAATACCTACTCCCATATCTGAATGAAAGGTTCCCTTTCGTCAATATGTTTTTGTTTGTCATTCTTTTCATGACCGTCATGTCATGTTCACAATTTGCGACTGATACTGCCTTTCACTTTCAATGGCTGGATGTTTTGGGTGCTGTGGCCACTATTGGATTCTTCTTTCGATTAAGAGTATTTGATGAGATCAAAGATTATGATTTGGATTGTCAATTACATCCCCAGAGGATTTTACAATCGGGGAAAATAAGATTGAAGGAATTGAAAGTTTTAGCATACTTCTTTTTAATTATAGAGTTGTCTTGGTCTGGAATGATGGGCTTGAACACATTGCTGTTCTATTGGCTATGTTTAATATACAGCTTGTTGATGCGCTATGAATTTTTCATTTCTGAATTTCTTAAAAAACGATTGGTACTCTATGCCCTGAGTCATATGATGATTATGCCCTTGATTATTCTATGGTTATGGTCCGTTTGGCAGGGTCAATTTATCTGGTCTATGTCATTGGTTATTTTGATGTCACTAAGCGTACTAGGAGGTTTTTCATTTGAATTGGCAAGAAAGATTCATGCACCTGATGCAGAGCGTGAAGGTCAAGATTCGTATTCCAAAGCCTTGGGATTAAAGGGAGCTGTCTTGGCAGTTTTAGTGGTACTACTGTTAGGCGTACTGGCTCAATTTCAACTATTAACTCTAATAGAGGCTGGTGTGTGGACTTTTGCCTTGATAGCTATCTTATATGTAGTGGCCTTGCTCATCTATATTAAAGGCTGGATCACTCCGCAACAATCACTGTTCAGGAAAGCAGAGTTGGTGGTTTCTTTGTTCATGTTGTTTAGTTATGTCACTGTAATCATTGAAATCGTTGCGGGATGATTATTTCGGAAGATAAAAATCCCAAGGGTCAAGACCTTGGAGGTAAAGCCACAGGCTTGCAAAACATGGTCCGTTTAGGTCTAGATGTGCCTGATTTCATGATACTAAGACATGATTTGTTTGAAGTATCTGTTGACCATGTAGATAACAAACCCAAGGCGGCATCTCTTAAAGCGAAGCTTGAAGGTCATGTGTTAAAGCAAAGCATTAAACAGCAAATATTAGACGTACTCAAAACTTGGGACTTCCCTAACCAAGCCCTTGTTGTTCGTTCGTCTGTCGCTGATGAAGACGGTTCGCAACATGCATTTGCTGGTATGATGGACAGCTATCTAAATATCCAATCGGAAGAAGACCTTTGGAAATACATCGCACTGACGGCCTCCAGCGCTTATAACGAAAGAGCCATTGATTATCGATTGACACATGGTCTTGATTTGAAAACCAAAGTGTCTGTTATTATTCAAAAACAAGTCGATGCGAACGTTTCTGGTGTGATGTTCACCACTTTCCCAGAATACCCGCAAGAGACCGCTATTCATGCAGTATGGGGATTTGGAGAAGGAATTGTGGGTGGGCATATTACACCTGACGAATACTATGTTTTGAAATCAACTGGCGCCTTGCATCGTCAGCATGTTGAGACGCAAGACAATTCCTTTGTAAAAGCTAAAAAAGCTGGGTTGTCTGAATCGGTTTTGGAAACTGATAAAGCCAAACGAGCTTGTCTCACAGAACAACAATGCTTTCAGCTCTTCACTATTGCGCAAAGATTAGAACGGGAATTGAAAGGCCCAATGGACATAGAGTTTGTTTGGGACAAATCACAGCTTTGGATCGTACAGTGTAGGCCGATCACACAGGTGATCCCCGAACCAATCGTATATGACAATTCTAACATCCAAGAGAGCTATTGTGGAGTAACCACTCCCCTCACATTTAGTTTTGCTCGACGGGCATATGCTACCGTTTATAGACAAACGATGAAAGCCTTAGGGTTAAATGCTACCACCATTACTTCGAACGAACCGGTGATTACTGAGCTGTTGGGTTTGGTGCAAGGTCGTATTTATTACAATATCAACAACTGGTATAAAGGGCTACAACTATTACCCAAATTCGAGCAGAACAAATCGGATATGGAGCGAATGATGGGATTAACTGATCCTGTAGATTTCGTGGAAGATCAGCGAAAGAACTGGAAACAAAAACTCCTGCTATTACCTGAGATGATCGTTAATCTGACTCGTTTATTGAAGGCATTCTCCAATCTAGATAATCATATCAAGTCTTTTAGGGTTCATTTCAAGGAAGTGTTTGACTGGTACTATGAACAAGAGCTAAATACCTCAGACTTTGAAATACTAAAAAGAACCAAGTTAAAACTAGATCAACAACTACTTGAACAATGGGACGTGCCTATTATCAATGATTTCTTCGTGATGATGCACAATGGTAAGGTCGTCCGGTTGTTGAATAGCCTTGGAATAGAAGATACGGATGATTTTCAATGTCGCTTGTTTGCAGGCGATCATCAAATGGAAAACACCCTCCCCACCAAAGAGATGTTGAAAATTGCTACAGAGATAAGGCAAGATGATACTTTGAAACAAATGCTTATTCAACAAGAAGAAGGGGTTTTGGATATCATCAATCAAGACTTCCCCGAACTAGCGCTTAAAGTCCGAGATTATATCATTAATTATGGAGACAGAACAGTAGGTGAACTCAAACTAGAGACCCATACCATGCGCGTCGATCCTACGATTTTCTATCAATACTTAAGGAATTACCTCAAATCAGAAACATTGCCTACGCTAGATGGCAATAGTCATCTTAATGAAGAAGCGCTTATTGAATTGAATGAAAGGTTGAATGGCAAAGCACCTTGGGCTAAAAAGAAAGCCCATAAGAAGATTCAAAAACTTCAACAAGGCATAAGAAATCGGGAAGCATTGAGAATGGAGCGTACGCGATTGTTTGGCATGTACCGTGATTTATATCTGCATATGGGACAATTAATGGTTACAAAAGGTGACTTGAAGATCAAAGAAGATGTATTTTGGCTCGAAGAAGATGAAGTATGGAGTCAAAAACAAACTCCCAAACAAGCATTGGTTTCACAGCGACAAATGGAGTTTGATTCCTATCGGTCTGTAGAGGTTCCTTCACGCGTGATAGATCCTTATCCACCCGTTGAACAGGTTTCAGTGGATGAGGACGACATGGTAGGTAAAGGTTGCTACCCTGGTGTCGTGACTGGTGAATGTGTGGTTGTCACAAGCCCAGAGGATGATCTAGATGTAACGGGTAAAATAATTGTAGCATTGAGAACAGATCCTGGATGGGCTTCTTTGTTTCCTGTCTGTAAAGCAGTCTTGATTGAGAAAGGTTCTTCCCTTTCTCATTCTGTGATTTTATTGAGAGAACTGGGTATACCGACCATTATTAACATCAATGGACTGACCAAAAAAATCCAATCGGGTCAAAACATTCATATTAACGCCAAATCAGGCGAAGTTAAAATCATCGAAGAATGAGTGAGGTACAACAAGTAATCTATCCAGAACTACCCTCAGATGGCTTCTATGATCTGGTAGATCAAGTCTATGATAAGCTTCCCTATCATGTAGAAGATGCAGATAAAAACTATATCCTTACTCTCGTGAAAGAGCAGTGTATAGATCATAATATACATTTTTATTGGATGGAAGGCAAAGCCCGCATCTTGGGTATATACCCCAAAGACTCACAAACGTGCTATTTCGGATTTTGGGAAGGGGTTGATGAAGAAGAAAGCCATCAAACCCTGTTTGCACATGCGCATCAACAGGCTAAACAACTGGGGTTTACATCTTGTGAAGGCCCCTATCACTTCAATACATTCCTGAGATATAGAATCAGACATCAAACCCCGACATGGCAGCAATTTAGTAGGGAGCCGGTGAATCCATCCTATTATCAATCGTTGCTACTAAAGGTGGGATATCAGTTGAAAACCAAATTTGAAAGCAGGTTAATTAGGTCCTCTAGTGTTCAAGATTTTTACATGGATAAGTCGACTTTTATTGAGACGGTAAAATCGATACCATTTGACTTTCATGTAGTAGATGTTGCGTTTTGGACTAAAAGAGCAGACGATCTTTATACCCTGATAAACGAAACTTTTGGCGATAATCCTGGTTTTAAAATTTTGTCTTTTTCAGCCTTTAGTAAATTGTATAACCCTCAATATGCTAGTAAGTTATGCGCAAGTAGTTCAGTTGTTTTTGAGGACAAAAAAACTAAAAAGTTAGCTTCAATATGTTTGGCCCATCCAAATAAAGCTTCAGTGTCAAAAGGCCAAAATTCTGATTCTAAAACCCAAACCAATTCCTCTAGTCCCAAGACTCTGTTAATCAAAAGTGTTGGAGTTCACCCTGCATTTAGACGCAATAATTTGATGACCTTTATGGGAGCCTATGTGATGTTATCATTCAAAGAAAAGTATGAGGAGTGTATCTTCTGTCTGATGAGAGAAGATAATCATTCGTTGAAATTTTCGGATGGCCTCCCCTATGACTCATGTGAATATGGCTTATATCAAAAGGAATTATAGTTCCAATGATAGCAAATGGAAATAGCTATTGACCACCCTTGGTAGGAATGGATAAGGCGCGACGGCATGTGCCATCATGTACATTCCCAATCGATGCAGACCAAAATCACGTGCGGACAACTTCACTGCTCTTTTGAATTGTTTCTCATCTTTGTATGGGTTCCCAAGAGATTCTAATGTCTCAAAGTAATACTTCAAATACACTGGCCATTGGTCATATCTATCTTCTTCTAAGGCAAATGATAGAAACTCCACGATATCATATACGGGCGTGTGATAGGTAGACAGTTCCCAATCATAAAGACACAACTTGTTTTCAGGTCCTTTGAAACACATATTCCTTGGGTTACAATCGTTATGTACAAGTGTTTTGGGCATAGACGCTAATTCGGACCAATAGCGTGGCAGGTCTTTGATAAAGCTTTGCATGATTTGCTGCCGTTCTTCGGTATAGAGTTCAGGGAATTGATTACTTGCCTGATTCAGCAACTCTTCCCAAAGAGGAACTAATCTTATCATGTAAACCTTATCTGCTACATCATCCCAATATTGCTGATTTAGTATTTGATGAGCTTGTTGCCCTTCAATGTGCCACTTTGCCATGCTATTGAGAACTTCTTTGATCGAATCATCTTTCCATAATCCTGGTTGCATGACCGTATTGAGTTTTTCTGTCTCTAATAGGCTCTCCATCAGTATAAAATACAAACCACTCTCTTCATCCGCATGCGTACCATAGACCTCCTGTGCACAAGATGGTTTTAACTTCTCGTGTACCTCTAGTTCTCTTCGGTGTACATTTCGAAACCCTGTCTCACTTTGAAATTCGTCATAAACTTTCTCCAAATTAGTCTTAGGTTTGGCAGCCAAACCATTGAGCATGGCTGTGATCTCATTGCCATGTGGTTTTATTTTTAACACGGCATCTAAGGTATTCTCCCTCTGATCTTCTTTATAGGTGATATTCAATCCAAAATGTCCAATAGGTCTAGTTGAATTACCTGCTGTCAGTACTGCCAAAATACTAGCTGAATTATCCAAGGAAAACGGACTAGCTTCTGAGACAACTATTTGTTTTCCTGAATGATTAGACATCATTTTACTTAGGAAGTCGGTAGTGAAATAATAAGGTCGGTTCATGATGGTTAGCAAATGATTTATTTAAAAATTTACAAGGTAACTATTTTGGAAAAAAAAACAAGAACTGGCATTTTCTGACACTAATTCACTGTTCATATTCCCATTGATTGAAAAAGGTTTTTGATGTTGTAGCAGATTCCAGTACAACACCTTTAGAGATTGACTCCTTTTTTGATCAGCCATACGATTCATAACCTCTTCGAATTCTGATGGACTGGCGTATTCAAACACATTTGATAGGCTAGCTTTCGTTATACTTAGTCCTTGGTTAGATAGTAAATATTCCACAATCTCCCCTTCTATAATTTTAATCTTGTCAATATTTTGCTTGAGCCGTTCATAATTCTCTTTTTGATAACAAGGTGGCAAGACGTTTTGATTCAAGTGATCCATTCCAAAAAAGAAGAATAACCAATGGAAATTATTCTTCCATAGCACCGTTTGACTTTGAGCTAAGAGTCTTTTATAAAAAATATTTCCTACTTCATCTCCTACATATTTGAACAACCTTGGATCTCTTGCTTTGCCCAGGTTTTTCTTGTCTACATAGTTTATAAAATTTTCCTTAAACTCGTCTGTGTTTATTCGTTCTTGGAAATACAAATGCTGTTCTTCTATTGAGGTACAATCTAACAATGCCTGGAACGCTGTTTGCACTTGAGGAGTAAGCGTGTTCATAAAGTCTAATAAATAGCATTCCAATTTCCCAGAGCACATGATCCCTTCTGGATGCTTTTGAAAGAATGTATCCCAATAATTTCGGCTATCAAGTGGGAAGTCCATAAAGATATCTCCCCATACCTTTTTAACTTCCTTACTTCCGCTCAATCCTAAAAGCCCAACATACACTTCATAATCATAGTGCACTATAAGGTATCTCTTAAAATCTAATAAAGCATTTTGAATAGGATTCAAATCTATCGCCACTACTTTTTTTGGTTCTTTTAGTAGCGTATTGAGTACATTATCACCAGCAGAAGTAATGACCAATACCTGGTCATCTTGCTGTATATCTAAAGCTGCATACAAAGTAGGATGATCTTCCCATACGATGGAATACCTTAATTGATCTAAAGCTAGCTGATTGAATTCTGTTTGCATATTATTTAAATACAGGATACAACACTTTTGACAAGTGTCTTTTATCCATTGGTAGTTGGTCTCTTTTTTCTATTGATACGATTACATCGAAAAAATCATAATTACAGAGCTTCTTTTCTAAGTTTTCTTTTGTTATTTCTCCACAGTAGTACAACTGAAACCCTTTTAATGTACTAATAGCGGCAGCATTAACAACCCCGTCGATATTATTAATTGGATGCTCCAACATATAATGTTGAAAACCTCCATAAACTCCTTCATTTCCCCTTCTAGCAGTCAGGACTAGCTTACCTTCATCATCTATATAGCCATGATCACCTGTTGCTAACCATTCCTTTCCACCAGTAATGACATGTTTTCCTTTGACCATTACCTGACCAGAATGGTACCCAACTGAAGATAATTCAACTGGTGAGTCTAATTCTAAAGTTAGGCCATCATAGGGTTTACCTACAACGTATCCATAGCACATATTTAGATTGTTTTCATCTGGTTGGCACTCTCTTATGGCAATGGGTTCTGCCTCTGTTGCGCCATAGACAACATAGATCACGGCTTGGACAAATACTTCTGCCATTCTTTTGAGTAAGCTATCAGTAACTGGTGAACCTCCAATAACCAAACCTTTGATATTATCATATTGATAATTACCTCGTTCAGCAAATCCTACCAATTGAGTATAGTAATATGCATTACCACTCATACTTTGAATCTCCGATTGCATGAGTTGATGATGAATGAGCTCAGGATCCAAGTCCTTGAGGTTAAAATTCTTAATATTTGGAAACACGGTGGGAACACCTGAAGCCAAATTGTGTAACACGACATTCGGAAATAATGGAAAGTCTACTTGTGTTTTCCATTTTGGGAAAATTGATTTTAGGGCAAGGTGTTGAGCTGACAATATCTCATGTGTTCTTTCAATTCTTTTGGGCTCACCCGTAGAGCCAGAACTAAAACTAGTCAGTGCTACTTGAGAGATATCTATATCATCTTTAACCTCTACTTCTAAATCAAAATTTTCATTTAATGACGCTTCAATTTTGATTGCCTTAACCATTGTTTTCATCAATAGTAAATTGATGAAATTAACATCTGGTGAAAGTATACTGACTTTTATAGCGTAACGTCTCAAGAAAAAAGGAATGGTAGTTTTCTTGAGTCCTTTAGGTGGTATAACAGGGCATAGCCCCATTGCTATACAAGCCAATACAGCTTCAATCAAGCCTTGTTCAAGATTGATTATTAAGAGTATGTTTGCGCCATTATCAACTTTTCCCGTCTTAAAAAGCTGCTGAAAATAGCCAATCCTATTTTTAATATCTAGGCCAGTGTGAGATGACAGAGTCATCTTCTTGTTATCCTCTTGAGATATCAAAGCTTGATCTCGATAAGAATCAAGTATAGGGATTATGTAATGGTAAAAGTTAGAGGGCTCCATAAAAGGAATGCAAAATAGATAAAGATCAAACACCAATCAATAGTCCATTCACAACTTATTAATAATGGCTAAAACTAAAAACCTATACAGCACCCAAGTAGCTGTGAGATACCAAGGAAGCTCCAATATTCTTACTCTTCTCATGTGCTCAAAGAACATCGCAGCAACGATCAAGATGAAATACCCAAGAAAAACCCAGCTGTTAGCTACCCAGTGATCCAATAGGAACATAGGCGTCAGCAGCAAGGCACCTGCTAGAGAAATAGTTATGACATTGCCGAGATAGTGCATCCATCTATCCTTCTTGACTATCATCACGATGATACCTTGAAAGACAAGCTGACCACCACAGATCAAAAACTCGCTGTAATAATTAGAGGCATCCACCCAAGGGATAATCAAGCGAGCATAATGTACCAATATGAAAGAAGTACCCAACCATGCAAAAATGATATAGGCCCACCTCGCTGTATTATTTTGATCTGGTGTACAGGCATTCCGACCTTCGAATACACGACTAGGCGCTATCTCTTTACGATTGTAAGAGATAAAAGCATAGAGGTAACGCATGAGGAAAACAAAGACCCTAGAAGCAAATAATGGTTTGAATATCGGAAGGCTTTGACCCAATATCGTGGTTAGACTAGCGACCCCATAGAGGACTGAGTTGTCCTCCTTGTTCCATAGCGCAATCTCATTCCTTGCTCTGTCCCAATCGATAGCAATACCGGGACTGTTCACCGCCTCAGAGTAGGCCACTCTCCCTTCCTGATCTAGCATACCAGTTGTAATGAATGCCTGCGTATACTGATTACACATCGGGCATTCGTCATCATAGATGATGGTGTGATTTGTTAGTGTTTTCATCTCTCTTAATTTAATTTTCATTTATTTCATTACTTTCAAGAATTACTGAAAGTAATGAGTAAAAAAATATTACAGCTTCATCAATAGTTTGACGAACCAATTCTGATCTGACTTGGTGAACTTGTCCAATACACTGTCCACCTTCAATGAAAAGTCTTTCAAATCTCCCGTCACCTTTTTGAATTCCTTGATCTCTTTAGTATCTCCCGACACTGATTGTACTTGATCCAGTACTTTGATGATGGGTTCTATTTCACGTCTACGTCTTTCCTTAGAGACTTGTCTCGCCAATTCCCAAACGTCCTTTCCTGCTATGAAGAATTCCTTTCTCTCTCCTACTTTGTGTTCCTTCTCCACTATGCCCCAATCCATCAGTGCACGAAGGTTCATATTGACATTGCCACGAGACATTTGGAGTTCATGCATCACCTCTTCGGCAGAGAGCGGTTCGGTAGATATCAAGAGCAAAGCATGAATCTGAGCCATTGCCTTGTTGATTCCCCAGCTAGAACCTAGTGTTCCCCAAGCTTGAATGTACTTATGTCTTGCTTCTTTGTAATCCATGATGAAACAAACGTAAACAATCTTATCGAAGTTTCAAATATTATTGAAAGTTTAATAAGATTGTTAGGTTATGCCTTGAAAAACTCATACATCAAGGTCTTACGAGACGCTAAGATCATTGGAGGATACTGTTTCGGTTTACCATAATCCCTAGGCCAAATATGATTTTTTACAAGCTTTAGTATCTGAGTTACCTTTAGCGACTTGGCAATGTGGATGGTTACTAATTATTGATCACTCATTGTATTTATCATACGTTTCAATGAATTCTTTATGGTATTCTTTAGATTGTTCTAATAACTCACGATAAGTTTTTACATAAACTTCTCCTGTTTGCATGTAAGTTAATTCCTTATCTTTGAATTTTCTATCACTCGATTTTTCACCACCAACAACGTAACAAACTACTTTCGAAAAACCAGTATGTGAAGCATATTTTTCTTTTAGAAAAGATCCATAATCATATGCTTGCTCAATCGCATTATAATCAACAATAAACTGACTTCTTTTAATCTCAATAACATATAAAATTTCACCTAAAGCATTACTGCATAAGAAATCAATTCTACGGTTCTTTTCGTCAATTTTATCATCAGGAAATGATTCTTTAAGGAGTTGTGAATATGTTACTTCATCTCTAAATTCTAAAATCCTTGGATCAAGTAACCAAGAGAATTTTTTCAAAAAATTATGCAGAGTAGGTACTTCTTTTGTATTGGTATTCAAATAACGTTCAAATTGTTTTATTACTTCAATTCGAGCATCTGCAAGTCCTTTTATTTCTTTTGATTCAATTGTTTTCCAATCATCCATAAGCTGAAGTAGAGTGGGGATATCTTCAGGTTTAGAAATGTCGGCAATTTTTGATGCATACTCTTTAAATGTTTTATTATCGAACTTATCGATTACGCTTCCAATTATCTTACTAGAATCCTCAATATTGATGTTAGAATTTTCTAAAATAGGTACTATAATTCGATCGCTTAAGTCTTTTTCATATGTAGCTAGATTATTTTGCCAATCTGTAATATCTAACTTTTTTTGAGATTTAATAATCTCTCGTTTAGCCTCAGCTCTTTTAGATTTCCATTCACTGCCTATTTTTCGTATTATTTTATGAATATATTCTTGTAATTCTTTAGTTTTTTCATGTTCCCAGTTTAAAGAATGTCTATCTGTTGAAATGACATCTTCATCAAAATCATCAATAAAATCAACTTCTAAATAGCCCGTGACATAGCTATGAAACAGGTCGTTATCTCTTGCTCCATAAAACCCAGCGGTATTTACTATTTTACCTCTAGAGGTTAAATACAGTCCACGCATTTCCGTGTCTTTAACAGGACTCTTTAACGTATATATAGTTCCAGAAACATCCTTCCAGTGTTCATAGTTTGAATCATACATTTCTTCAGGAAATTTCCATTCAAATTCAATATTTAACTCTTTATATTTCAGATCGTTAGTTATGGTCGTGCTCTCAGCTCCATTAATGAGAAGTACTGTTGGCATTTCATCAAAAATCAAAAACTTCTTAGAAAGACTAAGAGCAATTTGAGATAAGTCAAATGCTGATTTTCTTCTTATTTGTTTCAAGTGAAGTAAAGTTCCACTTGACTCTGCGGTAGCTTGATTCTTGACAAGAATTTTGGGTAAATATGAACTATCCTTACTTTGTCTGATTTCAAACAAATTCATGGAAAAATGATTCATCAAACCATTTTTTATTGATCTCACTTCAATTATATCACAAATACCAAATACTGCTAGCTTTCCTAACCCCTTTTTACCTATTACTTTTCTGCCGTTATTGGATTCTTGTTTAGAGGTTGATTTTCTGCGGTTTCGACCGATTACAAGATATTTCTCTTGTAGCTCTTCAAAAGTCATACCTTCACCATTATCGGAATATTTTATTTCTTTGGTATCACCCTTATCGATAAAATTGATCGAAACATTTTCAGCATCTGCATCCCACGAATTAGACACTAGTTCAGAAAGCACACTAGGTAATTTAGAATAAAGAGAAATACCAAGGTGTTCAATTGTATTGGGATCAAATTTTAATGTCAGTATGTTGGTCATATTTTGTTGTATATTTTTTTAGCTATAGCATTAGCCATTAAAGGTGGAACTGCATTTCCAATTTGTTTAAAAGCAGCACTTCTTCCTCCTTCAAAATAGAAGTCATCCGAAAATGATTGAATTCTGGCTGCTTCTCTAACAGATAGTGATCGAAGTTGTCTTAAACTTGGATGAATATAGTGATGACCATCTTTGGCTATATGAGCTACCATAGTGTGAGAAAACCCATTTGGGTCAACTACTTTAAACCTATCCAAAAATGAGCTTTGATTTTTATGAGTTTTTAAAGATTCAGGTAAGTCTGGGTATTTAAGTCTTTCCCCTTTCTCTAATTTCTCAATGGCTATCTTATAAATTCCTAAATCTCGTTGGTTATGAGGCCTAGCTATGTGTTGGGTTACAAAATCAACTCCATTCCTTAACTCAAATTGATCCAAGTAATCAGACTTAGTGTTTTCGTATTTCGTGATATTCTCTGCATCCCCTGGTGCCAATGGCTTTAAATCCTCCAATAGATCTCTAACCTTATATTCATGTGTGACACTCTCAAAATCAGGGTATTGAAAGTCAATATCTTTTCTCCATCCGATGATAATTATTCTCCTTCTTTTTTGCAGTACTCCGTAATCTTCAGAGTGCAAGACTTTAAAATCTAGGTAATATCCAACTGATCTAAAGTACTTTTTCATATTCTTGAAGTACATGCCATTTTCAGCAGTAATCAGTCCTAGGACATTCTCAAATACAAATACTTTAGGAGAGTAATTTTTTAAAAATTTGGCGTATTCCTTATAAAGATGATTTCTCGGATCATCTTTCATTCCCTTTTCATCTCTTGCCCTGCCGACTAAAGAATATGCTTGGCAAGGTGGCCCACCCACAACTAAATCAATCTCTTCACCATTTGCTAGAGAATCTATTTCATTGAATATGAATTTATTATTGTCACCCCCGATTCCAGTATTGATTACAGATTTCAACAGATGTTTGTCTCCTGAATTTTCAAGGAATTGTTCTCTACCTGTATGACCAAGTAAATAGTCATAGTATTGATCCAACTTACCTTCTGCTTTGAGCTTGTGATAAACCAATCTTGTCTCTAACGTTTTACAAGCAGATTTATCAATCTCCACATGGGCAATAGGTGTAAAACCTGCCTTAATAAAGCCCTCTGAAAGACCTCCAGCACCAGAAAATAGATCAATAAAATTCACGGTGTGAATTTCAACAAAAGACATGTGATAAACAATAATTGAAGCAAATACAATTACTTCAATAATATTTCATTTACAGTAAGTGTGATTGAATTGAACACGCCAACCCCACATATCTAGCCTTTTCAGCACAACAAATGCAAAAGACATGAAAATCATTCCTAGCTGTGAGGAAATCTGATCAAATACGCTATGTCAGTGTCTGTTGTGAAAGGGATCCCTATAGGCGTAACTCAACTACGCCTCAATATTTGGTAAAGTATAAAGCAGCATTTTTTTAATGCTTCTACACATAAAAAGAAACTCTTTTTGTTCTTAACCACTTGAATAGTTAGACCAGTTAGTTAGTCTTAAAATATCTGAGGGTAATCAAATTGATAGGAAGGACTAGCTATTTATTCTACTTGGAGAGTCTGAGTTCTGATTATTAACCGAACCAATCTTATTTTTAATCCGTGTAACAGCTATATACATCCATGTACTGGCCAAGACCGTCCATGTGCCAGCTATATACATCCGTGTACTGGCCAAGACCATCCGTGTGCCAGCTATATACATCCATGTGCTGGCCAAGACCATCCATGTACCAGCTATATACATCCGTGTACTGGCCAAGACCATCCATGCGCCAGCTATATGCATCCATGTGCTGGCCAAGACCATCCATGTGCCAGCTATATGCATCCATGTAGTGGCCAAGACCATCCGTGTACCAGCTATGGGCATCCATGTGCTAGCCAAAACTAAAAATGTAGGAGTCTGCTTGATATTGGTAAAATATATTATATTGCATGTAGCATTTGAGTGTTAATTATCAACTGAGAATTGAAAATTATTTTTAACACTAACAAATATATTTTACGAGTAATCCGACCATTTCACAACAGCTAGAGAATTCTAGACTGTTGATCAAAAACAGTAAAGACCCTGAAATCCTAAACATTTTATCTGGTATTGGTATTGACAAGCCTTATCTAGACGGAGGCCTAAAGCTCTATCAAGACGCTTTGAAATACACGGCAGAGCAGTCCAAAGAGCAACAAGAAAAGAGCAGGTCCTATGATGACTATCAGGCGGCCAAAGGACGAGTGGAGCATGACCATGCCAACACGTTCGAATTGATCAAAATACTATCCAATGCTGATACAGACCTCCAAAACCGTCTCAATCTAAAATTCATCAAACCCAATCCCGTAGAAGAATGGATCAATGGGGGCTATGATCAGTACATGAGAGTATTGAACGAAACAGACTTTTTGACTAAGTTGAGTCGATTTAAGTTGACTGTCGAGGTATTAGAAACTAGAAAGGAGGATGTCCTTCAATTGAGAGAGCTACGCAACACTTCTCAGCTTGAAAGTGGGGAAGCACAAGTAGCGACTCAAAACAAACAAGAGAAGCTCAAAGAGTTGCAAGACTTTACCCGTGAGCTCAAAGACCTCAGCATCTATGCCCTGGGTAGCCAATCCCAGTTATTAGAGAAGCTCGGCATCAGGGTACCCTCCAACTAACACGACAGTTTAGGATAACATGATCCATCAACTAATACAGAAACAGAGCAGCCTAGTGAATCCTAAGCTGCTCTGTTTTTTTTATATGCAATGCCGATAAATGCAAGGTGATTGAATAGAGAAGCTATTCAAGTATAAATAACCGAGAATGGCTACTTATAACCGTAAGCCGTGGTGTTAGACCTGATATAGGTGATGACTATGTTAAGTATCGGTCACAATCCATACTATGACTAAGAGTTCTCACTACATCTATCCCGGATTCAGATTGGAGATCAAAAATCAGGTGAGACTTGTATACAAAGCGCTTGAGGGATGGACAAAACTCAGAAGCATCATTACTATTACGCTGTAAGCTTACTGCTCTGTATACATCTAGTCCAAATACTTAAGACTAATTCAATACTTTTACGGGGTTACTCAGGGCAGTTTTCAGGGCGTGATAACTGATCGTAATTACCAGGATAATGATGATCATGATGAAGCTATAGAAGAATATGTCGATCGGAACATCAATACGATATGGAAAAGTCTCTAACCATAGATTGACCAATACATAGGCAATTGGCATGGCTATGATCGCTCCCACTATTCCTAATGTCAGAATACCAGATCCCAATTCATATAGTAAACTTGGCAAAGAGGCGCCTAGCACTTTGCGGATACTAATGTTTTTCAACTTGTCTTTGGCTACATACGATGCTAATCCATAAAGTCCCAAAATTGCTAAAAGTATAGCAATGACAGAAAACACATTGAAAAGCTTATTCATTTGTTGGTCGCTCTTGTAAGTTGTCTCAAACACATTATCCATGAATTCATAAGCAAAGGGCACTTCAGGATATAGCTCTTTCCAAATAGATTCTAAACCTGATAGGGTTTCAGCCATCTCATTGGTATTTAACTTCAACTGCACTGCCGATTTGAATTTTGGATATACCATAAGAATCAAGGGTTTAATTTCGGTATGGAAAGATTCAAAATGAAAATCTTTGTAAACACCAATGACGGGACCCTCCATATTCAGAAAACTACTTTTGATATTTTTACCAATAGGTGCATGCCACCATGTTGTGTCATACGACGCAAATAATTCCTGCGCCTTCTCATTGATCAAAAACCCCATGGCATCAGACTGTATGTTGGCATCAAAATCTCGCCCCTTTAATAGGCTGATATTATAGGTCTCTGCAAAATCATGATCTGTGAATATGCAGGACAAAGAGTTACTGGCCTCATCACTCCCCTCTGCTATGAAACCAACACTCCATGATGGAACACCGGGATAAGTCGATGTAGCAGTCACTGCTACGACTTCTTCTAGAGCCGTCATCTTATTTTTCAACAATTTCATAGCTTTGGCATCATTAGAGACCACACCTTCATCAGGGATGACTAATACTTGTTCCGTTTGGATCCCCAAATTACTATGTTGCATGAAATCCAGTTGGCTAGCGATGACTCCAGTGCCAATCAAGAGGACCATGGCCATGGCAAATTGAAAGATAACCAGTGATTTTCGGGCAATGACGACTGATCCATTTTGTATTCTTTCTGATTTTAGGGATAATAAGGGGTCAAAAGAAGAAATGACCAAAGCGGGGTAAAATCCCGACAACACACCAACGCCAATCCCCAAGCCTACTGCATAAAATAGCCTATCGGGACTCAAGAAATGGTGCAACGAAAAAGTGATGCCAGATAATGAGTTGATATATGGCAAAAGGAACATCATACCTAGGATTGAAACTACTGTAGCAGCAATTGAAATCAAAATAGACTCGGTAAGAAACTGCATAACTATTTTTTTCCGATCCGATCCGAATATCTTCCTAATAGCAATTTCTGAAGATCTTTTGATTGATTGGGCAGTGGTGAGGTTGATGAAATTGACAATAGAAATAATCAGAATGAGCCAAGCTACAACAGACAATATTTGTGTGTTTTCATACGATCCTCTTGGGTTGAAATCAAACTCTTGATTTGATTTCAAATACACCTCATGCAAGGGTTGAAAGGAAGTGGTGTATTTTTTTCGCAAGGCTTCTCCCCCATGCTTGTATAAGAATTCTTTGAACTTGGATTGCAATAGTTGTTCATTTACCGAACCGGTCATTATCACATAGGTATATACAAAATGGGTAGAATAGCTTTGATAGGCTGTTGCATTCGAGTGGTCTCGGATAATAGGCGCAAAAGGTAAAATGAAATCAAATTGAATATGAGAGTTTGATGGGCAAACTACTACAGCCTCCACAGTATATAAGTTGAAGTTCCCCTGAAAACCAATCGTCATTTGTTGTCCAATAGCATCAAGTGCTGAAGTAAAATACCGTTCAGCAGTTTTTTGTTCTAAAACAATTCCAGTTGGATTAACCAAAAGCTCATTGCTTTGCCCAGATAATATTGGGAAGTCAAAAACATCAAAAAACGAAGAATCTGCAGCTATTACGTCTTGTTCTTTTATGACTTCCCCGTCCATTTTTACTGCACAAGGGATAGTTTGAATGGAGGTTGCTACGTCAATTTCTGAAAATTCGCTCGCTAGTAATTGCGTCCATGCAAAAGGCATCATCGCCGATTGTCTGCTATTACTATTGAAAGTGTCCCACAATCTATAAGTGCTTTCGCTTTTACTATGAAATTTGTCAAAACTATGTTCATGGTCATAGTACATGAGAATACACATGAATGAAAAAAGTCCTATAGATAGGCCGGTTATGTTGGCTGTCGAGTATAATTTTCTTTTTATCAGATTTCTGATTGCGAGGACGATATTTAACTTGATCATAGTACTGGATGTTAGTATGTACTATTAAAACTCTATCGCTCATCAGAAGATGTATTAATATGAGGAATAGTATTCATATATTCATTATATTTACTAATACATGGAACTCAGACATTTGAAATTGATCGAAACTGTTGCAGAAGAAGGTACACTTTCAAAGGCCGGGATAAAGCTACATCTTAGTCAATCTGCACTCAGCCATCAACTAAAGGAAATAGAAGAAGAGCTGGGCACACTTTTATTCAGACGTGTAAATAAACGATTGGTGATTACGGATGCAGGAGACATCATTCGTAAAACCTCAGTGAATATTCAATCGGAAATTCACAATGCACTCAATCTCATTGACAGACAATTGAATGGACAACAGGGCAATTTGAGGCTTAGCACAGAATGTTACACCTGCTATCATTGGTTGCCCCAGGTAATGAAAGAATTTGAGAAGGAATTTCGAAGAATTGAGATAGAAATATTACCCGAGTTTACAAAAAGACATTTTGAGGGATTACTCAATGAAAATCTTGATTTGGTGATCACCAGTCAAAAAATGAATCATGAAAACCTTGCTTATGAGAATCTATTTCAGGATGAACAACTCGTGATAGTTTCCAAAAATCATCCATGGGCTTTAAGACCTTATGTTAACCTTGAGGATTTTGCAGCTGAATGTTTAATAATCTATGAGAAGCCCCTTGAGGATACTACCTTTTATAGTAATCATTTAAAACCGAATGGAATTTCTCCTACAAAGATTTTGGAAATCAGACTGACTGAAGCAGCCATACAAATGATCAAAAGTGAATATGGAATAAAAGTCATGGCTAAGTGGGCCGCATTACCCTATTTAGAAAATCAAGAAGTTGTAGGAATTAAAATCACTGAAAATGGACTGTATAGAAAATGGTATCTCGCATACAACAAACAAATAGGATGGAAAGCTCACTACAACTATTTTAAAAAACACCTCAAGAATAGCTTGAAGGAAAATTTCGTCGAAATGGTGCATTGAAAATCATTTTACACAAAAAAAGCTGTTCATGAGAAGGTAGCCCAGCACACGACTGTAAAGGTCACAAAATATAACTTCCCTTGATCTCGAATACTAGTCTGTCGGCAGTCAAGTCATATTCACGCCCCCTATCTTCAACTAGGATTCAATACAATAGAATTCGGGTTGAGGATTAAAAGTGCAATACCATGTCTGCCGACAGGCAGGAATCAGGAAGTTTGGCTTTGCAAGCATAGTACCGATATGGTTATAAAGACAAACGAAGCGAAGCGGCTGATTTGTATCAATTTAAACACGCAATAGATGCTCTATTGCATATTTCGGGTTCCATCTATTCAAAACCCATATTTGATTACACGAAATTGCTTTCTCCTAAATTTACAAGGTGATCTAAAAAAATCAGATAGAAAAGTAATCGGAGATATGTGATGTTTTGTTTCCATCACCTAATTTTATGCACTATGGAGCAGATCTATCAACTCAAAATCGAACTTAAGCACAGCAACCCTCTCATCTGGCGGAGGATACAGGTACGCGAAGACATTACTTTTTCTGAACTTCATGATAGCATTCAGATTGCAATGGGTTGGGAGGATGGTCACCTTTATGAGTTTAGCTTTAAAAACATCAGAATTTATGATTTCCAAGGGGATATAGATGACGGTGCAGATCCTACCGAAAGAGACAGTGAGGATACGTTCCTGAGTGAAATAGTGAGTAAGGTCAAATCTAAGTTTACCTATGTATATGATTTTGGTGACCATTGGGAGCATGTAATTAAACTTGAGAAAATTCAGGAGGAGGAAGAAGACAAAACCTACCCTATATGTGTTGACGGAGCACGAGCCTGCCCACCAGAAGATTGTGGTGGGCTATGGGGTTATGAGGATAAGCTTAGAATTCTGAGTGATAAAAATCATCCTGAGTATGATGATATGTTGAATTGGATGGGGGAAGACTGGAATGCCGAACTTTTTGATCGCGACGTGACCAACTTTATTTTACAAGATTATGGGAGGCTAAGGGAAGAATTTGATGAAGGAGCCGATGAAACCCCTGAAATGTTCCTGAATCCGAATATGCATGACGAATATGATGAATTGAAGAAATTCACTTGTCCAGAAGATGTACGCGGTGATGAAGGGCAACACGCACAAATGACGTCTTGGGTAGAAGCGGAGCTAGGAGAAGAATTAAGCATAGAATACCAAACTTTTGAGCGATTACTTAATTTGGGTTTTGATGAAGCAAAGTCCAAAACCTATATTTTGGAAGCCCTGTCCATTGAATGGTATTATGACCTAAAGTATTCGACAGATCATCTGGATGATCGTTACAGTCACAACCTCCAAAACCTCCCAGAAAAACCACAGGAATTACCCCGATCAAAGGACGCATTCGATGTGCTTGATCTTTGTGCAAAAGGGGTTCCTTTTGCCGCCATCGAACACCTACAAAATGACGATTCAGAAGAAACCACTTCTATCGTCTTGAAGGAGCTAAAAAACCATTTTGATCACCAGTACTGCTGGGTAAATTGCACGTTTGCTCCATTTTGGTATGCACTCGTAGCTGAGGGCCACATTTGCCAAGCATTGATCGACCCAGTGATCGAACTGTACGAGGCTAACTCTGATGATTCGGACTGGCTGAGCATTCAGGGACAGTACCTGATAGGTAAACTAGCACAGCAATATCCAGATCTGACAACACAGAAAGTATTGGAGGCGATGGAAAAGGATGTCGACAAAAAATCAATGCCTTATATATTTTTTCTGTTTGATACTTTCTATTTCTGTGATTTAGATAAGTACCAAGCACGATTACTTGCTCTTCTCGAACGTGACGATCTTTCGTGGTACGATCCTCTGGCTACTACCGTTGCCTATTTACAAATACAGGAGGCTATTCCGATATTGAAAAGGAAACTGGAACTGCTGCAAAAAGGACCTGATGAAAACGCTTGGCAAAATGGCTCGGTTGTAGAAATAGAAGAAGCCATTCAAATCCTTGAAGGAAAAATAACAACTGGGCTGGACTCTTTAAAGCCGCTCTGTTTGACACGAAAAGGCTCTTGGAAGGATGAACTAAAAGAGGGAGAAGAATTTTTCTATGAGGACGATGACTTAATAGACCCCTTCGATTTCGAAGAACCTATTAACCAGGGTTCGGGAAAATCAATGACATGGCCAAAATTCCCGAGCGTGACCCCTTTCATCAAAGAGAAAACACCAGAAAGAAATGATCCGTGTCCTTGTGGAAGCGGCAAGAAGTATAAAAAATGCTGTATGGATTAAGGCCGATTAGCTTTTACATTACTATTGAGTGAAATTAGTACTGAGTATTGAGTGAAACAAGTACAAGGTATTGGGTAAAATTAGTACTGAGTATTGAGTATTGAGAAAGGTGCACCACCAAATCCTACTCAATCATAAGTTATATACAATACTCTCAATGAAATGACAAAATTCGATAGTGAGGCGTGACGGAGTAACAACCTGGGATCCAAAAAAAAACACGTCATCGAGGCGCGACGGAGGAGCAACGTGGCAATCCCCAACGGGCCATAGAATGATACGCTGAGATGTTGAGTAAGAAAGACAGATTGCCATTCCACTGCGTCATCCTGAAAAACTAAATCAGCGATAGCTGAAATAGATTATTCAGGATCTAATGTTCATAGCAGACTGCCACCGACTAGCACGGAGATCCTGAATAATCGTTTTCCTTTTTATAAAAAGAAAAATCAATTTTCAGAATGACGGTTAACTGTCTTTTACAGTTAGAATCTGCGACATGTACTCATTGGCGTTATATAGATTTCTCTCCATGATCGAAATGACAAAATTCGATAGTGAGGCGTGACGGAGTAACAACCTGGGATCCAAAAAAAACACGTCATTGCGAGGCGCGACGGAGGAGCAACGTGGCAATCCCCAACGGGCCATAGAATGATACGCTGAGATGTTGAGTAAGAAAGACAGATTGCCATTCCACTGCGTCATCCTGAAAAACTAAATCAGCGATAGCTGAAGTTTTTCAGAATGACGGTTAACTGTCTTTTACAGTTAGAATCTGCGACATGTACTCATTGGCGTTATATAGATTTCTCTCTATGATCGAAATGACAAAATTTAACAGTGAGGCGTGACAGAGTAACAACGTGGGATCCCCAAGAAAACACGTCATTGCGAGGCGCGACGGAGGAGCAACGTGGCAATCCCCAACGGGCCATAGGATGACATGGCGAGTGCAAAACCACTTATCAAATTGACTTACTCATAGATAATTGTCGCAACGAGGCGTTAAGAACAATGATGGTTTCGGTTTCGCACAAATGATGATCTTTTTTCTCAGCATTCAACTACCTTGGATCAGTATTGTCATTAGTTGCGAATGACCATTAATGGATATTAATTATACACCAACCTCACCCACTATAATTAGACACTATATTTGTCACATAAACTAAATTCTTTCTGTGTTGAATCGTACCTCATTTATTATCGTCTTGCCCCTTGTTCTTGGATTTTGTATGCTGATATTGCCCTCAAAGGCACAAGTTCGAATCAATGAATTTCAGGCTTCCAATTCCGCAACGATTGACGACCCAGACTACAGCGAATCGAGCGATTGGATAGAAGTTCATAATGTAGGGTCAACTTCATTGGACCTTCAAGGTTATTACCTATCAGACAATCTCGATACCCCAGACAAATGGCAAATAACAAACCCTACTGTGATACAAGCAGGAGGATTTTGGCTATTCTGGGCTGACGGTATGGATACTGGGAACCACACCAATTTCAAGCTTTCTGCAGCAGGAGAGCAAATCGGTCTATATGATCCCTCTTTGCAATTAGTAGATTCTATCACATATTCTTTACAGCAATCAGATGTATCCATGGGAAGAAATTCTTCCAATGAATGGGTCTTTTATGAAACCCCTACCCCTGCCTCAGCTAACGTCACCACTGAGTTTAGCGGATTCACTACCAATATCCCAACCTTCTCAGTTTTAGGTGGCTTATTTGACAATTCACTGCAAGTAACCATCTCCTCACTACTGGGTGGTGAGATCAGGTATACCCTAGATGGTGCTGAACCAGATGTCAATTCGACCTTGAATTCTACGCCCATCGATATTGCCTCGACCACCATTTTGCGTGCAAGAATATTTCGTCCTTCAGCTATTCCAGGTCCTGTTGTGACCCACTCTTATTTTCTCCAATCTCCACATATATTGCCTATTGTATCAATAGCCACAGATCCAGACAACTTTTGGCATGCAGAAGATGGTATCTATGTGCAAGATTTCAAACCCGATTGGGAAATACCTATCAATATCGAATTGTTCGAAAATATTGGCGGAGACCGAGCGGCTATTAATCAAACTGCAGGCACCAAAGTCAATGGCTTGTACTCATGGAAATTGCCACAAAAAATGCTCGGTATTTATTTCAAAGGACGTTACAGTGGCGATTTAAAATATCCGCTCTTTTATGATCGAAAGAGAGGTTCATTTGATGACTTTGCCTTGAGAGCCTCTGGTAGTGACTGGAGTTACACCCTGTTTAGAGACATCTTGGGTCAGGAGGCGGTCTCTCTCAACACCAACTTGGCGACCATGGGTTTTAGAGAATCAGTGGTCTATGTCAATGGACAATACATGGGTATTCACAATATGCGATCCAAGGTCAATGAAGACTTCATCATTGGCAACTTCGGCTTGGCTAAAGGTACTTTTGACTTGATAGAAAACGAAGAAGTGATTGAAGCTGGAGATCTGGAGGCCTACGAACATTTAGAATCATTATTTTCTGAAGACCTAACGGTTCAAGCAAACTTCGATGCAGTGGCCAACCTCATGGACATAGAGAATTTTACGGATATGGTCATTACCGAAATCTACGTTCGCAATACCTCCATCGGACACAACGTCATGTGCTGGAAGCCGAAAAATGAAGGAAAATGGCAATGGATTGTCATGGATCTGGATAGAGGATTCTTCAAACCTGAATCCAATTTGATTGGATATTTTATGGATCGCTCGGTGATCCCCTTTGATGAGCTGATGGCCAATGATGACTACCGAAACTACTTTGCCAATAGAATGATGGATCATCTATTGACAACTTTTCACCAGGACAAAATGTCGGAGTTGATAGACAAACACCAGTCGACCATCGAGGCAGAAATGCCAAGGCACATCGAGCGATGGCTAGGGAGAACCTCTTCCTATGGCAATGCCATGTCTTCGGAAGCGTATTGGCATACACAAATTGATAATATACGATCATTTACTCAGCAGCGACCAGGGTATATCATCGCGGACTTGGCCAACTATGGCTTTGCCAGTACCCATCAAATAGCATTGGATGTTGAACCTGCTGGGGCAGGTCAATTATGGTTGAATGATCTAAAATATACACCCGGATATGCCGGTGACCATTTAACCAACTCCTCATTGACATTGAAAGCAAAGCCTAACCCTGGACATCAATTTTCGGGTTGGAAAATGGGTAATACTGACAATCTAATTTCAACCACAGCCATTCTGAATCATACCCTCATCAGTGATGTACAATTGACCGCCGTCTTTGAAGACAATGGATTATGTTCGGTTCCTGTTTTACTCACAGATGATCTCACTCTGTCCGTTGATTGCTCTCCATATGTCACTATTGGAGATATCGTAGTGCCAGAAGATGTTACTTTGACCATTGAAGCAGGTGTGGAATTGAGAATGACCGAAGGGGCTGATATTATCATCAATGGCACTTTGGAGGTACTAGGAACAGAAGCGTCACCCGTCCTCATCACCAGAGCCCCAAGCAATGACATACCTTGGGGCGCTATCGTATTGCTGAATACCACCACCACTTCCCACCTACAATACGCTACTATTGAAAAGGCCTCTGTAGGACCCATCCCAACTCGAGATAAGGCAGCGATTTCTTTGTTCAAGAGTTCAATTGATATGGATCATGTGACAATTGTAGATGTAGCAAGCAATCCAATCTTTGCGCAATACGCTACTGTCAAGCTTTCCAATAGTCACTTGCACTCTGCAGTGACTGGTGACCTCATCAATGTCAAATATGGGTCAGCCCAGATAAGTAATACAATCTTTGAAGGTAACCAGATGCCAGATACCGACGGAATAGATTATGATCAAGTAACTGATGGTATCATCTCCAACTGTACCTTTTTTGACTTCCAAGGCTCCAACAGTGACGCCATCGACATTGGCGAAAATGCAAAGAACATCATGATCGATCACGTGATCTGCTACAACATCACGGACAAGGCAGTTTCTGTAGGCCAGCAATCCTCTGCCCATATTTCCAACAGCCTTTTTATCAATACCCATATGGGTGTAGCAGTCAAAGACTCCAGCACCGTATGGGTAGCACAATCCACCTTTTACAATACCGCACTTTCTGTCGCTTGCTACGAAAAGAACCCTGGGCGGGCTGGTGGTAATGCCACCTTGCGCAATTGTATTTTATCTAATTCCCCCTTGAGCAGCTATCTCTCAGATCAGTACTCTACCATCGATATTTCATATAGTCTGTCAGACACTGACGAGTTGCCTACCAATTCAAATAATCTATTCGGTAATCCCCAATTCAAGAACACGGATGCGCATCAATTTGAATTAAATGAAAGCTCCCTCGCTTTAGCAAACGGCGATCAAAGCCAAAATCTTGGTGCACCTATTTTTGAATTGAATTTTGATAGTCAAGTCAAAATCGTTCAAATATTTAGTGATCCCGGTGAAACGGGTGCTTCAGATTTTGTAGCCATTACAAACCCAACCAACCAAGATATTGATGTGTCAGGATATACAGTAGATCGTGGATTTACCATGACCATAGATGAAAACACATCGATAGCTGCTCATGATACCCTCTTCTTAACGAATAACTCGAGTATAACCTGGTGGTCCAACCATGATCATGTTCAACAATGGCAAGATGGGCAGCTATCAAAGGGTGGCGAAACCATTCAATTAATTAATCCAAATGGGATAGTGGTAGATCATGTCAAGTACGACAATAAAAGCCCTTGGCCAGAGGAAATAGGAGTTTACACTTTGAAAAGTATTGATACTGACAATCATTTGGGTGAAAATTGGACTATTGTCCCCGACAACAGAATTTTCGTTCCGCTTAGTATTAAACCAGATGCTCTTAATGATTGGAATATTTACCCCAATCCATCGTCAGGTTTGATTCAGGTTCAATTCGAAACGGTGAACCATGATCAACTAGACTTTTATACCCTTTCAGGGAAATGGTTGAAATCCATTGCGATCAACAATAACCTAATGAATATTGATGTATCCAACCTTCCTCGTGGATTTGTATTGGTCAAGTATCGTGGATCGGTGCAGAAGTTGATTTTGAATTAGGTTTGAAAATTTGCTAAGGTTCCCTTGTCTAATCTTATTGAATCATTTTTTCATTTATACACTTAAACCTACATTAATCAATAGGGTTCGTGATAAGGGATTAAACTACAACCTGACTGCCAACAAGAACGGAAAATCAGGAAATTTGTATTCGAAAGCATAGCATCCGATTTGAAGTGGAATAGTCGGTAATAGAGATCTTATTGCATCATGCAGGTTAGAACTCACCGTCTTCAAACAAAAAATCGTACTCCTCTGTCAGGCGCTCATGAAGTGCCTCATTGCGCTTGATGGACAGTTGTTTCATCTCTAGCATAGTAGCAGGTAAAGTGTTGATTCCAAGAGACAACAACCCCAGCGTTTGAAGTTTTGTCAGTTGATTGATTTCTGGTGGGATATTAGATATGTTATTTCCTCCAATGCTTAGATCTATTAGCTTGGATAACGAACAGATACTTTCAGGGAACCCCTGCAAATTATTTGCATATAAATCCAAAATCCTCAAGTCTCTTAGTTCCTCTATATTTGAAGGGAGCCTTTGCAGACGATTGTATGGCAGTATCAATACTTTTAGCTTTGCCAAATTGGCTATACTCTCTGGTAGTTCTTCGAGTCTGGTCCTAATGTTGAGATAGGTCAAGTTTTCTAACCGTTCTATTTCGGGATACCAATCGTGGTGTTTCCCTGACTCTATCGCCAGTTCGCTGGTGCCCTTGGTGTCCAACAGCGCTATTTGTAACGAGATTGGCAATTCAGCCTGCATGATCTCCTTAGTAGGGCGCACAACATACACCCCACCTCCTGGCCTGATCTGATGGCTTGTGTTTTGTGTAGATACTACAAATGACAAGGAAGAAGCATTCCTGATGCTTTTCGGTAATTTAAACACTCGTACGCCTAGGATGTATACAGGTTGGTAAGCCAACTTTTCTACTTCTGGTATTTTGAAACGAAACACATGGTTATCTATGTTCAGCTTCATATAGCATGTGCCAGATTCGGAACCGGGAACAAAAATGGGAAGCCAACCTATGACGGCTACTCCTTGCCAGCCGGTTTTAGATTTCATTTCATATTTCGATAAAGACAGCTCGCCCTTACTGGTCAAACTATTGAATCTAAATGGGTTGGCTTTCTGCGTCTCTAAATATACGGTGCGTAGTGATGGTGGTGAATTAGGATAAGGATTGTCCAGTCCATAATCAGGGTCATAATAGTCAAAACTGACTTTGTATGGATAAGGCTGCACACCTGTCTTTTCATCCTCGTCATGATACCCCGCAAACAACCTGCGATCCCTCACGCCAGATAACAACATGGTGTATTTATCATTGATTTTGAATACAACCCCAGACTCATACAAATCATTAAATGATGATCTCAAATGAACATATTCTATATATTCAGCCTCTGCATATAGTGCCCTGAACTTATTCCCAAAATCCTTTTTAGACATCAAAAGATCTTCGTTGAAAACAACGTCATAAGCTATCTGTGTCGTATCACTCTCCTCTAACCAATTGACATAATATTTGGGGGTATAAAACAAGCCACTGCGGGCAGAGAAATTCATGTCAGTATCTAGCGTTCGTATTGTTTGACCACTCTTGTCCATCAATACGAAACGGTGGATTCTAGTTCTTCTTGGAGCCGAAAATTCGTCCGATCTATGGATTTCGTCGAATGTCAAATGACTCTTTACCAAATATTGGTCCTTGTCCTGAATATAGAGGTAGGAAGATTTATAGGTCTTGCCTCGCATGACTGCCCCTAATTCGAAACGGGGCTTTTCAGAATTTCTTTTTACTTCACTATAAATGGTATTTCTAAATAGGAATTTGTAGTTCGCCTTATTTTTCTTGAAAGAGTAAGCAATAAAAGGGAAATAGATCCCTAAGCCAACAACAAGAATAAGGAGGAGTGTGATTTTAAATAACATAGCTGATTAGGCTCAAATTTTATAACGATCAAAAATAGCTACAAAAACAACTACTTCGTGAGTGCGCATTGAATATATGTGATCCAGTAGACTTGGGTTATCTGGCAGGTTCATTTTGTCATTATTTTCCTCAAGGTGTAATAATTTGAAATTCTTGCCACTAACTCTTCAAAGAAACATTAATCCCAATATCTAGATCAAAAGGCATCACTATGATGAATAATTTCAACAACAAGTTTTCTATAAGTTTTTTACTCGCTTTTCTATTATCAACTACCCTATTCGCTCAATCATTTGATGGATCGCTTTCCTCTCAGCTTCAAAATGAACTGGATCAGTTTAGAAATAAGACTCAGTACATGGGAATGTCTGTAGCCGTTATTTCTGATGAGTATGGAACTTGGACAGGTGTGAGCGGTTATTCTCAAGAGTCTAGCGATAAGGAAATTACCTCAGACATGATTTTTGGTATAGGTAGCGTAACCAAAACCTATATCGCCACCTTGGTCATGCAGCTCGAAGATGATGGCCTATTAAGCATTGAGGATAGTCTCTACCATTGGTTACCAAGCTATCCTAATATTGATAGTACAATAACCATCGAACAATTACTGAAACACGAGAGTGGAGTTTTTAATTTGACGGAGAGTCCACTTTTTTTTGAAAAAATTAATCAAAACCCTACACATGTATGGCAAGATGAGGAAATAATCTTGAACCTAGTTGAAGCACCATTATTCAAGCCTGGAGACTCTTATTCCTATTCCAACACGAACTTTATTCTTTTGGGAATGATCTTGAAAAAAGCAACGACTCAATCTATTTCAACCCTTATAAAAGAACGAATTCTAGTTCCATTAGGTATTAATCAAACCTATTTAGCAATAGAAGACGACCTTGATGCTGATCTAGCGCACGGTTGGCTAGATGTTGATGGCGATTCTGAATTAGATGATTTCACAGATTATTTGTCTCCTAATGCTTTTTATAGTGCTCTATGGACTGCAGGATCTATGTTCTCCACAGCTGAGAATAGTGCATTCTTTATGAAAGCGTTGTTCAATGGGGAACTTGTAAGTTCTAGTTCGTTAGAGAAAATGATGGAGATTAATGCGGCTACTCATAGTGGATTAGGATTATTTGGTTTTGTAACACCAGATAATATTTCAATGATGGGACACGATGGATTCACATTGGAGTATTCCGCATTTGTGTATTACGATGTTTCCTCCAAATCCACTTTTTCTGTGCTTGTGAATCAACGTGACCTTGATTCAAGGTCTATGCTGTTGATATTCGAATTTGTAAACATCCTTTCTGAATTTGAATCCACAACGTTACCAATAGAACCTCTCGTGGACCATTCTTTTCAATTGGATCAAAATTGGCCAAACCCATTTAACTCCTCAACCAATATTAGTTTCACTTTACAAAAGGAAGGTAATGTTCAACTTAATATTTACAATGCATTTGGAGGAAAAGTTAAAACACTAGTGAAGGACAAACTGATCAGAGGGAAATATACATTTACTTGGAATGGCAAAGATGATTCTGGGATGGTGGTAACATCAGGAACCTATTTTTATGAATTGAACAACGGCCAATTGACGCATACAAAAAGGATGCTCCTGATCCGTTAAATCAATTGAAAAATCTTGGCAAACTCAAATAGGTCAACCCTGCTTTCATAAAAATAACGCGAAATATATAACAGTTTACACCTATTGCATATTTCGCGCTATTTTAAATATCTCCAGAGATTTTTGCCATTAATATTTCAATATCCAATTCACGTTTTTATCTGTTGTACTGTGTAAAGTAGAAGCGCTTATAGCTTGGTCCCAATCGTCATAATCACCGAGAGCCACGCGATAAAATCGTTTATTACCATAAGGTTCAATAATTTTTACAATTGCACCTTCTGCAGCCAAATTACTGCCATAATCCATTGCCAAATCACCATCTATACTACTCGAGACAACAACGTAGAAGCGTCCTGTAGCCGAAGTGATTTTCTCTATTGTTCCCGGTACAGATTTAGCCGCTATGGCTGCTATTTTTTCATTGACGAATGCCAACTGATCCTGAGGATATGGTTCACTTGAAAAAACAGCTATTGCCTCAGCGTAGAACAACTGAGCTGCATCCCAATTCTTCACTTCAAACGCGTTATCGGCTTTTTCTATCAGATTATCGTAACCAGCTTTTTTCTTAGCTGCTTTGGCTTTTTTAGTAATTAGCACCTTACGCGCTTTTTCTTTTTCAATTTGCTCCTGGCGTGCTTTTTCTTTTGTTTCTTGTTCAGGCTTATACATAAACATATACCATGCACCTACCAATACAGCAAGTGCAACCACTAAGGTTACAATTATGCCTGTAGTCTTGCCACCTTTGCTTGAATCCTCATCCATTGTATATAACGCTTATAATAAATTGAAATTTATACTCATTTATAATTCAGACCATAATTTCGGTAAAAGTCTTTTGAAAACGCTACCTATGGTAATTATTTTCAAGTATTCTAGCAATTACAAAAAATGGCTTCAAGCCGGTCTGTATAATGATAGGTACACAACTCTTAGTGTTTAGCCTGCAGGGCCTAAAAACATATCGGATTAATTCATCATATAATTCGTAAATTCAAATTCTAAAAACTTTGATTATGAAAAAGAAATTTTTATTGGTGTCGGAGTAGTGTTTTTACTCTTTGTTATCTGGTCAGTTTACGAATTGTTTATTGCAACTCCCGTGAGCCCTCCAACGATATGCGCATTGGATGATATATGAGTTAGCACTCCCCGATTCTGACTTGCAAAAAATCTACTATAAAAGTGAACACTGGTATTGACATTTTTTAGTTTGACAGGACCGTTGAATAGATTGTCTTGACTGACATGTAAATAATTGGACTACTTTATCAAAGGCATATTTAGGACTTAAACCTATTAAAAATCTACCAACTTCACTTACCTATGGATAAGGGTCTCAATGAGATGGTATGACCAGAATAGATGTCTATCAGGATGATTAATACCATGATTCAAATCAATGAATCATGGTACACTGTGTTTTTAACTATTCGAATAACTCTCGTTCCACTATTTTGACTCTTTTAACTAAGTCCTCTCTTGAAATGATCAATTCTCTTCCAAGCGTCTCACCACCTCTATAAGTTTGAGTTCTCAGGTTTAAATTTCCAACTGGCACTTCAAAAGGGCTTTCATACTTCTCGGCGTACTTTACAGGATAGGTGTTGTCTATGGAATAATATATCTCCGAGTTCTCAATATCGTTCCTTAACTCACACATCAACGCATCACCTTCTTTGTATATGTAAACTATAGGCTCGTATAATGTTTTGGAAATATTGACATTACCTTGATCAAATCTATCGAAATGGGTTTCAGTTCTAGAAACGAATCCTTTCCAGTCTTTTGCTTCCTTGGGAGTCCACAATGACTCTGACAGAGCAAAGGCTCTAGGATATGTCATATAAAAAGCATATTGCATTGTCGGAACACCTTCAGTCCAAAGGTTCCCCTGGCCACCCAAAATCAATTCGGCATTCACACCTTCTGGGACTGGCTCAAATGAATAGGATTTCTCAAGCAATAAGTCTGCATAGATTTTATTTTCCACACTGTGATCTCCTTGTGAGTAGTCTAGGTAAGCAAAAGTCGTCGGAGACATCACTACTTCATGCCCCATCTTAGCGGCAGCAATACCACCTTTCATTCCTCTCCAACTCATTACAGCTGCGCCTTCTGTCAACCCACCTTCGAGGATTTCATCCCAGCCGATCATTTTTTTACCCTTACTGTTGATGATTTTATTCACCCGACCCACAAAATAGCTTTGCAACGCATGTGAATCTTTGATATTATTGGCTTTCATAAACTTCTGTACCGACGAGTCTCTTTCCCAAAACCCATGGTAAGCTTCGTCACCCCCCATGTGTATAAATTCACTTGGAAACAATTCAGCTACTTCTCCAAATACCTTGTCTACAAACTCATAGACCTTTTCATCTGTGGGGTCTATCGTGTTTTCAATCAGCATTTCAAATTTACCGTTTCCATACCATTCCGAAAACTTAGATCCCGGGCTTACGAACTTGGGCTCATTGTTAACCGACAATTCAGGATAAGCCGCCAAAGCCGCCATACTATGACCCGGAAAGTCTATTTCGGGTAAGATGGTAATATTTCTAGCAGCTGCATATTTCACCACCTCTTTGATATCTTCTTGCGTATAGAATCCACCGTAACTCGGCTTTTCTCCTGGTTTTGGTTCCGTTCTTTCCGATCCAAATCGTCCACTACGTTCTACTCTCCATGCTCCTACCTCGGTCAACTTAGGGTAAGACTTGATTTCTATTCTCCAACCCTGATCATCAGTCAAATGCCAATGCATTACATTAAATTTGTACAATGACATTTGGTCTAGATACTCCTTCACCTCATCGACAGTAAAAAAGTGTCTACTTACATCTAGCATCAAACCTCTCCATCCAAATCTAGGAGCATCCTTGATACTACAACCAGAAATCACTACTGGAAATCCCTTTGGTGCCACAGGCATGAGTTGCTTCAAAGTCTGCAAGGCATTGAATACCCCAGCGGCTTCATTGGCGCTGATGTCGATACTGAATTCCTTAACATAGAGCGAGTAGCCTTCCTTTCCCAAATCTGACTCAGGAGATTGATTGAGTTGGATAACGATGGCCTTCTGAGACTTCTTAGGTTTGGTCACCATTTTATCCGTAGCAGTAATTCCCGCATCAGAGAGGTAAGCTTTAAACAGAGCTACATAACCATTCACTTGCGCATCTTCTGTCCTTACATCCAGAGCGATCTGATTGTCCAATTCAAATACAACTCCATTCGCCTCGAACATTACAGGCTCTGGTATGATATTGTGTTGTGCAAAAGATACCTGAGCCATCACCAGACACATGCTCATTAATATTATTTTTTTCATGAATAGTAATTTTTAGTTATCAAAATCAATTCCATCTCAATTTCAATCATAGTAAACTTATTTCTTTATGTATGTTATACATAATAAAGCATTTTCAACAATTAATCTAGCTCAACAGATTACTTATGTAGCTAAACGGAGACTTTCGACGCTGGCTCAAACAAGAATTATCAAGAGGGTTTATCAACTTGAACAACGAGTATGGGATGTCAAACGCAAAGGCATACCTAGATATCTTCTTTATTGTCAATCATCGCCTCTTTGATCAATATCCATCTCATTCAAATTACTTAAGTGTCTATAATCAAGAATATGAGTTGAATCAATTATGCAATTAACCTTTTCTAATAGATTCTAAGATTGTTTAGCATTCAAAATTCATTCATTTGTGATGAGCCCTTACTTTTTAGTTGATATAGTCACATAATGATCAACCAATAATCTCTATGGTGCTATGCCCTGATGCATTTAGATCTAAGACGATCTGTGTAGTTATACGTTCTTTGAGTTGCGCTACATGTGAGATGATCCCTATGCTACAAGACGACTTGTATTGCAATTGCTCTAGCACAGTCAAGACGGTCTCCAAGGTATTTTGGTCTAACGTACCAAAACCTTCATCAATAAAAAGGCTTTCTATTTTGACATTCTTACTGGCCATTTCTGATAATCCCAAGGCCAGTGACAAACTGACGATAAAAGATTCCCCACCTGACAAAGTAGAAACTGACCGCTCTGTATCACCTTGCCACTGGTCACGAATGTAGATATCTTCCTTCTTATCATCATTGGCATCTTTGATCAGAACATATCGATCACTCAAAGTTCTTAAGTGTCTATTAGCTAGAAATATTAGATGTTGTAAGGTCAAGTTCTGCGCGAAGATACTAAACACCTTTCCATCTGCCGAACCAATCAAATCAGATAATTTTTTCCATTTAGAAAACACGGACTTCTGCTTTTCGATTTCGATTCTCAGCTTTTGATTCTTAGATTCGTTTTCTTTATTACTCTTTATTTTAAACTCAATTTCACTGATCCTTTTGATCAAAGCTTCTTGCAGTAACTCCAATGATGTCAATAACTCATTATCTGATAGATGATTATACCCTTCTGGCAAATGGGTGCTTTGATCTTTAATGGATTTGGACAACCGTGCAACATCCGCCAAAATAGTTTCCTTTTTTCGGTCCAATGTTCTATCCCTATCTTCAATATCTTCAACTCTTTCGATAGATAACAGACATTTACGTAGTTCTTGAATAGAGTCCAGCTCGAGCTGCTGAGCAACCTCAGACAAATTCTCAGTACTTGACTCATACTTTTCCTGTTTTTGCTTTAGATCAACTTCCAATGACGTCAGAGACGTTGTTAATGATTGAATACTTTGGGACAAACGAGCATTTTCAACTTTACACGTATTGTGCTTTGTTTTGATCTCATCTATCACTTGAATCAAGTCCGTCTGTTCCTTATCCGGGTCTTTAGTCCCAAACTCATCATTCCTTTTCTTTTGCTTTAACTCCAAAGCCTCTTTAAAGCCACCCATAACTGTTTCTTTCTGAGCCACAACAGCTTTATTTTCAACAATAGATTGAACAGATAACTCCTCGGTCTTATCAATAGTCTGTAGTTCTGATTGAACTTGAGTTAGTAATGACTTATTACCCTCATATGCTTGCGCAGCTTCTTTGAGCTTGGCTATCGTCGGGTTTCCAATGATCAGGCTGTATGGTGTAACTTCAGACTTATAGAGATCAGCAGCTTGTTTGGCCTTCATTGCTGCTGACTTCAAAGATCCCAATGCCGCAAAATCTTGTTGCTTCTTCTCCTTCACTATCAAGAGGTTAAGTGCTACTTCCGAATCTTGAAGTAACCGTTCAGCATCAGAGACAAAAAAAGAGGTCTTAAACATCTCCAAATCAACTTCAATATGGATAGTTGCGCATAGTGAATTGAGTTCGTTCAACGCAGCTTGGGTCACTTTACTAAGTGAGGAGAGTTTGTCCTTTGATTCAGCTAGCCCATTTTGAGTAGACTTGATAGTCTCTTGACTTACAATTAGTTCATTATGTATGGCCTGGAGTTCCAGTTTATTCTTTTGGAGGTCCTCAGTAGTCTGACTGACAGTATTAGTATAATGCGAAACGTATGGGTGTTGTTCTGATCCACACAACGGGCATGGCTCCTCTTGCACCAGTGTCTGCCTATCATCTTCATATTTGGCCTCTAACTGCTGACGTTGATGTCTCATCTCCAGTTCGCCTACCGCCAAAGTTTTGATTACTTTCTGCTGAGTCAGTTTGTCTATAGAATTTTTCAAATCCACCAATAGAGACTCATTCTTGACAATCCCAATGCTTATATGATCTAGCTCAAATTCATCCGATTGAAGGCGCAATGCTAGACGATGTATTTCTTTATGCATGTTGACTTGATTCCCAATCTCTTTGACATTCAATCGGTTCTCATCTACAAGCGCAGTTATATTATCTAAGCCTTGATAATCAGCCATTAGCTCACTCAGGTAACCATGAATATCATCTGGCTTCTTTAGTTCTTTGATAGCCTTAGCAAGGTCATGATCATTGAGATTAAGATGATCTCTCACTCGATGACAATCATCTGTCATTTCTGCTGCTAAATCATATTGTTTCTCCAAACCAGACAATGCACCTGACAAATCTTTTAGGCCTTCATTTTCAGATAAATAAATTTCACAACCTGTCTTTATTTTTATCTTTTCCGCTTTGTCACCCACTAACGTAGCAAGTGAAAAGGCTTGCTTATCCAGCTTAGCTTTAAGCTCTTCTAGTTCTGTCGATTGAATATTTATAGTTCGACCATCTTCTGCTATTTCAATATCCCATTGCTTTACCTGCTTCAAAACTGGAAATAGTAATTCAAGACCCTCTTCCTTAGCGACTTGTGCATTCTCCAACGTCTCCCTTTCCAGGTTTATATCAGCTAGCGACTTTTCATAGGTAGTCTTGGAGTTCGTGTCATGTTCAATCTTTTGGTTCAGTTGATCAAGTTCCTTTACTAGGTATTCATACTGACCAATAAGTTCCTGATGTACAGAAACCTTTTGGTGCTTACTTAACAGTTGTTTTTCAGTAGCAAAAGCCAATGTTTGCCGTTGAATCTCTTGTGATTCTTGTTCTTTTTGAGTCAGAGATTGTTGATCCTTTTGTATTTGTTCATACAACTGACTCGTGTTCGCTAATTGACCCAATTGCAACGTATTTGATTTCTTTTCTTCTTCCTTGAGTTTAGTTTCTTCCTTCAGTTCAGTTAGTTGCTCTTCTGACAAAAGTTCTATCAACTCTACTCCTTTTTCAAGCAATTCCAGCTTTTCCCTTTCCTCCTTTTGTTTGTCAAATGCTCCCACTCCAATTTCGCGGTATATGGTGGTGCCTGTGATGTTTTCTAATAATTTCCCACGCTCATCCTTATCCGCCTTCAAAAATTTCGCAAACTCCCCTTGAGCAAGTAAAGAAGACTTGAGGAACTGCTCAAAACCTAATCCGATGATCTGTTCATTTCGTTTAGGAACTTCACTCTTTTTCAAATCATAAAACTCACCTGTAGCAACATCTGCTAGGGACATTTCATAATCAGCAAGATTGCCATTCCTATTGACTCTGATCGACCAAGACGATCGATAATCTTGACCATTCACACTGTACTCTACCTCTGCATAGCTGTCAGTTGTATTTCGAGTACAAATTGCCCCACTTTGTATGAGGTGGTTTTTAGATACTTTTTGTGTTCCAGTACGGGGAATTTGGTTGTAGAGTGCCAAACAGATAGCATCCAACAATGTTGTCTTTCCAGCTCCCGTAGGACCTGTGATCGCAAAGATGCCATTCTCACAAAGTGGTTTTGTAGCAAAATCAATCTCATGCTCCCCTTTGAGAGAATTCAGATTCTTAAGTCTTAGTTTATTAATCTTCATCTTTCACCTCATTCATACCTGTCAACAATTCATTGAATGACGTCTTGTATTCCTCATGTTCTTCTACAGGAACATTGGCCAACCTTTTCTCAAATACTTCCTGGGGTAGCAAGTCTTCTAACAACTTGTTCTGTTGGAAAAAGTCTCCTGTATCTCCTTTCCCTTTTTTGACAGAAAATCTATACTTGAGTATTTCGATCTGGAATTCACTATCCGTTATGAAAGCTTCAAAATCCATCCTGAGCTGTGGCGAATGTTCTTCTTCAACGATTTCTATTTCTGCCCAATCCACTAAAATAGACTTTGATTCATAATCCAATAACTCTTCTTGAAGTTCCGTGAATGCTCCTTTGAATTTTACTAGTTTTCTAGCCGGGTTGAGCAGGATAATTTCTTCTATTGAGAGCGCATCATTAACCAAGTTCAATAACACCACACTTTTCAGATCCTTTCGTTCAGAGAAGCTTAATGGCATAGGTGAACCCGAGTACCTGATCATCTCATTCTTCCCGATCACTTGTGGCTTGTGAATATGCCCCAAGGCAGTATAATCAAACGATTGAGGGAATTCATTGGCGTTGACCGCTCCCAAGTTGCCGATATTGATATCTCTTTCACTATCCGAAGTAGTCGCACCATGTGCGAACAAGTGTCCCATACCGATACAGGGTTTGTTGTCTGCAGCTAGCAGGCCCTCAATGGCATCATAAAATTGCACCAGTCCATTCTTTACTGACTTTTCGGTATCGGTTGCATCTTGACCCCCAACACTCTTTCTGACGTCTTTATCTCTCAAATACGGGATGGCCGCTACGTTCAATACGTGCTGATCATCCGCATCCATCACCTTAACGATCATGTCACTCAGCTGCTCGGTCACTCCACCAATCGTCGTAACATTGACCATCTTTAAGACTTCCTTAGGCGCATTCAATGTAGAGATCGAATCGTGGTTCCCTCCTGTCACAATCGTATGTCTACAACAGGTATTGAATAGTCTTTTGAGGAAGTTGTAATACAATTCTTGTGATCTATTGGAAGGCGATGGTACATCGAAAATATCTCCTGAGATCAATAGTAACTCTACTTTTTTCTCAACAATAATATCGATCATCTCATCTAACATGTGTTCAAACTCTTCGTATCGATCTTGACCGTAGAGTTTTTGTCCAATGTGCCAATCAGAGGTATGTAGAATTAACATTTATGTGTTTTTGGAGATTAAAAAATACAGCTCTTTATAATTAGAGAGTGAACAATCAAAATTAGGAATAATTTGATTCTACTTTGGTCATAAAGTATGAATTTATGCTTTTAACACAAGCTTCAAAATGATAGAAAATCATTACTTTGAATGGTAGTGATTTAGTATAAACGTCTTGTTAAATTATTGATGATTGAATTCACATTTTTTTGTTGTGGGTCCAGTTTCACATCCCTATCGGTAGTTAAACAATTAGACATTAGATTTAGGAACAAAAACCTAATGTCCAATTGTTTAAAATTGATTCTTTGGATTTAGATAGGTAGAGAATTTATGTTCCATACTGGTTTAATCTTACTCGTGATCACTATGATCATGTCCTTCAGAACTATTGGTTTCAGTCAAAGCCATACCACATTTGGAACATTTATCAGTCTCTAGACCTGTGATTTCTGGGTGCATTGGACAGGAATATGCGTTAACTTTAGAATTATTTATTTCTATATGTTCCTGACTATTATCTTCTTTTTTGGTTTGGCTACAACCCGTCAAATAAACAGTGCTCGCACTCAATAGAATTATTGAAGCTGTTATTGATAAAATTGATTTTCTCATGATTATTTATATTAAGTGTTAAAAATTTGAATTGCACCTAGGGTAATCACTAAGAGGATTACTATCCCCCAGACGATTCTAACGCCCCATATCTTTACTATTGATTGGGATTTTTCATTCCCTGTTTTACAACATTGTTTCATTTGATTACCTCCTTTATTTCACCACATGTAGGCATAGATTTCCCAAAATAAGGGTTCTTGATCTCATCTGTGAAACTGAGCCAATCTGCTCCCATGTCTTCATTTACCATTGGACAATATTGGACATACATGCTTTCCTCCAAGGGATCAAATGATTTAGTTAATCCAATCATTGCATTGGAAATCACTTGAAAGGCGCTTCTCATTTCTTCAATGTTTTGGAAATGTGCCGCATGTAGGATGGCTTGTTGCATCTGGCTACTGTAATTCATCCAAACCTGATGCGCCTCGCCAGTAAACAACGACATATTGAACTTCTTCAAATCACGTTGAAATAGGACTACCGATTTTTTTGCTCCCATAAAATCATCATTAATCAATGACCCTTTTATACTCATATAATCCAAATACAGTGGTTTGAGCATCTTCTTGGCCTCTGCCTTAATAGCTACTTGTTGGTTATGACCTTTATGTGATTGTGAAGTGTATACAGGGGCTTTCCCATCATAATTATGTCCAGTCATGGTCACTCCTCCTTCTCGATTCATCATGCTTGGTTTGCCTGCTAATTGCGCTGCTGCATCTATACTGAAGGTGCCATTCACAGCAACTTCCTCTCCTGGTTGCAATCCTGATTCAATCAGATATGAGTCGCCTAAAGTTGGTCCTAAAACAACTTCTCTCATGATGAAACTGACTCCCTGTGCAGTTGTGGTTTTTATATACGCCACGGATCGTTTACCTGTCCACATGATGGCGGTTTTGGGAACAGAGATTGAAGTTGAATTACCACCTACATTGGATTGTATGATCCCTGACACGAACATTTCAGGTTTCAGGTTTTGTGATTTGTTAGATACTTCCAAACGCACTTGGGCTACCCTAGTTTTTGGGTTAATAGTAGGATCAACAAAGCTGATCACGCCTTCAAAAGTTTCTCCTTGAAGCGACTGAACGGTGTAGCGGATCTTATCTCCCTTGCTCACTGATGACATGTCTGATTCATACACATCAAAAAGCACCCATACTTTTGACAAATCCGCAATCTTATAAATAGGCTGTCCTAACTTGATGTAGTCACCTAGGTTGACCAATCGCTTGGTCACATAACCAGATACATTGGCAAGGATAGGGAATTGTTCTATCGCCTTTTCTGCCGCTAAGATTTGATTGATTTGGTTATTGGTTAGCTTCCAATTTTTCAACTTTTCTTTGGCTGCATTAAATAGCGCAGGTTGTGTATCCTTGATCTTTTTGGCTTCAAACAGTTCTTCTTGTGCATTCACCAATTCTGGCGAATAGACATAAGCGATCACTTGCCCTTTCTTTACCAAATCTCCTGTAAAATTGACGGTCAGCTTTTCTATTCTCCCAGGAATGTGAGATGATTGGGTAAACATTAAGCGTTCGTCCGTCTGAACCTTTCCATTAACCCGTATAGATTTGGAAGCATCCCCAGACTCAACTATTGCAGTCTGGACGTTGGCCAGCTGCATGGCGGTCGATGACATCCTTACAGCCATTGGGTCTATTTCATCATCCGTATTATCTAACAGAATTAAAGTCATTCCGCAAATAGGGCAATCACCCGGTTCATTTTTTCTCACCTGAGGATGCATGGAGCAAGTCCATGTTGTTTCCCCAAACACTTCTGTTACATGTTTATGCTCCTCCTTGACTTGATCGGATGAATTGCTAAATAGTAGCCAGCCTAGCAACACGCCTATGATTAGGGTGAAACTGGCTATGATTATTGTTTTCTTGTTCGTATTCATAATTCAATACTTTTAGCAGTGATATAATCTAGTTCCGCTATAGCTGTGTGAAATGCTGTCAAGGTGGTCGCTTTCATTTTTTGATATTTCAATAGTTGTTGTTGCATTCGCAGTACTTCTTCAAAGTCCTTGCCTGAATTGCCATAGGCTGTAAAGAGAAGGTTCAACGATTGTTCAGATATTTGGAGCTGCTCATCATAGAGCTGTATTAATTCTTCTTGTTTTCGGATATCAAATGAAACCATATCATAGCTGATAGTGAGTCTGTTTGACATTTCTACTTTTTGTAAAGCAAAGGATTGTTGCATCAACTGTGCTTCCTTTTGTGCGGCCTTATATTTTCCTCGGAAAATGGGCAAACTGATTGAGACCATGGGCATTAATACATCTTTGCCATTGTCAGTTATTGATATGTCCGTACGCTCACCCACAATTACATAATCCAAGCCGACTCCTAGCTTGGGCAATCCTTGTTTGATAGCAGCTTGTTCACTCGCTTCACTGGCCATAATTTTTAACTCCAGTTCTACAAGCAACGGATTGGCAAGCAGTAACGAATCTCTTCTATAGTCCTGCTCCACTTCATCTCTGCTCAAATGCTCCACCATAAAAATTGTGTCCGTTTCATTTCTATTTAAAAGTTTGTTAAAACGGGTTTCCAGCGGCTTAGCTTTTTGCGTTAAGATGGACACGTTGGTTGATGCATCTTTGAGCATAATATCAACTCTTAGCACATCCACCATTGCACCTTGACCATTTTGAAACTTAATAGTTGCTATGTCTTTGTATGAAGTCAGAATAGCCTCATTCTCAGTCTCTATATATAGTATCTTATTCAATTCATACAATGGATAGTAGGCAGCCGAAACTTGGTACAATAATTTGTTTCGTTCATCCAAAAACTCCTGATACTTAGCTTCCGCCAACAAAGTAGCCGCCTCTTCTTGTGCTCTCAAGGTTCCAAACCATGGGAACATCTGTGTCAAGGATAATCGTGCCTTTTGTGGACCTAATCTTGTTTCTACTGTCCAAATGAAATAGCCAAAAGAAAGATTTGGATCAGGGAGACTACTCACCTGCGCTACTCTTTGCATCGCCGCTTCAAATCCTTTGTATTTGGATTGCAAACCAGGGTTGTTTTCCGCAGCTATTTTGAAATAATCTTCCAAGGTTTGCGCGTGAAGATTATAAAAACTGCAAGTAAGGAATGCTATTATTATAACAAAGTTCTTTCTCATGATTGTAGCTTTTTAAGTTTTCGTTCTTCTCGAATTGCATAAAGTACTGGGACAATGAAGTAGGTGATAGCCGCGAACATCATCCCTCCAAAAGCAGGGATTGCCATGGGAATCATGATATCTGACCCACGTCCAGTGGATGTCAAAATGGGAAGCAAGGCGATGATAGTCGTCGCTGAGGTCATGATCGCTGGCTTTATTCTTCGGTGACCAGCTTCCACGATCGCAGCTCTTAACTCTTTCAGGCTGTCTGTTTTGTTGCGTTTGAAACTGTGGTCCAAATAGGTGGCCATTAATACACCATCATCTGTAGCTATGCCAAACAAAGCGATAAAGCCTACCCAAACTGCAACGCTCAAATTGACGGCATGCATTTGGAACAGGTCTCGAATGTTAGTTTCAATTAGGCTAAAATCAGCAAACCAAGCTTGACTGTATAGCCAAAGCATGATAAAACCACCACTAAAAGCCATCGCGATCCCTGTGAATACCATCAGTGAAGTGGATATTGATCGGAACTGGAAGTAGAGAATTAAAAAAACAATACCTAATACCAACGGTACAATAATGGCAAGGCGTTTTTCCGCCCGAACTTGATTCTCATAATTACCCGAAAACTTATAGCTAACTCCTTCAGGTACTACCAATTCTCCTTGATCAATTTTATCTTGTAATGTTTGCTGCGCATCATTTACCACCGTTACTTCTGAGTACCCCTCACGCTTATCAAAAAGGACATAACCTACTAGAAAAGTTTCTTCACTCTTGATGGCTTGTGGCCCTCTGACATATTCAAAATCAATGATTTGTGACAAGGGTATTTGTACCCCAACTGGTGTCGATATTAAGATTTTCCCCAGAGCATCAGGATTGTCCCGTAATTCTCTCGGGTATCTGACACGAACAGGAAACCGCTCTCGTCCTTCTACAGTTGAAGTGACTTTCATTCCTCCAATAGTTGTTTCTATGGTTTGCTGTACATCTTCTATATTCAAGCCATACCGTGAAATTTCGTCTCGATTGATATTCAAATGAATGTAGGGCTTCCCAACAATTCTATCCGCAAAAACAGCTTCCGATTTGACAGAAGGCACTTGTTTTAGCGCATTTTCAAGCTGCAATCCAAACTGCTCAATAGTTTTCAAGTCTGGGCCATAAACTTTGATTCCCATAGGAGCTCTCATCCCTGTTTGAAGCATAATCAACCTTGTTTCAATGGGTTGTAGTTTTGGCGCAGAAGTCACGCCAGGCAGTTTGGTCACTTTGATGATTTCACTCCAAATATCATCTGGTGACTTGATGTGCTTCCGCCAATTACGGTAGTATTCACCCTTATCATCTGGTATTAGATCCTTCCGTTCAATTCCCTGATCTAGCCCTTCTCGATTGGTAATGGATGCTCCGCTTGAAATAACAAAGCGATCCTCTTCATCTATTTTAAATCGCTGATGATGACCTTTTTTATTAAGGATATATTCAGGCTTATAGTTGATAATGTTTTCAAACATAGAGATGGGTGCTGGATCCAATGCAGATTCTACTCTTCCCAATTTCCCAACTGTCAACTCCACTTCCGGAATACCCGTCAATAGCATATCCAGTTGACCTACTACTTTTCGGTTGTATGCTATACTAGAATGAGGCATAGAGGTAGGCATTAACAAAAAGCTCCCTTCATTTAGCGAAGGCATGAATTCTTTCCCGATACCGGGGAATGTATTAGACAATCCTGACCATGCTTTCGTTTTTGTGATTTCCCAACCTACTGACTCGAAACCTTTAGATACGAATCCAAAAATAGTATTGAAGCCTAGCCAAATATTCCCAGCCAAAAGGATCAGAACTGCTGGGGCCATTAGGAATTTAACTTTGTTATTCAAGCACCAGATCAGCAACTTTTTGTACTGATATTCTAATAGCCTGAATGCTCCTAATATAGTACCGACCAGTAAAGCAACAAAAATGAAATTGAGCATCAATGATTGAGACGCACCAAGCGGCAACCAGTATTTGGCCAAAAGCCAAACCACTCCAATCAACACCATGATTATCTCAGCATATTTTAGTAGGAAATGAAACAATGGGTGAATTGAAATGTTCTTGTCTTCAACTATGCTCTTGACCACTCCTATGACACCAAAAAGGATGAGTAAAACGCCTGCCCATAGTTGACCTAGAATAAGTGCTATCGCCCCAGCTGCTACTAAGCCATAATGGCCATACTTCTTTAAGAATTTGTTTTTGATATTGAATCCAAAAAACCAATGTGCTAGTGTTGGCAAGATCAATAAAGAGACTACTAATGCAGCCAATAAAGCAAAGGACTTTGTGAATGCCAATGGTCCAAAAAGCTTCCCTTCCGCCGCTTGCATAGTGAATACTGGGATGAAACTCACAATGGTAGTAGACACGGCAGTTAAAATAGCAGTAGCCACTTCGGAAGCTCCATTGTAAATAGTATCAATCAATTTTTGACCAGACGGAGCTTCGTCTATGTGCTTGATGATATTTTCGGAAAGTATGACCCCCAAGTCCACCATCGTCCCAATGGCGATAGCGATACCTGACAAGGCTACTATATTGGCATCTACACCAAAGTAGCGCATGGCGATGAACACCATGAGTACCGCTATGGGCAACAAGCTGGATATTAATAATGAAGCTCTTAGGTTGTACACCATCACAATCACCACCAATATGGTAATCAGAATCTCTAGTAACAAGGCTTCCTCTAACGTCCCTAAGGTTTCATAAATAAGTTCTGATCGATCATAAAAAGGCACAATCGTCAATTGGCTTTCACGGCCATCAGCAAGCATTTTCTTGGGCAAGCCTGGTGCAATTTCCTTGATCTTGTCCTTGAGGTTATTGATTACCTGTAAGGGATTAGCACCATAACGGGCAACCACTACCCCTCCGACTACCTCAGCACCATCTTTGTCCAATAAGCCCCTTCGTGTAGCGGGCCCCAAAGAAACGATACCAATATCTTTGACTCTGATGGGGACATTGTCCTGCACAGCCACTACCGCCTTTTCAATATCTTCTACTGTTTTGATGTATCCCAAACCACGAACCAAGTACTCTGCTTGATTGATCTCAATGGTTTTTGCGCCTACATCCCTGTTGGATTTCTTCACTGCCAACATCACTTTATGCAAAGGGATGTTGTAGGCTTTCAGTGCATCAGGGTTTACATCGATCTGATATTCTTTGACAAAACCGCCAATGGATGCCACTTCGGAGACTCCTTCTGTCGCATTTAGTCCATACTTGACATAGAAGTCTTGAACGGTACGGATTTCGTGGAGATCCCAACCACCGGTTGGATTTCCATCTTTGTCACGTCCTTCGATAGTGTACCAATAGACTTGGCCCAGTGCTGTTGCATCTGGCCCCAAAGCGGGCTGCACAGCCTCTGGCAAAAGACCAGCAGGGAGTGAATTGAGTTTTTCTAAGATTCGCGAACGTGACCAGTAGAATTCTACCTCGTCATTGAATATGAGATAGATACTCGAAAAACCAAATATGGACGAACTTCTAATTGACTTAACACCAGGAATGCCCAGTAAATAGGTGGTTAATGGATACGAAATTTGATCTTCAATATCTTGAGGAGATCGCCCAGACCAAGGCGTAAAAACAATTTGTTGGTTCTCTCCAATGTCTGGTATGGCATCAACTGGTACGGGATCAGAAGGTAATGCAACTACTTGCCACCCAAACGGTGCAGTCACGACTCCCCAACCGATGAAGCCTATTAACAGGAGAACCGTAACCAGTTTGTTCTCTATAAAGTATTTTATAATTCGATTCAGCATAATATGAATGATTAGAATTGAACCCGATTCGAACCTGAGTTGATCGGTTGAGATTGTTCAAAAAGGCAAATAGCCTATTGACCCAGCAGAAATGCAGGGTTTAAGAAATCATATTATGTCGACTTAAAGAAGGAAGACTTGGTGTAATGTAGGGATGTCACTCTCCAGAAATGGAGGTGAGTAATTTGCATATTCAGACTCGTTGCTGTCAGCAAACAATGGTGTTAAGATAAAGGAATTGATAAATGCAGCTATAAACTCAATATTGACATTACTCCGTAAAACACTCTGTTTATAGTCATCCTCTACATCAAGTGATTGGTATTCATTTTGACAACAAGGAGTTTTTGATATTTGGATACCTATTGTCTCTTTGCTTTCGCATTCCTTATCCATTTTCATTCCACAATCAATCATTGCATTGCCTAATACAATCGATGATTTCACAGCTTGACCACCACAATAGTGAGTGGCAACAGCAAAACCAGCGTTGCTTAGTAGCAGAATAAAAGCCAACGATATGGAAATGATTTTTTTCACTTGAACAAATATACGGATTAATGGTAGATAAGGATTTACAGAATTACGATAAATATTATCAAGATTTGGTTTTATCTACAACACGAAGAGCTACCATCATTTTGTTTTGGAGGGCAAGCCTTGGTTCCATAACTGCAATACACACAGCAATCACCTTTCAATGGTTTAAGAACTTCTTTGCAATTTTCACATTCATAGAAGAACTGGCATGCATCAGTGGGCATGATTTCTTCTTTCTGATGTCCACATTTAGGACAAGTAATTATCGAATTAAGAATTATTTTACTCATTCGAAAAAGTTAGGTTTTGCAGCTGATTCAAATTAAAGAACTAAACTGATATTGACTACAATTATTAATTGGATTGCCTGAATAAGCATGCTAAGAAGATCTTATTCAACATGAAGTCAGATTGGTATTCCGGGTTGATTCAGGGGCAATAAGACTGTAAACGTTGTACCAACTCCTTCCATACTTTCCACGAGGATCTTACCATTATTGAGAGAAACAAAATCGTATGCCAGTTGTAGCCCTAATCCCAGCCCTTTCTCACCTTCTGTACCCCATGTGCTTTTGGTTTCTTTTGGGTTAAATATAGTTTCTATTTTCTCTTTTGATATACCTATACCTGTATCAATAAAATTCAGCTTTAACATACCATCAACTTGACTCCCAACAATCTTTATCTCCCCACCTTTATTAGTAAATTTAATGGCATTGTTGATCAGGTTACGAAACACTGTCAACACACTATTAAGATCACAGTAAACAAATATTTGGTCTTCCATTTCAACATTGAGATCAAGACCTTTGGATTTGGCCATGATACCAAACAGTTCAATTGACTCTTGTATTAACCGACGAGCTTCTAGCTTCTTGGGAGTATAAGAATAATCCCCATGCTGATTAATGGCCCAGTTTAGCAGATTATCCAACAGATTCGATAAGTTTCGAACAGCATTATCCATTTTATTCACTATCTCTGGTAGATCATCATAATCCTTTTCATCCACACACATACTGATCAAAGACGTCACACTCAAGAAAGAACTCACAGGTCCTCTAAGGTCATGTGATATCAATGAAAGGAATCGATCTTTGGTATGTATTAGCGCCTCCAGTTCTAGATGTTGATCTTCGAGTGTCATCTTTTGTTCCGTCAATAACTTATTGGCAATGATTTTTTCATTACTACTTAAGTTTAACTGATCATTGCTCACTTGCAACTCCGAATTCATCTTGTTCAACTGAACGGTACGTTTCATCACTTTTTGCTCCAATCTGACATTTTGCTCTTGAACAATTCGCTCGTTCTCCTTAATCGTTTCTATTAATTTTTGATTTGAGTTGAAACGTTCTTTTTCAAGTTTCCTTTTATCCCATTCGCTACGCTTGGATAATAGAAATGATAAAATCAACACTTCTATCAATGTAGCATAGGCCACATGACTCAGGCCACCAATATATTCTGGTGCCCCAGTATTGATGTAAATCGCCTGAATAGCAACAAGAATAAAGTAGATGAAATACGCTATTGCAAAATAATAACCCAGCCTATTTCCATTCTTTCCTGTTTTGTAGCCAACATAGCCCATCACAAAAAAGGATATCAATGCATTCAAAGTATTAATAGGTTGTACGATTGAAAAAGGGAAAAATAACTTAATGATCAACCAGACACCAAAATAAGCGACTATCCCTAATATAACCTTATAAAGACCTGGCGTATACCGCTTCACTTCTAGAAACTGTAAACAATAGATGGTTTGAATAGTCACTCCTAAAGCGGGTATGGTAGTATACAAAAAGATTAAGTCCAAGGCAGGAAACAAATAGATAATATACCCGTCAATTACAGCCGCCGAATAACTCACATATAACAATACTATGAAGGCATAAAACAGTCTGATACCCTGCCTAAGTGTTATGAAATAGAAAAGGTTATTGAGGATCACAAAAAGCATCAAACCTAAATAGATTCCATAGCTTAAAATCTGCAAACGTGATTGTGAATCATACGCATTCGCTGAGTGCAACTTGATAGGGATAGGTTCCGAATTAGAATTCAATCTTAAATAGCATGAATTGATCCCCTTTGGAATTTCAAACACTTGAAATGCACTCTTTACTTGCTTATTGTAGACTGGCACGTTATATCCTGCTTCGTAGGACTTGAGGATATTATTATTTTCAATATATAACGTCGCAGATGGAATACCTGCCTGCGCAAGTTCTAAAAACAAACTTTTTTCACTGAGATTATTCACCTCAAACTTGATCCAAAAAAAGCTCTCAGTATAACCCAAACTGAGGTTGACCATGTTGGAAGTTGTAAATTGAGAGGAGTATTTCTCTGAGATGATTTGTTCGAATGTAATTAGCCCCGTTGGGTCTTCAAATATCTCTACCTGATCCCCTATATCTCTTGACTCTCCATCACTATTCCATACCAGAGGTACTCCATGTAAGGAGAAGGATACAAATAGTAAGCACAAGAAAAAATATCTTCTCATAAAACGGATTAGTTATGAAACTGAATATAGCACATCTTCAATCAGTTCTTCCTTGAATCCACCACAAATATTAAGAGCACAAACAAATCGTATTAATCACTTAAATAATCATGAATAACAGCAAAAGGCTCCATACTATTCATGGACTCCTGTTCAGTTATTCAACAATGAAAATCAGACATTACGCTTCATACAATCTCTATCACGAACTGCCAGATAACATCGAGCAGCCTATTTTATGTTTCACCCTATGCTTGACAAGCGTTCCAAGTTGTGGAGATTCGAACCTTATCGGAGACTCTATATCGAAGACTAATCTATTAGAGGAATAGTTGTTAACAAAGAGAATATTGCTCCTAACCCTGTACCATCTCTATTTCAAAGCCAGCTTTTTTGACAGCATCTATAACTCCTTCCTCATTATCATCTTCCAGTACCACTTGCAATATTTTGTTTGGATTTTCAGTATCCACTTTCCATGTATCAACGTTGTCCAACTCATTCAAAAATGGAGTAACTGACTTGATGCAGCTACCACAATTGATGTTCGTTTTGTATTTTACCGTTTTCATATTTTAATCTAATTATAGTCCTATTATAAAGTTAAAAATTAATTCAGAATATTCTCTATCAAGACATTTTCTCTAATGAGAGAACCTGAGAGCTGGCATTATAGACATGCGCTAATTAATTGAACGTTTTCTTAGTCTAATGCTATTGGTCAATACTGATATTGAACTCAAAGACATCGCTGCTCCAGCTATCATAGGGTTCAATAGAAACCCATTGAATGGGTACAATACGCCTGCCGCAATAGGGAGGGCAATCAAATTGTAAATAAATGCCCAAAATAAGTTTTGTTGAATAGTTTGCATCGTCGCTTTGGACAATTTGATGGCTTTTTCAATTTGTTTTAAATCGGACTGCATCAAAGTGATACCAGCACTTTCCATCGCAATATCGGTCCCACTGCCCATCGCAATACCAACATCTGCTTGCGCCAGTGCATGAGAGTCGTTGATACCATCCCCTGCCATGGCGACTGTTTTACCTTGAGCTTGTAGTTGCTTGACAAAATTTCCTTTGTCTGCTGGCATTACATTAGCTTGATACTGATGGATGCCTACTTGTTTAGCGATCACAGCAGCTGTCTGCTCATTGTCTCCAGTCAACATATGAATTTCAATACCCATCTTGCGTATTTGTGCTATCGCATCTACAGTGCTTTTCTTTACTTGATCAGTTACAGCCAAAACAGCCATTACCTTGCCTTTTTCGACCAAGTTATCAGCGGCATAACCTGCAAAGTAAACCACCGTTTTAGCAGCTGATTTAAAGCCTTCTGCCTGTTCGAATAACTTGGCAGGAATATCTAGATGAAGGTCATTCATCAGTCGATCATTCCCGACCCAATAAGTGGTTTCATCAATACTGACTTTGGCTCCCATGCCTGTGATACTTTCAAATGATTCTGAATCCAAGTCCTTCGTTTCCTTGGCTTTTAGATGTCGTGCGATGGCTTCCGCTATAGGATGTTCTGATTGTGACTCTATGCATAACAGGACTTGTTCAAGGTAGGTTGCATCTACACCGTCTGCCCATATCAAATCTGTCACTCTAGGTTTACCTTCTGTAATCGTACCTGTTTTGTCAAGTAACAATGTATCAATCTTATAAGCTGTCTCTAATGATTGGGCGTCTTTGATCAATATTCCTTGCTGTGCACCTTTGCCGATACCCACCATTAAGGCCGTCGGGGTGGCCAATCCCAATGCGCATGGACAAGCAATGATCAAGACAGTAATGAGCGTGAGCAGTGCATAGGTAAATGACGGTTCTGGCCCCATGATATACCAAACGGTAAAGGCGAGTAACGAAATCCCTATCACTATAGGCACGAAAATACCTGCGACTTTATCCACCAGTTTTTGAATAGTAGGCTTGCTGGCTTGTGCTTCCTCTACTAATTGAATGATTTGAGAAAGCAATGTTTCATCACCTACCTTGTTAGCGATGATTCTCAGTATCCCTTTTTGGTTGATGGTACCTGCATATACCTTGTCTCCTTTTGTTTTTGATAGTGGGATGGGTTCTCCCGAAATCATGCTTTCATCAATGAAAGATGACCCCTTTTTGACTTTACCATCCACAGGCACTTTGTCTCCTGGTTTAATGATGATAAGATCACCTTTCAAGATTTCATCATAGACAATGGTTTCTTCTTCTCCATTTCTGATCACGATCACTTCTTTAGGTTTTAGGCCCATTAGTTTTTTTATGGCCGAAGAGGTTTTGCTTTTTGCTTTCTCTTCTAAGAATCTTCCTAATAAAATGAGTGTGACGATAATAACAGCGGATTCATAGTAGACATGTGGAGTAACACCTCGGTTCAGAAAGTACTGAGGATATACCGTATTAAAAACACTAAAGACAAAGGCAGTACCTGTACTCAACGCAACAAGCGTATCCATATTAGCTGAAAAATGCTTCAGCTTATTCCAAGCGATGACAAAAAACTCTGAGCCACTCCAAAAGAGAGCCGGGATAGACAGCGCCATCATTATCCAGTTTTCGTATGGGATTTGTCCCATGAAAAACATGGCCATAATGAATACAGGGATAGAAAACCCTGCTGATATAAGTAATTTTGATTTAAGATTTTTCAATCTCTTTTCCTCTAATTTTTCGAAGGATTTTTGTATTTCTTTGGCTTCTCCCACTAAGATGGAATACCCTATCTCCTTTGCTTTATGCTGAAGTGTATCAATGGAAACTATGTTGGCATCATATTCCAAAGCCACTGATTGATTGGGGTAGTTCACTGCTACTTGCTTGACTCCAACCACTGGTTGAAGGTAAGTTTCAAGACTAACCGCACACGATGCACAGGTCATGCCTGATACTTTATGATTACCCTTGGTTATACCCGAATGGTCAACAGATGTATTGGTTTCTTCCATGACTTTATAATTTTCAGGACAAATATGCGAAAGAAGTAAGGCTTTTCTATTACATAATTCGGTTTGTGACTTATAAGATTCTGCTAAATCGAATCAAGAGATTCCTTATCTCATTTTAGTGACATACGAGTAAATCCAATTAGGATCCAGTTGCATGAATGGGTTGAACCTAGGGTTATTTTTGTTTTTTCTAAAACTACCCTCTCTGTCTTGGTCAAAGAGCTGGTGTTGTACTATTTATAGATCATGATCTGAAGCAGGGAGTTTACTAACCTGATTGATTGTTCATTAGAGTTTAAGTTAGTTTCGTTGTAAAAAGCACCCTCTTACGTAGAAATAATAGGCCTTGATTGTGATTCTGTGACCAATACGCTAAAAAAAATGAGCCATTATGCTCATTCTGTATCCCTTACGACCGTATGGGCTCTTAGAAAGATGGTAATGAGTGTTTCAATTTGCGTATTGGTACTTGAAAAATACGTAATGCCCTATTAAAAGACCATATTGGCACTAAATTTTGACGTATTACCCGAAAATATATGGGTAATAGTGACAGAATTGCTGTCAAGGGTGATTCTAAATCAGTATTGATAGAGAATACTTGCGTAAGGCTATGCTCTTGGCTACTTAGTGAGCTATCGTTTAGAAGAGCTGAATGAGTAATATTACGATATTGCTAGAAATGAAAAACCACTGTTCAAAAAAGACCTATCCAAAGCAACAATTCATCACCAACCTCTAAACTTACCTGTTAGTAAATAGCACTTATTTATCCTGCCCTCTAAATAAAAACCTCTGAACTGACAACATAATGTCGTATAACCTTAGCACAGGCCAATGGCAACTCCGCAATGAGCCAGTAACAATATCACAGCTCATTGAAAACCAACACGACGAGCTAAAATGATTGGGGTAATAAACCACTATGGACTTAAAGTCCATAGTGGTTTATTTCTTACTCCATACATTGTCAAAACCAAAGCATTGCTGACAGTCTAAAATCTGTTTTCACTACACAAAAACTGTACGACTCTACTAGCTATGTAGTTTTAGAATCTATAGCAGCGTTAGAGACCAACCCTGACACAAGACTATTATTTGCGAATAAACTTATTTTATTGGCCTCAACAAACATTTCCCCAATTTGGCTACTGAGAGGTTACATCCAAAAAGGTCATGCCCTTAGAAGAAAAGGCAACTTAGATGCAGCAATAAAGGCCTATTTTAAGAGTGCGGAGGCGGCACAAAAGGCGGAATACCCCGCAGGTATTGGAAGTACTTTATTGTCTATTGGTGATACTTTTGGAGACCAAGGTGATTTCAAAAATAGTATCAAGTATGCAAATCAAGGTATAACAGTATTAAGACAAACAACCGATACAACTACATTAGCCACTGCCTTAATGAATACTCGTTACAGTTATTATTTAACAAAACAATACGACAGTGCTTTGGTCTACTATGATGAGTCAGCCTCACTGTTTGGGCAACTCGACTACCCCATCGGCAAAGCCTACAACCTCGGCAATGCTGGGCTCGTCTATGCAAAGATCGGTCACTTCGGCAAAGCAGAAGTACAACTCAACCAAGCCATCGCGATACTAGCGGAGATGGAAGACTCCTATGCCATCACTTGTTTAATCCATAGAAATCGAACGCATGTGAGAAACCCCCAACACTAGCAGCAAGCAAAACAGTGCCTAGGATAGCGCTAGCAGGTGGAACGGGAGACTTCTCCTCACTCCGCTCGTTCGAAGCGACGGATGATGACCTGCAGACCGTTTTGTATGATGATGTATATAATAATCAGCAACTCAGTATGACAATCACTTTGTAATCCCCTTCCTTTTATCTAATATTATATCACAACTCCAAAAATGATACTCAAACAAACCTTCAACTTTTAACTAACAAAAATTAATGGCAAATATTAATGTACTAATGGCAGTAGACACTATCCACATCACCAATAATAACATGGATACTTCTATCTATCTGATGGATGATAATGGAGATTCAGATGATACGCCAGGTGACCCAACAACTTTTGACATTGTTGCAAATAGTGGCGACACAGTATCCTTTACAATAGTACCTCTTGATGGCACGACTAAAATAGCCTTCAAGAAATTTGAACTTGAAAATGGAAGTGACATTTTTGATCCGCTACCATCACTAGGCAATCTTTGGGTTGGTACTGTAAACGGGGCTAAAGGAAGTTCCGAAAACTTCAGTATCAAATTTACTGTAGAAGGAAAAGGAAGGTTTACTTTAGATCCAAAGATAGGAGTAAGAGTTTAATATCATGAATTCAAAAACGTATCTAAAGGCCTATTTTATACTAGGCCTTTTTTTTATCTCCTCTTGGGCATATGCCCAAGATCAAAATATTGCAGACAGCCTAATAACAGTCTTGGAATCAACACCTGATACACTAAATACTAAACTCAAGATACTTACACGAATTGCAGAAGAATCTACTAACCCAAATGATAAACTATATTATTCGAACGAAATAATTCAACTAGCCACAAATAGAAATTCACACCTTTGGCTATTGAGAGGTTTTTTACAGAAAGGGGAAGCAATGCGCTTAAAGGGGGACTTTGACACTGCCCTTGCAGCCTACTTCAAGAGTGCAGAAGCAGCACAAAAGGCGGATTACCCTGCAGGTATTGGAGCTGCCTTATTATCAATAGGAGACACCTATGACATGAACGGCGACCACATCAACAGCATTAAGTATACCAACCAAGCCATTGCAGTTCTAAGACAAACCACTGATTCCACAACATTGGCAGCTGCGCTGATGAACACGGGCTATGGTTATTACCTCACCCAAGAATATGACAGTGCCCTCATCTACTATGATGAATCCGCTCATATCTATCAGAATATTAATTACTTGTTAGGGATTGCCTACAACCTCGGCAACTCAGGACTAGTCTATGCCAAGATCGGACACTTCAGCAAAGCAGAAGTACAACTCAACCAAGCCATCTCCATACTAGAAGAGATGGAAGACTCCTATGCCATCACCGAGTTCCAGATTGAGATCGCGGACATTCTCATCCAAAAGGAACAATACACCCAAGCAGAGAAATACCTAATCGAAACCCTCGCCTATGCCCAAAAATACGGTCTGCAAGAACGCCTCCGTGACGCCAGCCTCAAGCTCGCCACGTTATACGAAAAGCAACAGGTATATCAAAAAGCCTACGACTACCACAAGCAGTACCTCAGCTACCGTGACAGTATCAACAACGAATCGACCATCCGAGAGATGGCAGACCTGCGCACGGAGTTCGAGGTAGGACAAAAACAAGTAGAACTAGATCTAGAGGCTGCCAAAGTGCAGATCCTAGAGGAGAAGGATTTTTACGCAGAAGTTCGGTTTTGGAGTTTGATGGCACTGGCTGTCCTCTTCATGGGCGTATATGCACTGGGCATGAAGCTCTACCGCTCCCGTATGACAGCACTTCGCCTGGCGGACAAGCGTTTTCACATCATCAAGAAACAACGAGAGGCACTCGATGAGATGAACAACCTCAAGGATCAGTTTTTCTCTATTATTTCTCATGATTTGAGGGGACCGATGAGCAACTTGACAGGGGTCACAGACTTGATGGAGATCTACATCAACGAAAAGAACTATGATGCGCTCTTGGGGATCAACAACCTCTTGCGTGACTCGAGTCATGAGGTGACCGATCTATTAGAGAACCTATTGAACTGGGCGGTAGCACAACAAAACAACATCCAATACAATACCAAAGCGATCACCATTCAGCAGCTTTGCCATTCGCCCTTGCGTATATCCAAATTTGCCGCTGACAAAAAGAAAATCAAACTCAACACGACCATACAACCTGATCTCTCGGTATTGGCAGACGAGAACACCCTCAACACCGTCGTGCGCAACCTGCTATCCAATGCGATCAAGTTTACCAAATCTGAGGGCACCATCACCTTATCCACTCATGTGCAAGATGGCATGGGCGTCATCGCCATCAAAGATGACGGTATTGGCATCCCGGCAGATAAAATAGACAGTCTATTCACCTTCACTGGAGGCCGTAAGCGCTGGGGCACAGATGGTGAGACAGGCGTAGGGCTAGGGTTGAACTTGGTTAAGGAATTCGTCGAGAAGAACAACGGTCGTATCGAAGTGATCAGTGAAGAAGGGGTGGGCAGTGAGTTCTTGGTCTATTTGCCGCTGGCAGAGTAGTATTGAGATTTGGGTATTGAGATTTTAGTATTGAGTATTGAGTAGTGGGTAATGGGTATTGAGATTTTAGTAATTGGGTATTAAGTACTAAGTAATGAGTCTAAAGTATTGAGACTTTAGTAATGGGTATTGAGTAATGAGAAAAGAACGCTACAACACCCACGTCATTGTGAGGAGAGACGAAGGAACAATGTGCCAATCCCTCTACAATGGGTTTTCAAAGGATTTTGAGCAGCATCAAGTCCCACAGTAGGTCTGATACACTTGATCAAAACCTTTGGGTACAGACTGGACCTCATGATTTTGAGCATACGGGTCTTTGAGTTTTGTCAGCAACTGATCAAATGAAGAGAAGTCCCCTTCTTCAGCTTTACTCAATACCTCTTCTACCAGATGATTTCGAGGTATGACGACTGGATTGTTTTTATCCATCAACTTCCAACCTGCCTGTTGGTCTCCATTTCGCTCATGAGCCGAACGCCATCGTCCGTACCAAGCGGTAAACTTATCATCGGACAAGAGCCTTTCATCTGCAATGGATTGATATCGTAGTGAGACGAAGAAGTTGGTATAATCCACTTTGTTTTCAGCTAATATCATGAGTAGATCATTGACTAAAGCTTTATCTTGTTTTTGTTCATCCGCAATCCCCAGTTTGCGGCACATCATTGCAATGTATCGTTTGGAAAACTCACCAGAAAAACTATCCAATACTTCTTTAACCTTAGATACTGCTACTTTCTCATCCTGATCAATGATAGGAATGAGCACATTGGCAAATACGGACAAATTCCAATGGGCAATGGGTGGTTGGTTGATGTAAGCATACCGACTTTGGCGATCTATCGAACTATATACTGTGTCTGGATGATACACATTCATAAACGAACAAGGCCCATAATCTATCGTCTCCCCAGCAATCGACATATTGTCTGTATTCATGACGCCATGGATAAAGCCTACTCGCATCCAATGTACCAGTAGATCAATTTGCCGATCCATTACAGACTTCAATAATTCTAAAGCGTAATTCTTATGTCCTACAATTTCGGGATAATGTCTATTGATTACGTATTGGGTAAGTGTTTCTATTTGCTCAGGAGGGCAAAAAAAACGAGCATACTCGAACGTCCCCACACGTATGTGACTTTGTGCCACGCGGGTCAGCACCCCTCCTATTTTTTGTTCTTCTCTATAGACAGGTGTTTGTGTTTTGGCTACAGCCAAGCTTCTCGTAGTAGGTATACCCAAATGATGCATGGCCTCACTCATCAAGTATTCTCTCAGCATAGAAGGCAAAGTCGCTCTACCATCACCTCTCCTAGAGAATTTGGTGGCACCTGAGCCCTTTAGTTGAATATCGTATCTAACGTCATTGACAAGCTGCTCACCTAACAATACTGCTCTACCATCACCCAGCATCGTGAATTGTCCAAACTGATGTCCAGCATAGGCCTGGGCAATCGGGTGACTACCCGCTATGGTTTCATTACCACTCAGGATATTAGTGGCATACTTCTTATCTGCCAGTACATCATCTATCCCTAGCTCCTTAGCCAATTCGTCATTGAAACATACCAATGATGAATTACCTGTAAAATCAGGTGCCTGCTCACTATAAAACTGTTCTGGAAGTTGATCTTTGTACGAATATTCTAAATGCCACATTTGAATTAAAATTGAATATGAAGATAATTAATGCCTTAACATTTCAAATCAAACAATCATATTCTCATATAAGGTAACAGCAGTACTATCGTCTTCAGTTCGTTTCACTTGGAGAATTTCATACACATCTTTTTTAATGGTATCAGCCAAAGCACCAGTAGGCAAATCATTCGTATCCATACCAAATGGATTTTCAATCTCCTCTGATATTACTTCAATCCCCCACATCGCAAAAGCCATTACCATTACTGCAGGAATCGTTAAGTATTCAAAGGCATTGAGTAAGCCAAACGGTAAAATGAATATATATATGATAATGAACAACTTGATAAAAGCAGTATGAGAAAATGGAATGGGTGTTTTTTTGATTCGTTCACAGATACCTTGCACATCTATTAATCCTTGTAAGATGTTTTTGGTTTGCATTTTATCAAAATCATTCATTTTAGAAGACTTGTACATCCCTTCAACTTTATTGAAAAGGTAAGAAGCGATGCGATTTGGTTGGTGCGCAAACTTGGCTATCTCCTCTTTTGATTCCCCCTCAACCAAAATATATTTTGCACGGTCCATCTCATCTCTTAAATGCCATGCCAATGAAGTACAAAAATTAGAAATATGTCTTCCAAAATAATGTCGTGTAGCTTCATCATCTTTATCAATAATCGTGTCTAGATGTAGTGCCAATGAACGTGTATCATTGATCAACTTACCCCAAGCTACTCGACCTTCCCACCATCTTTTATAACCAGTATTCAATCTAAAAACGAGAAACAATGAAAGTATAACCCCAGTCAAAGAGAAAAACACCGTATCCATATGAAATGCATTTTTTAAATAATGCATATTGATAATCGTGATCACAGTAGCATAAACACCTGAAAGGAAAATCAATCTTGTCAAAATCCTCATGTTGGAACTGAGGCGATATAAATTGATTAGCGTTTTGAAAAATTCTGTATTCCAAATGCTTGAGTTATAGATAATCATATTCTATGAGTGCGAAAAAGTTTAATGTCCAAATATCTCGCTGTGAATGATACAAAAGACCAAAATTATTAATGTCCTGTTTGTATTAACATACGATATTGGGATAAAGTCGTAATATAAAAGTATTAAGACATTGATTGCAAATCAATAATCCTTCTTCTGCCATTACCTCCTGATTTATACCAAATATCAAACTAAAAATCTATTCACAGTCATAGGTGGAGAGCCAAACTGATTAAGGGACAGAGTTTACTATCAGTTAATCATTGACACCTTTGGATATTAACTATTATTTACCTCAATCTATGATCAAACCTAATTTTATCATTTCCCATTTTATGTGACTTTTTGACTCTATTATTGACTTGGCTTCCTTCCCTATTGATTACCTGAGGGAATTCATCCATCATATTTGCAAGGTCCAAGATTACAGCTTTGTGATGCTTCCAGATCTTTTTTAGTCTGAAGATAAAGTGATTTTTTGACGTTATAGTTTTCGGAATTATCAAATATTGGGTGGTCATCGGTTAGTTGGGTTTTAAAAGTTTCTAACTATTATCTATCATATCATAAAGATAGAGATGATAGATATCTAATTCAATACCCATATTTGGGGATATTTCTCAACATGCGATAGGGTAAATACCAAGTGCGGGTACTTACTAGTACAAACCAAACATTAGAAAGATGAAAACTATATATACGCTCTTCACCTGTATCCTACTCAGTTTAGTAACAATCAATGCGCAGGCACAATATGATTATGTGGAATACAGTGGTGTAGTCAAATCAAAATCCGACAATAAAGCAGTACCAACTTGCAGTATTTCTATTAAAGGGCAAGACTTGGGTACGGCTGCTAACTATGATGGAGAATTTGCCATCAAAGTTCCTACAGATTATACCAGTGGCACACTCGTATTTTCTAGTATTGGATACCAAACCGAGGAAATCCCAATGGCTCAGTTGAAAGAATCCGGGAATGAAATCATACTCAAGATCAACTCCTATATGTTAGAAAATATAGAGATACGTGGTGCTGAGGCTATATTGGCGGCAGCACTTAAAGTAAAAGAAAAAAACTATTCAAATGAAGCGCAAGGTTTAACGGTATTTTACCGTGAGATTGTGACTAAGAATAAGAAATATGTGGATGTTTCTCAAGGCGTACTAGATATCTACAAAGCACCCTATAACAAGAAAGAAAAATCTATGGTCAATATCCATAAAGGTTTTAGAAGTAAACAATACAAAAAGGATGACACCCTGGCTTTCAAAATACAAAGTGGTATGAACACTATTTTGCAGCTAGATTTAGTAAAAAATCCCGGAGAGATATTGTCTTTAAATATGATGAGGTATTATGATTACGCGGTTACAGATATCGTCGATATCAATGGTAAAAGAACTTTCGAGATATCATTTACACCAAAGAGAGTGAATGAAATGACTAAATTCCATGGTTTTATTTACGTTGACCAAAATTCTGTTGCCATCACTGCTGTCAAATTTAGCTATAGTGATGTCGCCTTGCAGATATTTGGGAGAGACTTGGTGAAAAAGAAACCAACCTTTGCTAAATTGACTCCTTTGGATATTAGATACGAAGTGGCTTACAAAGAATCAAACGGCTTTTGGTACTTGAGTTACGTCAAGAATGATATCACCATGAAGTGTAATTGGAAAAAGAAACTTTTCAACAAGACTTTCACAGCTACTTCGGAAATGGTAACTACCGAACGATTAGAATCTGTCAACAAAGATGATTTCAAATCCTATGACAACCAACTGGTCTTCTCTGAAGAAGCAGGAAAATACAACGATCCTAAATTCTGGGAAGGATATTCTATTATAAAACCTGAAGATGACGTGCAAAAAGCATTGGTTAAAATCATTAATTGAACTAAAAACTATCTATAGTTTTAAATCAAGTTATGTTAGGATCAAAATCAAATAAGCTCAGCAATTTTGAACAACTGTTCAAGCAACACTATCCAAGTTTGCTGGCTTATTCGCTTAAACTACTAAATGACAAAGAAGAGGCCGAAGACATGATTCAGGAAGTATTCTTCAGCTATTGGAAGAAACAAGACCAACTGGAAATAGAACAATCGGTAGCTTCTTATCTCTACGGTGCGATCAAACGCAAATGTCAAAATAAATATCGACACAAAATAGTAATACAATCTCATCAAACCTATTCTAAACAGACGCCAACGACCATCGTCCAAACTCCCCTAGATCAACTAGAAACTACTGAGCTAGAGAACACGATAACTGACTGTTTGGAAAAGATGCCGCTTCGGTCAAGACAAATATTCACTATGAATAGGTTTGAGCGTAAAAAATACCAACAAATAGCAGATGAGTTGAGTATTTCATTAAAAACTGTAGAAGCTCATATGTCGAAAGTATTGAAACAATTACGAATGACACTATCTGAACATTCAGTCCTATTGATCACATTAATCCTAATAAGTCATGGGTGATAACCTCAAATATGATTGGTCCTACATGGCCAAACTAATGTCAAATGAACTGGATCAGGCAGAAGAACAACTCTTCTATCAAGAACTTGAACACAATATCACCCTACAAGTTGAATTCGAAACTTTCAATCAACATTGGCAACAAATGGACGAAGCAACTATCAAATCCGAAGCTGACGTTAACCTTGCATGGGTTAGACAGGAGAAAATGATATTGGACCATGAGAAGAAATCTAATATATGGCCAACTGTATTACGTCTGGCTGCTGTGTTTATCTTGGTGTCTGGTCTGGCTTATGTTTTCTATAGCAACTCTGCTAGTTCTATTACTATCGAAACAGCCGCATACGAAGAACAAAAGATTGTTCTACCAGATGGTACAACAGTATTCCTAAATGAAAATACCTCAATCAGTTATCATGATGATTACAATACTCATCGCCATATTGAATTGCAAGGAGAAGCCTTCTTTGACGTAGTAAGAGATGAATTTAGTCCTTTTACAGTCAGTATGGACAATGGAACAGTACAAGTATTAGGTACGTCATTTTACATTAACAGTAACAAAGACGAAGCTACTGTCTTTGTAAAAACAGGTAAAGTATCGTATCAGTTATCTAAAACTGAAAAAGAATATATTTTGACACCCGGGTGGACCGCTGTCTCGACCAAAGACAGTACTGTGGTGTTGAAGAATAAGAACCCCAATATTCTTTCATGGCAAGATAAGCACATGTACTTTGATGAAATGGCGTTGACAGATGTCTTGAAGGTAATAGAAAACACATTCAAGACCACCTTGATCTATCAGGAAAGAGAGCTAAAAAACTGCAGCCTGTCAGCCGAGTACAACAATTTACCATTGGCCAATGTCCTTGAGGTAATACAAACTATCTTTAGCCTCGAAATTGACTACAACGAAAACATCATCACAATAACAGGGGGAAATTGTGAATCATTATAAGACTTGAACAAATTTTTCTACTTAGGCCTTCTGTTCTTCTTACATCTAGGAGATGCTATTTGTCAGTCAATTGACCTTGACCAGCCCATAGTGGCTCATTTTGATAACATAAGAAACGACAAGGCAATTAGGCAAGTCTTAGGTCAATATAGTCAGTCCTATTCATATGATGCTTACCTGATTCAAAAACGAAAAGTCTCCATTGACTCTGATAGTTTGTCAATAAGGCAGTTACTTCAGTTTCTATTCAATGACAGTAGTTTAGTTATATCTTCTGTCCGAAATCAAATCATTATTTACAAACCTGTATTTGAACAATCTATCAATTGTACAGGCCATAAAAAAGTACAAGGAAAAGTATATAATAGTGTGACAAATGAGCCTGTGCCTTATGCACCTATTAGATATGCTGGTGGCACCAAATTCACAGTTACCAGTATCTCAGGAGATTTTGCAATGAATATACCTTGCAACCAAGTTGAGGTTCCATTAGAAATCCATGCGCTAGGTTATTATACTAAAATCGACACGATAGATGCACAATCACCATCTCTAGTGGTGATCAAGCCTGCATCCAAAACACTAAGGGAGGTCATTATCAGGAGTGTAACACCAGAGTTGGCTCTTAGAAAGTCGTTAAATGAGATTCCAGAGAACTTCACTACCGAACGTACCATCGCCAATTCTTTTTTTCGAGAAATCATATATAAAGATGAGGAACTAGATGCTATATCAGAAGCCATACTAGAGGTTTACAAAGGTGGTTATGGGGAGAATCGAAAGGCCAAAGTCAGCCTTATCAAAGGACGAAAATTAGTCTCACCTCATTATAATGACACCATTAATTTCAAACTCAAAGGTTCTCTTAATAGTTGTTTACAATTAGATATTGTAAGCAATCTCCCAAGATTCTATTCTCTAGAAAGCTTTCAATCTTACAATTATGCCTATGTAGATTTGGTAGAATATGGTGATGATTTAGTTCATCAAATCGATTTCGAACCAAAGTCGACTAATCAAGAAGATTTCTATAAAGGAAGCTTGTATTTTGATGAACAAAATTTTTCTCTTAGAGCCGCCTCTTTCGTGGTATATCCTAAGCTGATGAATAGAGCAGCAAAGACATTAGTAAAAAAGAAATCTAGAAAACTAAAGATCAAACCTAAATCTGTCCAGTATAAAGTCCAATATAGAAACGTATCAGACAAATTGTACTTGAGTTATGTAATCATGGAGATCAAGTTCAAAATCATAGACAAAAGATCCAAATCTAATTATATGTATACTTCGCAATCAGAATTGGTTGTCAATCATATCACTCCATCGAATGAACGGTTACCTAATTCTGAATCATTCCTAACCAACAAAGTATTTCTTGATCAGTCGGTTAATTATGATCTCTCATTTTGGAAGGACATTGACTTTTTGCCTGTAGATATGAAACTATATGATGCGATCAAAGAATTAGAATAAATCTATCTAGCTCAACCAATTTTGTGAGTGCTATTTTTTCTTCTTAAACAGACCTTTCAATTTGTTGATGATTCCATCCTTCTGGATATCAACCGTATCCTTTTCGTTGTATGTACGCTCTTTGACTCTGGCATCTTGATCGAAAATACTCTGAATGAATGTTTCTTCTTTGATTCCAGGACAATCTAAATCATCCTTCACTCCCTCTGAGGGTGTATCGAATTGATTTTTCGTCATAGTATCGAATTGAGCATCCTGCGTCAAACCCTTATAGAACAGTCCGAAAATTGGCAATGCAGAATTAGATCCTTGTCCAATCTGCGTATCTTTGAAATGCACACGACTATCATCCGCACCCACCCAGGATACAGTGATTAAATCAGGCGTTAAGCCCACAAACCATCCATCTCTATTAGATTGGGTAGTTCCTGTTTTCCCTGCAATGTCATTTGTCAAGTTATATTCCCACCTCAATCTACTCCCTGTCCCGCCATCAGTTATTACACCTTGCAACATTTCCAACATGACCTCTTGGGTATACGAGCTTATCAACTCATCATTTTCTACAGCCTCATGTTCATACAATACATTGCCTGATCTATCTTCTATCCTTTGAATCAAATAGGGCTCCACTGTAGAAGGTTTATCCAAAAATATACTGTAGGCCTGAAGTAACTCTATCACAGAGATAGAGGCCGTCCCTAATGCTAGTGAGGGAACTTGAGGCAGCTCGCTATCTATACCAGCGTCTTCTACAAGATTGGTTACAGCAGATACGCCTACTTCTTCCATCAACTTAACTGCTACTGTATTAATAGATTTTTTCAATGCATAAGGCAGTGAAATATACTTTTCATCATATTCATCAGTTCCATTTGATGGCGTCCAATCATCATAATTGCTGTAAGTCAATGTTCCACCATGCACATAATCACAAGGTTCATGACCATTTTCGATCGCAGTAGCATAAACAAATGGTTTAAACGTAGAGCCTACCTGTCGTTTGCTTTGGTTGACATGATCATATTTAAAATACTTAAAATCAATACCACCTACCCAAGAATTAATAGCTCCTGACTTAGCATCCATAGCTACAAAACCAGCATTCAGCAGTTTTACATAATGAAGCAGACTATCTATTTGATCAATCGACTTCACAACATTATTTTCTGTCCATGAAAACAGCTCCATCTGGCTGTTCTCTCTCATTTTTACTAAAATATTGTCGTGATCAAGTCCCTCATTCTGGTATTTTTTATAAGTTAAGCTTTGTTTGGTCAATTGATTGATAAAATCTCTTTGCCTCCATGGAGCACTACTACCCCAATTCTTTTCAAACGCTTTCTGCAATACTGGTAAGTGAGTTGTGACCGCCCGTTCTGCATGCATCTGCATCTCCAAATCTAATGTTGTGTAAACTTTCAAACCATCTGTATAGATGTTATATGATCCACCCTCCTTTTTTGACTTTCTTTTAATCAATTGTTTTAATTGACCTCTCACCTCTTCTACAAAGTATGGCGCCTTTGATTGATAGATAGGATTTCCATTATAGTTGAGTTGGATAGAATCATTCTTATACACCACATATTTCCCAGGAGGAAGATATTCATACTTTACCATCTGATACAAAACTGTATTTCGGCGCTCTTTACTTTTCTCAGGGTGTAATCTCGGATTGTAGGTATAGGTTGCTTTTAAGCTACCTATTAGTAAAGCTGCTTCTTGCACATTTAGCTTACTGACGTGTTTACTAAAAAATCTCTCACTTGCACTTTCAATACCAAAGGTATTGTCTGGGAACGAAACTGTATTGAGATATAAAGTTAAAATTTTTTCTTTCGAATATACTTCTTCGAGTCGTAGCGCAATGATAGACTCCTTGACTTTGGAAATTGCCAATCCAAATTTGCTATAATTATCACGAGGATATAGATTTTTAGCAAGTTGTTGAGAAATGGTACTGCCGCCCCCTGCCGATCGCTGACCCAGAATAATCGTTTTGATCAATACACGAAACAAACTACGATTGTCAATACCATTGTGCTCAAAAAAGCGGGCATCTTCTGTCGCAATCAATGCTTTGATCAGATGCTTTGGCAGGTCATCAAATTTGATAGATGTCCGGTCAAACAAATAGTACTTACCCAACACCTCTTGATTTTTATCATAAACCAATGTAGACTGACTGTTAGATATTTCACTGACAGCTTGCTTTGAAGGTATCACTCCCCAAAATCCAAGATAAATACTTAGTACAAATAACACCAACCCAACAATTCCAACTAGCCCAACCCATAGCGCTAGATGTATAAATTTATTTCTTAAAGTTGGTTTCTTATTTTTACTTGAAGTCTTTTTTGACATTGAATAATTATGGAACAAAAAAGCCGATCAAGTACACTTGATCGGCTTTTTCTATTTGTAATATTTTTATTGTACTGCTTGCAACGCATCTACTTTATCCAAAGTCTCTAACGCTTTGTCATTCATTTTAAGTTGTGTATACATCTGCTGCAATGCTTTCAAACCGTCAATATCGTCAGGCTTAATCTCACAAGCTTTCTCCATAAATGGTAGACCTTGCTTCAAAATCAAATCTGCTTCTTTTGTTTTAGCTTCACCAGTTTTCTGGTATTGCTTATAATCCATATCTCTAACTACATCATAATACTCTTTTGCCATGTTGACATAGATCACACCAGCATTAAAGTTTGCAATGAAATTATTAGGCTCAATCTCAATTGCTTTCAAATAACTTATTTTTGCCGAATCATAATTAGCTCTAGACTCTTCTTTTTTATTTTCAGAAGCCATTGCAGCACCCATATTATCATACAAAACACCTAAATTAAGATGCAAAGTTATGTTAGTTGGATCTTCTTCAATTGAAGACAACAATTGTGCTTTTGCCTCATCCAATTTGTCCATCGCCAACAATAGACTAATTTCCTCTTGGCCAAATCTAGAATCTCCAGGATAAGCGACCTGTGCTGCTCTAGATACTACTAAAGCTTTATCATAGTAAACAAACCCTCTAGATTTTACTCCTTCCCTTTCAGAATCAGATAAATCATTGCTAGATAATGAATCTAAGATTGCAGCTCCTACTTGTCTTTCAAAGTAAATGTTTGTAGAATAGACATCTGCACTGGCGATTCCCAAATCAATCATTTGATAATAATACTTCATTGTCAAATCCTCTTTTTCATCTTGCTGTGCAGCAACACCTGCATAAAACAACGTCGTAGAATCTTCAGGCTTAACAAGCAATGCTTTTTGAAATGAGTTCAACGCTAAACTGTATTCCTTTTCACCATAAGCTTCACCACCAGAATTAAGGAATTCTCCCCATACTTGATCCATATTAGTAGTAGCAATAAGCGCATAAGAACTAGTCTCCTTTTCCATTGCAACTACTTTCTTGTACGCTTCTACACATTTGGCAGTAGCATCAGGGTCAATCGCTTTAATTGACTCATCTTTACTAATCGCTATAGCTTGATAGATTTTACCTCTTGTGAACCACGTTCTAGATTTGCCAGCAGTCTTTTCGATTGTGATGGCTACATCTATCTCAGCCTTGGCTGAAACGTAATCTAATTTTGTTAAATAGCTTTCTGCTTTTGCAACTGACCCTTTCTGTGCGAATGAAGCAGTGCTGATCAAAGCAGCAAATACAAATACAATTAAACTCCTTGTTTTCATAACTTCAAATTTTATTATAGGGCTACTGCCCCAATTGATTATAGTTTTGTCTTATTCTTGATTCTCTGTATTTTCCGAACTGTCTGTTGATGAATCTTGATCTTTTGGTGTTTCTTCTCCTTCTACCTCACCATCAACCTCATCACTTTCAATTCTCTCGATTTTCTCAACTGAAGAAATTTCATCCTTCTCATTCAGTTTGATTAGTCGAACTCCTTGTGTGGCTCTACCCATCACTCTCAATGTCTCAACTGCCATTCTAATCGTAATACCTGATTTGTTGATAATCATCAAATCATCCGTATCGATCACCTGCTTGATTGCAACAAGTGCGCCAGTTTTTTCAGTCAGGTTCATCGCCTTGACTCCTTTACCACCACGTTTGGTAATTCTATAGTCTCCAATAACGGAACGTTTTCCGTAACCTTTTTCAGAAACTACAAGCAAATTGGCATCTTCTCTGTTGATACATACCATGCCTATAACATGATCCTTATCACTTTCTAACCTTACACCTCTAACTCCTGAGGCCGTTCTACCCATTGAACGAACATCAGATTCATGGAAATGTACTGCTTTCCCTGATTTCTTAGCGATCACAATATTGTTATCACCGTTGGTCAAACTAACGTTCAATAATTCATCACCATCATGAATGGATATCGCGTTGATACCATTTTGTCTTGGCCTAGAATAGGCTTCTAAAGTCGTCTTTTTGATTGTACCTTTTTTGGTACACATAACGATGAAGTTGTTATTGATATAATCTTCATCACTTAACGTTGTGACATTGATTACCGACCTCACACTATCAGCACTTTCAATATTGATCAAGTTTTGAATAGCACGACCTTTGGTAGCCTTACCACCTTCAGGGATCTCCCAAACTTTCTTCCAGAAGACTTTTCCGAATTCTGTAAAAATCAATAAATAATTATGCGTTGTAGCGACAAATAAATGCTCTGTAAAGTCATCTGTTTTGGTAATTGCGCCTTTCGATCCAACACCACCTCTACCTTGCGTTTTATATTCAGTAAGAGCAGTTCTCTTGATATATCCTTCACGAGAAATAGTTATTACCATTTCTTCGTCAGGAATCATATCCTCAGCAGTGAAATCATCCGCTGCATGTTCTATGACAGACCGTCTCTTATCACCATACTTATCCTTGATTTCAATCAATTCAGTTTTGATGATATCCATTCTCATTTCCTCACTTGCTAATATTGCATTCAAGTGGTTGATCAATATCATGAGTTCATCGTATTCCTTTTGGATTTTCTCTCTTTCAAGTCCTGTCAATCTTTGAAGTCTCATCTCCAAAATTGCTTTCGCTTGAATATCGCTCAATCCAAATTTCTCTATTAATCCACTTTTAGCAATTTCAGGATCACGAGAACTTCTAATTAATGCAATTACCTCATCCAGATTATCTAAAGCAATAAGATAGCCTTGTAAGATGTGTGCTCTCTTCTCAGCCTCATCTAACTCATATTGCGTCCTTCTGACAACTACTTCGTGTCTATGATCAACAAAATGACCTATAATCTCTTTTAGATTCAATGTGTAAGGTCGACCCTTTACAAGGGCAACATTATTCACACTAAATGAAGATTGTAATTGTGTGTATTTGTATAGGTTATTTAAAACAATATTAGGAATGGCGTCTTTCTTAATATCATATACTATCCTCATACCATCTCTATCCGACTCATCTCGAATATCACTGATACCTTCTAATTTTTTATCATTGACCAAAGCAGCAGTCTTTTCGATCATGTTTGCTTTGTTGACCTGATATGGTATTTCAGAAATAATAATCTGCTCTCTACCAGTCTTAGTCTCTTCAAAATCTGCCTTAGCACGTAATACTACTCGACCTCTACCTGTTTCGAGTGCAGAACGAACACCTTGATAACCATATATAGTAGCTCCTGTCGGGAAATCAGGTGCAATCACATGCTCCATCAATTCAGGAATCGTGATGTCATTGTTTTCGATATAGGCAATCGTTCCATCAATAACCTCTGACAGGTTATGTGGTGCCATATTAGTAGCCATACCAACGGCGATACCAGACGTACCGTTAATCAAGAGATTAGGAATCTTAGCAGGTAAGACAGTTGGTTCCTTTAGCGAATCATCAAAGTTGGATTGAAAATCAACAGTATTTTTATTGATATCGTTCAACAGTTCTTCAGCTATTCTTTTTAGTCTAGCCTCTGTATATCTCATCGCTGCGGGTGAATCACCATCTACAGAACCAAAGTTACCTTGTCCATCAACAAGGGGATATCTTAATGACCATTCCTGAGCCATTCTTACCATAGTCTCGTACACAGACGAATCACCATGGGGGTGATACTTACCTAGTACTTCCCCAACTATCCTTGCTGATTTTTTATACGATCTATTATGTAGTACTCCTAGATCAAGCATACCATACAACACTCTACGGTGTACAGGCTTTAAACCATCTCTTACGTCTGGTAATGCTCTAGAAATGATAACTGACATTGAATAATCAATGTACGCGCCACGCATTTCATCTTCAATATTGATAGGAATTATATTCTGATCACTTATTGGTAGATCTTCGTTATCTTCTGCCATAAAATATTAGTTCAACTAATGCTTTTTCAAGGCTGCAATTTAACAAAAATAAGGCTGAAAAAACAAGTATTTAAATTAAACCGAAACGCTATTTTCCGGGTTTTAACAACCTAGAAATTAAGGTTTGTAAACACTTGAAAATGAACGGGTTAATACGGGTTTGATTTATTACGATTTCTAAATCTATCTTTCCAAAGTCTGCGATGATTCTCACCCACCTTAGGATTTTGTCTTTTCCAGAATGGTTGCCCTCTAACTTCGGCATATTCACCCGTATCAGGATCTACTATGACATGCTTCAATTGCACCCTATCACTCTTGATTGGAGAGCGTGGAATCTCAGGGAAAGTAATGCTTACACCTACGCTCAAATTGAATGCATTATTCTTATGCTTGATACTACCAGCGCCTGGCAACCCCATGTTAAAATTCTTGAATTCATAAGATGGTTTAACAATTACACGAAAGTACTCTGAGATATTCTTCTCAATAGACACACCTAGATTTACAAACACTCCTTTGTCCATCAATCCTTGATCAAAATTCTTACCCATTATGGTTTTACCCAACTCTATTTCACCTGCAAAAGAGTAATCCCAAAAATCATAGAACTTATACCCCAACATGCCATAATAACGCATCATGAAGGCCGATTTAAAATTAGGTTCATAATTACGAATACCTAACCCATCAACGGTGGGTTTCAAAGAGTTGATTCTATGATATTCCATATTAAAACCAAAGCCGATACGAAAATCCTTATAATTATAATTCAAACGCATGTTCAATGGAATACTCCATCCCCTGCCTTTGTACCCCAGCCCTATTGAGTCAGCGTCATACACCTTCAATCCTTGTGCTAGCAATGGGTTTAAGACCGGTTCTCTGATTCCTCGGAACGGAACATCAAACAACTGTTCGAGTTCGTCTGACGGCAATAAAGATGGCTGATTCAACCAGTTAGCAAAGGCGTTAAAATCTGCACCTAAAGCTTCGCCATTGTTGACGGTAATCAGTTGTTGGTTCGGAGACTGCAAATAGTAGTAGCCAGCTAAATCATGCTTGTAAGTAGTAGAATTGAAGCCAGTTGTCACAGTAGCTGAAAACTGATTCAATATCTTCCTAAACGGTGATCGAAAAATCTCATCCGGATCAATTTCATATTCCTGCCCATAAACAGATACGAGACCTAGCCATAAAAGGGATAATATGGTAATGGACTTTTTCAATTGACAATAGGTGTGTTTAATAAATGGACATTAAAAACCAATATTTTATACGGAGCAACAACACTAGTATACTCAGGAATCACTTCGTTTTCAACAAAGTAATCTTTTCGATATTGTGGAATTACAAATGCACTGGCACCATACCCCAAATGGGATGGAATCATTAACAAAGCCTGCTCGTTTATTTTCATGACGTCTAACCCAGCATCTAATCCTCTTACTACCACATCTTGTTGAAATGGAAATAAAAAACCACCACTATTTCCTGTACCATCAATTGCAGTACCGGGATATCCTTCCAGATAATAAAGTAGGTATCGAATATCTACCAATTCACCAACAAGCAGAGAATCGTTATTATTACCAGCCACAGTAGACTTGTAGTAGACACCTGATGGCAATAATTGTACAGAATCAAGCGGCACGTTGACCAAATCATTCAATCTATTATCAACAATAAAATTTTCTATTAGCTCCGTTTCTTCTACCAAGATGTCTGCTTCCGTTTGGATAGTGTCCAATTCTATTGTCATCCTGATTACCGACCCATCAGGAATAATGGAAGAAACATCCTTCAAATCACCAAATGCCAGAACAGAAGGGATATAAAATATAGCTTTCTCTCCTGTTTTCATTAGTCCTAGACAATCCTCTAGACCTATGGGGAATATAGACTTAGTATTGTATTGAAGCTTCATTGGCAAATTAGTACCATTGTTAGTATGAGCATCAAAATCCTGCTCATTCAAGGCATTGGCACTATAATATATCCCCAGTACATCTCCAGTAGTTGCACGCTCACCAGATATGTTTTCTACTAATACCTGATAATATATACCAGAATCATCTCGACTAGTGGAATCAGTCAATTCATTTTCCAACAGATAAGCTTGAATGATTTCATCATCCGAGCTACTGTTGTTTTCGTCATTATCACAAGCCATTGTGATACAGCTAACGACTAGTGCAAAAAGATAGGAATACTTGTTGTTAATCAATGTTCGAACTTTAAAGCTACAAATTGATGCAATAACGTCGTGAAAAGGAATTAATTATTGAATTTTCTGATAAATGAAATATCTATTTCACTTCAATGGTGCTAGAAAAGTGATGGAACAACGGGATTTTATCAAACCCTAGTTTTTTACCAATCGAAAGCATGCGTTCAAAATCTACTTTATCCATGGTGCGAACACTAAAGATGTCTTCGTCATCGTCTACAAAAAATGAGCTCAGGAACCTTATAAATATGTAAGGAGAATGTAAAATTTCATTACGATAATCAGTAGTAGTAACTTTCATTTCTCGATCATAATCTTCTTCCATTCCTTTGACATCAAACGAACTTTCCATAGCGACTCTGATAACATGTAAGAACTTATCTTCCCAATTGTTGTAGTTTTTCAACAAGTACTTCATCGCAAAAACCACTGGATCCTTTTGGAAGAAAAATCCTCCTTTGGATAATTTCCTTGCTTTCTTATTCATTGCCATTTCTTCAAAGAAACTAACATTGTCATCGGCCAATGCCACCCCTATTGTTGGGGACATCATGATCAAGGAGAAAAAATCTTGATCTGACAACTCTAAATAAGGAGCTTCCTTCTTGATAAACTCCTTACGAAGCTCAAACGTAGCTTTTTGAACAACTTCTATTTCTATGAGTGTCTCAATTTCAAATTCAGTAAACATCCGTTCAGTTTTAGATTGTCAGTATTACGAAATTTACTATCAATATCTGAATAATTGAAGCACTCACAGATATATTTTAAAAAGGGTCTAACCCTGCACTTCTTCTACTGACATCTCCTCTACAATGGCATGGTACCTTTGCTTGACAGCTTCATCTGTTTTCAACGACTTTTTAATCTGATTGAAAGCACTAATACTGATATTAGACTTGATTACAATGGTATAGTCTTCTTTGAATTTCACTTTCATCTCATCGATATTAATTTGAATCGAATCATATGCTACCAACTCCTCAGGCGTGACAGCCAACTCTACCAATTTCAAAGAATCTCCTTTTGCACCTTTGATCGCATTAAACTTCCTGCCATTTTCCATTAAAGGATGCGTCTTTACCAAATCATTGGTTCGAATTTTCATATCCCCTTTTAATGAATCTATCTTGAACATCACCAACGCATAACTAGACAAGTCTTCATCACTTATATCTTGTGCATTTACATTTGTACTCACTACTGCTAGGACTAGCAATAACCCCAATAATCTAACACTCCTCATCTTCTGCTTTGTTTAATAATGGTCGCGAAATAAAGGTTTAGTTTAGTCATAGCCAAGAATTAAATCATTTATTCGATTTTTGTGTGATTGTACTACATTCGCATCTAAACAAATAAGAAATGAGAAAGATCTATTACTTATCAACTTGTAGTACCTGTAGTCGCATTATCAAAGAGTTGGAGTTAACAAAAGAGAGCATTGAGATGCAAGACATCAAAACTAATTTGATAACCAACGAACAGCTAACACAAATGCATGATATGACAGATAAATATAAATCGTTGTTTAGTAAAAGATCAATCAAGTTTAAGGCTTGGGAATTAGGTTCAAAGAATTTAACAGAAGATGACTTCAAAAAATATATTCTCGAAGAATATACCTTCCTTAAAAGACCCGTAATCATTTGGGACGATCAAATTTTCATTGGTAACAGTAAAAAAGTAGTGGAAGCAGCAAACCTTGTGATAAACAGCTAAACTAGAATTTAGCGATAATTCTCAAGTTGAAAAATCGTGCGGAGAGTGAATTAGGCACAGCAAATTGGTTACCGTTCACGTCTTTTATCCATGAGTAAGAAATGGTATTATCAGCTCCCAAAAGATTGAGAATATCTAACCCTATCCATATGTGATTTGGCACTATTTTCTTACCTTCTTGCAACGCTATACTTTTAGAAAAGCCAACATCTACTCTAGCGTATTGATCTCCCGAGAATATGTTTCTAAATTCATCACTGTTCGGAGGTCCAAATGGCAACCCACTTCCAAATTGCAAATTCAAACTTGCTTTGAGGCTTGGATTGTTAGGCATATGATCCTGAAAAAAGATACCTAGGCTTAACCTCTGGTCTGTTGGTCTACGAATATAACCTTGTCCGTTGTAGAGGTTCTCTTCTGTTTTGAGATAACTCAAGCTAAACCAAGATTCAGTCCCTTCAATAAATTCTCCATTGATTCTAAAATCCAAACCATACGCAAAGGCGACTGCTTGATTGGTAGCATAATACCTAATCTTGACATTGTCGACTTCATAAGGATTCACATCCCATAGATATTTATAATAGGCCTCTGTATTCATTTTGAATGGCCTCCCCCAGATTTGCAAATTCCGATCCCAAGCGACCAAAGCTTGTACTGATTTTTGTGCTTTTACACTTGGGTTGATTTGCCCTTCTCTATTTCGTAGTTCTCTATAAAAAGGATGCTGGCCATACAATCCACCACTTACACGAATTTGATTTCTTTTTAAACTCCCAAATCTATAGAGATACTGCATACGAGGGCTCAGTAAGGTCTCACTACTATACGTCCAATGATTAGCGCGTACACCAATATTGAATATATGTGTAGAATCTGCTATAGAACTAGTGAACTGAACAAAACCAGAAATCTTATCAGAGTTGATATCAACTTGATTATCTACCGATTGCAGCTCAGTTACGTAATCTGCCGAATCCACAAATGAATACTCATCCAAATGATCTTGAATCACTTCATGATCCCAACTCATCCCAAATTCCAATAAATGTTTACCAATGTTAACTTCATTTTTCAAATCCGCATTGACAATATTAGCTTCAAGCTGATTACGTCCATAATCGTAGTTAGTACCAGCCCCTAAAACATTGATACATTCATCAAATTGATTGGAGCCAATATCTGTATTCAGGTCACATAAACGATAATACCCCACCACTTCATAATACTCTTTTTCAATAGATCTAGTTGTAGACAAAACAAGCTTTGACAGCCATTGATCACTAAATGAATGCGTTAAGATCGTCCCGAATTGATTGGTATTATACTTTAATTCTTCTCGTCCTTCAAACAACACATTCAATCTAAAAGACGTCTGTATTGTCCCGAAATCTGTTTGCTTTGAAGCAGGCACAGTTTCATAATTATTAAAGGCTGATGATAGTAAAAATCCAATTTTGGTCTTTTCCCCGATTCTTTTGGACACATAGGATTGCACATCCGTAAACTTGGGCAAGTACTCCCCTTGCGTTTCTAGTGTTCCCAATAGGTATTTAGTGTTTTTGTGACGTGCACTTAGCGTATAAGTCAGTGAGTTATCCTTGGTCTTTCCTCCTATATATATGCTCCCTCCCAACAATCCCAAATCAATGGTTGCCTCATTATCAATTGGTTCTTTGTATTGAATATCCAAAACAGAGGACAATTTATCACCGTGCTCCGCTCTCCACCCACCTGCAGAAAACTCTACATTCCTGACCAAATGAGGATTAACAAAACTTAAGCCCTCTTGCCTCCCTGCACTGACTATTTGTGGTCGATAGATTTTAATTCCATTTACATAGATCAAGTTCTCATCATAGTTACCCCCACGAACTGCATAGGCAGATGACAGCTCATTGTTGCTACTCACGCCTGGCAAAGTCCCCAAAATGGTATTGAAGTCACCTGTTGCATTGGGCATGGTGTAGACATCCTTATGCGCAATTGATATATTCGAAAAATCTGAATCCAGACGAATTTGTTCATCAGATATATTGACATCTTTTAGAACATTTGTTCTCGCTCTCATCGATACCGTCAAGTTTGATGCCCGAGAAAAATCTATTACCTGCTTGGCATCCTGATACTGAATATGATGAAACTCAATTGACTTGCTAGCTGAGCTTATTTTTATTTGAAAAGCTCCTTTTGCATTTGTGATTGTCTGAACAGAATCTGGCAGAACAACTACCTGTGCGTCACTGATAGGATTTTTATTACTATTTAGCAAAACCCCAGTCATCAATTTTGATTCCTGAGCCATTGAATTGGTAGCACCTAATACCACAATTAATTGACATGCAATTGCTAATAAAAGACGTAATGTATATTTATGATTTAAAGGGGTTGGTAACATATGTACAACTAAATTTTCAATACTTTAATATGCTTAGTTTCATCCTCCATTTGAATTCTCAATATATATATCCCCTTGCCCGAATCATTGAAATCGAGCTGCAATACATCTCCTTTTCTCACTTTGATGAATTCAGACTCATTGACAACCTCACCATTGGGAGAATACAATGTCAACACCAAGTCTTCTCGAGAAAACTCTCGTTCTATCCTAATAGATATGGTATTCCCACGTATTGGGTTAGGGAAAACATGAAATTCTTTACCCAAAAACTCCGACATAGATAAGATATCCTCACTATCATCTCCATCATCAACTATCCGATTATAGCTTGGTATACCAAACCCTTTCAAAGTATCTATTCGATCCACACGGTCTCCAGACCCAGTGATTACATCTTTGAGTTCCTTATTGGTCAAGTCCGGAAACAATTGCCAGACACTGGCTGCAAAACCACTAATCAATGGTCCTGAAAAACTTGTTCCAGACCTAATTGTAATTTCATTATCACCATTCAGTACAGTAGTATATACACCTTTTGCTACCACATCAGGTTTTACCCTATCATCGCTTGTTGGTCCTGTTGAACTAAAAGAAGCCAAGTTATTACTAGAAGTAACTGCTCCTACAGTAATTACATCTGCAACATCTGCTGGCATGGTGATATATTGCCAGTCATTATTCCCTTCATTACCCGCACTTGTCACCACCAATATCCCTCTATCTGTTGCAAACTGTGCCGCTTTTGAGATCGTCGATGTTTTACCATCTAAGTCCTCATAGGTGTAATTTGTAAAGTCATACCCAACCTTCTGATCAAAATCATAATATCCTAACGAAGATGAGATAACATCAATCCCTAAACTGTCCGCTTTTTCTGCTGCAAACAACCAGTTGTATTCCTCTATAGGAAACTCAGTGCTTGGGTCTTCTGTCACAAACAAACTGATCATCGCATCAGGACTCGTTCCAGTCATAGTCTCACTAGCAGAAACAATACAGCTCAATACACTAGTACCATGATCTTCCTTAGCGCTAAACACATCATAGTTATTTTGAGTAAAGTCAAATGTATTTTTAAGCCTTTCTTCACTAAATAAATCTACAAATACTGCAGACTCATTGACACTTTTGAAGCCCGCGTCAAAGACACCAATCCAAATTCCCATTCCAGTAATATTGTCTTGATGCATTTCATCAGCCCCAAGCATATTGAGTTGATCTGCTGAAGTGTACTTTGATTCAGCTGGTGCTGTCAAATTATACTCAAATCCTTTTTCGCCTTGATCAATTGTGATTTTCGAACCAGGCGCTACGAGTTCAATACTACTGACAAACGATCGAGACTTGATTAAATTGATCTGATCAGCAGTTGCTTCTATCATTACTCCATTAAGCCATTTGGTAGCATACACAGCTGTCAGACTATAATTGTTTAATGAATCGAGATATGAACCACTAACTGGCAGGTCCTCACTTGTGATTGAAATATTTTGCCTCTCTCGGCGATCTAATGCTCTTTGGCTTAAAAAATCTTCTGGTTGGTCAATTGAAAATGACGAATTAGCTTTATCAGGAAAAAACACGATGTACCGATCTATCTGTGCAAAACTAGTGTTTGCCCAAACTAACAATACAAATAGAATCCCCGACTTACTCAAACTCACCATACTCAATCAATACCATTTCTAGCTCACGTCCTCCTACAATCTGTTTATCCACTGAGCAATCTTCTCCCTGACAATATTCCCAAATTATACTGTTCTTATAGATTAAACCTGTGTTAGGAGCATATATTTCATATCTATCATCACGACCTAATCCATCATCGCCCAAATCACTTTGAATAACTTTGATAGCATCAAAATAATCAATATCTGCGATGAGGGTATCCATCAACACATCTTCATAACGGTAAAACTCTCCTACGTCACTATTATAAGTGTTTGCATCCCATGAGTTACCTGTTAGTATCGGAAATACTAGCTTGATAAAATCAATATTATTTTCTGTGAGTACTGCCCTTTGGGTATTAACGTTGGCAGTCCAAACTGAGTCCAATGACCATGTATCACTCTCATCAGCTCGTTTATACCTATCTATTTTGTAAGTTATGTGAGTATTTGAGATCAAAGTAGAATCAACTACATCTTCTCGAATCTGATATTGTTCTTTTTCAGGACCGATTAAATAATAGCGCGTTTCTATCACATCATACTGCCTGAATTGCCCAACGCTTAGAGGAAAATAATTAACTCCCAAGCGAGCAATATCGTTTTCCACTTCCGATTCACACGAAAGTAGAAATATGGACAATATAACTATAAGGCTATAGGGCATTCACTGTTTGATTAAAACTAGATTTGATCCAACCACCACCTATCACATCATCTCCTTCATAGAAAACTGCTGCCTGACCAGGTGCAATTGCACTGACGCCTGTACCAAAATACACTTTCATAATATCTCCCACCTTTTCTATAACGGCAGGAGCGCCATTATCATTATATCTTACCTTGGTTACTGTTTCCAATCTATCATCTAATGTCGTGTACTTGCCCATAATCAACTGGTCTACATACATACCATCTCGTGCCAACTCATCGAAAGTCCCTAGCACTACTCTATTTTCTTCTTTCTGTATTTCTATTACATATACAGGGAATCCTAAAGCGATACCCAGTCCTTTTCTCTGACCAACTGTATAAAACGGATAACCTTCGTGTGTACCAACTACTGTCCCGTCTTCCATTACAAATTCACCTCCAGCTACCCTTTCTTCCAAACCTTCTACACGACGTTTTAGAAATCCACGGTAATCATTATCTGGAACAAAACAAATCTCATAAGATTCAGACTTATTCACCAAATCATCAAAACCTCTATCCAATGCCATTTGTCGTATTTCAACTTTGGTCAAATGACCCAATGGAAGAATAGTACGAGAAAGACTCTCTTGAGAAACTCCCCAAAGTGCGTAAGATTGATCTTTCATCAAGTCCTTTCCTTTGGAAATCACATAACGATCATTTTCATTTCTTACATTGGCATAATGCCCTGTAGCTATAAAATCACATCCCAGTTTATCTGCTCTTCTAAGTAATGCATCCCATTTGATATGGGTATTACACAAAACACATGGGTTTGGCGTACGACCTTTGAGATATTCATCAGTAAAATGATTGATGACATAATCACCAAATTCTTCTCTGATATCTAATATATAATGTGGGAACCCTAGGTTGACAGCTATGTTTCTAGCGTCATTGATAGAATCAAGACTGCAACAGCCTGTCTCCTTTTTACTTCCTCCTGACGAATTGTAATCCCAGGTCTTCATTGTCATTCCTATTACTTCATAGCCTTGCTCGTGAAGTAAAACTGCCGCAACTGAGCTGTCTATCCCACCACTCATTGCTACTAATACTCTTCCTTTTTTGCTCATATATGTTTAATTGCCAGGTTCACAGCCTGGTGTTCACATTTCGTTGTACGCAAATCTAATCCATATTCATGACAAGATTAACTACTTATTGATGTTCTTACTTTTGCTTATACTCTTCAATCGCTTTGTCAAAAGACAAGACATGACTCTCCATTTTCTCTAAGACCCATATCGCCGCTGTTAGATTGGCCAATACCTCACTATCATCTTCCCCTTTTACATCGATTGGTAGCGCTTCTTCAATCATCAATGCCTCTTCAGCATTAATTAATTTCTCCACTTCATGTACCTCTACCAACCGTTTCACTTCTTCAATTTGCATATTCAATTCAATTTTGAAATCAAATCTACTACAGCTTCTTCTTTACTGCTTGAAATTGTCTCAACAAATTCTCCATTTTTAACAATCGCAAACGAAGGTAAATTAGCAACGTTAGCTAGTTTCCTTGCTTCAGGATTATTTTCGGCATTCACATTCAAGAACTTAACATTTCCAAACCTTTCATCCTTTGCTAATCTTTTGAACTTAGGGTTAAATAATCTACATGAACCACACCAATCAGCATAGAACTTGATTATTACGTTTTCATTTGAACTTAACTGCCCTTGTAATTCCTGATCTGTTACCTCTATTACTTCCATGACCTCTACCGTTATATATGCTTATTAAAAATTCTCTCTCTTTTTCTTGACAATTTTACGGCATTATCAACTCGTTTTATTTTCTTTTGTATCAAATTATTTGATCCATCTATTGGCTTTATTGATATGAATTTAAAAACTTTTGTGAAAGTAGGTACTGTATCCAATTTAAGTGATGCCAGATATTGTGCTGGTTTTGGAGTGGACATGATAGGATTTAACCTTGACACAAAAAAGGAGGATGCCATCAGCGTCAAAACCGCCAAAGAAATCATGGGATGGATTGCAGGTACAGAATTTCTCATCGAATATGGCAACCTATCTTTGGACGAAATAAAAAGCATTCAAACTGAATTAGATATCAAAACGGCTCAGACAGAAGGTATTGAAACCGCCAATTCTTTAGTCAAAGAAGGAATCAGAGTGTTCTTCCAATATGATGTTACTACTCAGGATCATTTGGATGAATTAAAAGATGTAATTGGAAGTTTGAATACTGACATCACAGAGATCCTAGTTAACTGCAACAATGCAGAACTATTTGCTCAGCTCGACCAAATACTATTAGAATTAGGAGACAGACAAGTAATAAAAGGCTACAACATCGATGCTGATACGGTATTGCAAGTAATTAATGATTCGAACATCAAAGGAATAGCACTGACAGGAAGTCATGAAGACAAACCTGGATTCAAAGATTATGATGAACTAGCAGACATACTAGAGCTACTTGACAATGAATAATCTCAATCTTGAACTGGAGCTGAATGGTAGGTTGAACAAACATAAATGTAACACCCTTGCACATACAGTTGCTTTCAATCCTGAATTTAAAAATTCTTTACTTTCCTGCTTAATGCATCAAAATGAAGACATCAGTAAGAGTGCAGTTTGGGTATTGAGTCATGTTCATGATTACAACAAAAAATATTTCAAAGACGATTTAGAGTTACTCATCCAATTGGTATGTGATAGTACATTGGATACCATCTTAAGATGTACTTTGAGGCTATTACAAGATTATCAAATCCCAGAAAATTTACAAGGTTCACTCATTACCAGATGTTTTGATTTACTAGTTGACCACAATGTACCAGTTGCTATCAAGGCATTTTCAATGACAGTGGTAGCCAATCATTGTAATCAATATCCAGAACTCAAACCTGAATTGAAAATGGTGATAGAAGAACTACTAACAAACCCTACCCCTGGCATATTATCTAGAGGTTCAAAGATTTTGAAACGAATCAGTTAAAGGAATTCGTTAAATCAAGAGGTATAAGCCAAATTAACTAGGATAAATATAAATTATTCTTGTTAGATTTATGTCTTGACTCATAACCCCTCTCCTAACTAATGGCCATTATTAATCATGAAAGGTCTAATCTATTAGATGAAATCAATAAGCTAAAAAGCGAGCTTAAGGAAATTCATAATAAATATGACCTTTTACTTGAATCATCGGCCAATCATTTTTTTATATTTGAAGGGAACAATGTAATTGAATTTAGCCCTAAGGCTGAAGAGTTATTCGTTTTTGCTAATGATTTCTACAGCAAGACAACAGATGAGCTAATGCCTATTTTCCAATTGGATGGAGAGAAAAGTAACAAGACATGGGCATACAATATCAAGAAAGTACAGACAGGGTGGATAGAACCTTTTGAATTTGAATTAATCAATAAAAACGGTAAAAAATTCCTAACCCACTGTACTATTAGTGTTATCAAAGAGGAAAGATTATTACTTCAATTTGAAATCCTTGACAACAAAAACCTTCAAAACACAAATAATGATATAGTTGATAATGCACCTGTATTTGTTCGATTAACTGATGTAGACAACAATATCACCTATTTCAATAAAGGTTGGAAAAACTTGTTAAATTTATCAGATGATGAGATATTCAATGAATGGACTACAAAGATCCATGAGGTAGACAGATCAAAATATCTAAGTGCTGTTAATTTTGCCATTCAGAAGAAAAAAAGGTACGAATACTCCATTAGAATACAAGACTCATCTGGTAGTTATAGATGGTTGCTAGATACTGGTGTTCCCAAATACGACAAAAACAACAAGTATGTTGGATATTCTTGTGCAGCAGTAGACACAACTGAACGAAAGAACTTAGAACTGGAGACTACCAGAGATGAAGCCATTGCATCTGCCGAAAAGAAGATTCAGGAGTCATTTGACACTTCAGAAGTTGTAGTAATCACCACCGATACAGAAGGAAACATTAGTTTTTGTAACAAAAAACTAATGGACATGCTCGCAATTAAACCTTCTGACATCATTGGCAATAATCTATTTGAGGTATTTATTCCAGACAACAATACTAAACTCAACGCTAAAAAATTTAGTCAGTTATCAAAAACTGGCGTCTATGACAAACCTATCATTGGGAAGTTCTACTTTGAGAACAATGCTGAAGTTGAAGTTAGATTCAATGTGATTTTTCTTAAAGATGCCCTCAACGAGGTTTCCGGGATAAATCTCATAGGTGAAAACATCACCGAAAGACAGCGTGTAAAAAAGCAATTAGAACAGACAAATGATCAATTGAAAGAGTTGTTTGACAACTCTTACGATTTAATTCAAATATTTGATCAAGGTGGAAGCTTTCAATTTGTCAATATTGCATGGACTGAAAAACTTGGTTATTCTACTAATTTGGACAAACTCAAATTTAAGGATATAGTAGACCCTGATCAATGGGATACAACAGTTAGTAAACTTGATAAAATAATCAAAGGAGAGAATGTAGATAGATTTGAAAGTGTATTCCTCTCAGACCAAGGTAAAAAAATATTTGTTTCTGGACGTGTGAATTGCTCATTTGACATGAATGGACGTGCTCAATTCAGAGGTATATTTTATGATATTACAGATAGAATCAGAGCAGAAAAAGCACAAAGTCTCTACTATAAAATAGCCAATTATAATATAGAAGGCTTAGCACCAAATCAATTGTATCATAATTTATATGACGAATTGAACAACATCTTGGTGGTAAAGAATATTGTGATATTGATTGCCTCTGACAACAACACAAGCAAAACACTACCTTTTTTCAAATCGTCTTTAACAGACAAACAAGACTTGGCTGACCAACATTTGATCAATGATGAGTTAGGGCATTTCATACTTACTGGAACTAAAGCACAGATTCTTGTTGAAGAAGAGATACGTGAAAAACTCAAGAAAACAGAAAAAATTCTATTACCAAAAGTTTGGTTGGGCGTTCCAATCACGATTGGCAATCAAAATATTGGGTTCATTTCCATTCACTCTTATGAGGATCGATCAGATTATAGTCACAAAGACTTGGAGTTACTATTCTTTGTATCTAGTCAGGTTTCATTAGCTATTGAAAGAGAAAATAATGAGAACAAAATAACAGATCAGGCAGCAAGATTAAAAGCGATTTTCGAAAGTAGTAGTCATCAAATATGGTCTGTTGACGAAGATGCTAGAATAACGTCCTACAACTATCAATTGAGCAATACAATGAATACTCTTTATGGTATTGACATTGTCAACGGATATTTATCAGCCCCACCTGAAGTAATAAAAAAGTCTCTTTTGGATGACAAAGAATGGAGATCTCATTATAAGGCTTCTTTCAAAGGGGAAGCCCTATATTTTCAAAAAGAAACCTATTCTGTCAATAATCAATCAAAGATATGGACAGAGGTATTTATGAACCCTATTGTCAGAAATGATGGTACGGTGAGCGAAATATCTGTTATAGCCAATGACATCACGGAAAAAAAGAATTCAGAATTAGCACTTGCAGAAAGTGAATCCAAATTCCGAGAGATTTTCGAATCCATTCAAGATATCTATTTTAGATGTGATCTAAGAGGTAATATCATTATGATCAGTCCATCTGTGACTACATTAGGATTGAATGAAAGTGATGTAATGAATACCAATATTCTTACTTACTTCACATCAACACACGACCCTAAACAGGTATTAATAGAATTAAAAAATAAAAAAAGAATTCAAAACATAGAAGCTAGATTGGTCAACCCGATCAGTAATAGTGTTGATTTCATCTGTAACATCAGGTTACTCACTAGGGGCGAAGAAATACTAGGTATTGAAGGAGTAGCCAGGGATATTTCTGAGTTGAAACAGTCAAGTTTAGAACTTCAAGAGGCAAAAGAATTTGCAGAAAACTCTCTTGCCGTCAAAGAGCGATTCTTAGCTAATATGAGCCATGAAATCAGGACGCCTATGAATGGTATCATTGGAATGATTGATTTGATGGGAAGCACCAAGCTGGATAGTGAGCAGTTTGAATATGTCAGGACGATCAAAAAGTCATCAGAGACTTTGATGGTTATATTGAATGACATCCTAGATCTGTCCAAAATCGAAGCAGGAAAAATGAAGCTGAACGAAAAACCAGTACGGCTTATTTCTACTTTTGAAAAGCTGTATGACCTATTCTCGCAGCAAGCTAATTCTAACAACACCTGTATATATTATCATCTAGATGAAATCACCCCTGATTGGGTTATGCTGGATGAGACTAGATTGTTACAAGTTCTATCAAATTTGACGAGCAATGCTATCAAGTTCTCCAAAGACAAAGGAACAATTAATATCAGTCTGATTTTGCAAAAGCATGAAGACAAACATTACAATTTCAAAGTTCAAGTCAAAGATGAGGGGATCGGCATCAACAAAGAACAGATAGACCAACTCTTCATTAACTTTAATCAATTGGATAACTCAAGTACTAAAAGCTATGGTGGCACAGGTCTTGGGTTGGCCATATCCAAAGAATTGGTCACCTCCATGCAAGGAGAGATAGGAGTGGCATCCACACCTGGGTTAGGTAGTACATTTTGGTTCACATTCAAAGTACCTGAATTAGATCAACGACTTGACCCAAACATCAACAATGAAGAATTATTGGACATACCTGTAGAATTCACCGATAGGTCACCTAAAATATTGGTCGTTGATGACAATAAAGTTAATAGAATGGTGGCCAGTCAAATATTAAAAAAATCTGGATGTGAAATTGAATTGGCAGAAAATGGTAAGATGGCCATCGAAATTGCTGAAAGACTAACTTTTGATCTTATCCTGATGGATATACAGATGCCAGAGATGGACGGCATTCAGGCTACTTCCAGAATTAAAAAGCTGCTAAAAGATAAATGCCCTCCAATTGTAGCAATGACTGCTTACTCAATGGAAGATGATGAAAGGAAATTCTTGGCAGCAGGTCTTGATGATTACGTATCAAAACCTATCAAAGCCAAAACGATAATCAATAAAATCAAAGAGCATTTATCCATAGACTTAAATGAAATCGGTGAAAGCGTATTAGAGGAAGAAAGTAAATCATTAATTATCAATCAAAATACTTTGAATCAATTGGCAAAATACGGTGGATTAGAACTCTTGGAGTCAGTATTGTCAGAATTTGAAGAAGAAGCCAAGATGCAAATTGACAAATGTTTTGAACTCTACGAATTAAATAATATAGAAGATATTAGAATAGAACTTCATACACTCAAAGGAAGTTCGGGCACCTTAGGAATAGAACTTTTGGAAGAAAAAGTGATTAAACTGGAGTTGCAATTAAAAACATCAGACACTTCCGGATTAAAAAAACAATTGGATTCAATATTGGAATCATACATAGAGTTCCAGGAAAATTACAAGAATATTATTCAAAACTGAGTTATTTATATAAATTGGGAACCGATTGCAATAATGTTGTTAATTGGAGTACTTCAAATAAAAGGCTCATAGTACATCTAAGATGAAAAAAATAATAATCGCAGAAGACAGTTCTGTCATTCAGAACTTAACAAAAAAAATTCTTCAAATTCAGAATTTCAGCATCACTGCTGTCAAAAATGGAGAAGAAGTACTTAGTATTTTGGACAAGGAGGATTATGACCTAATCCTAATGGACATTAACATGCCCAAAATGGATGGAATGGAGTGTGCTAAAGCCATTCGAAATTTGGTTGATCCAATAAAATCTAAAATTCCCATTTTAGCTATTACAGGCAATGCTCGGAATTATTCTATCGAGGATTTTAATGAAGTTGGTATTAATGAATACATCCCTAAACCGCTTAACTTTGATTTATTAGTAGACAAAGTGAAGTTGTATACGGATAAAAATGATTAAATATTCCAAACCATTCTTAAATAAGCTAGAAGACCTTTTCTCAGAAACAGAATTTATATTACGATATGAAAAAGGAAACTTCGAATCAGGGTACTGTTTGTTAAAAGACACTAAAGTAGCCATCGTGAACAAGTTTTTCTCCCTAGATGGTAAAATCAATTGCTTAGTCGAAATATTGAGGGAGTTGGATATTAATCCTTCACATCTCAGTTCAAAGAATAAAACACTTTACGCAGAACTCTTTCCAACTCAATTAAAACTTTGAAAATCACTTTTCTTGGAACCGGCACCTCTCAGGGTATTCCAGTCATTGCTTGTGACTGTGAGGTATGTACTAGTGTTGATTTCAGAAATGTAAGATTACGGTCTTCCATCTTGATTGAAAAAGACGATCAGACATTAGTCGTGGATACTGGCCCAGACTTCAGACAGCAAATGCTAACTAACCGAGTGACCAAACTAGATGCGGTGCTGTTTACCCATGAGCATAAAGACCATGTAGCAGGCCTAGATGATATTCGTAGCTTCAATTTCAAACAGAAGAAAGATATGCCTATCTATGCCCGCCCTGACGTTTTAGATAAATTAAAAGGAGAATTCTCATATATTTTCTCTGAGAATAAATACCCTGGTATCCCGCAAGTTGAGACGCATAAAATCAAGAATGAAGCATTTGAAGTTGAGGGTATTAAAGTAGAGCCCGTTGAGGTAATGCATTATAAACTACCCGTATATGGGTTCAAAATAGATCAGTTTGCCTATATCACAGATGCGAAAACCATTGCTCCTGCTGAAAAAGAGAAACTTAAAAACTTGGACGTTTTGGTTCTCAATGCGCTGCAACAAAAAGAACATATTTCTCACCTGACCTTGGAAGAAGCCCTGGCATTGGTAGAGGAACTGAAACCTAAGAAGGCTTACTTTACACACATCAGTCATTATCTTGGGTTACACAAGGAAGTTTCAGAAGGTTTACCAGACAATGTTTCTTTGGCTCATGATGGTATGAAGATTAATTGCTGATGCAATTCAACTACTATTTTTTAAGGCAACTTAGTAAGCAACTGGAAAATATTCTGATTGGCGCAAAGATTGAATCTTGTTTTACTCAAAACAAGGAAGAGCTAATTATTACGTTTACTTGCCAGTCAGACGAACCCTTTTGCATTCGAGTTCTACTTGACCCACAAACCCCTCTCCTTTCATTCTCCAAAGAATTTGCTAGAGCAAGGAAAAATTCAGTAGACCTATTCGATCAACTGATAAATCAAACAGTAACAACTGTCACACAATTTGAAAATGAACGTTCATTTTTAATCTCTACCAATCAATATCAATTGCTGTTCAAACTGCATGGCAAACGATCCAACATGATATTGTTTGAAGACAATAAATTGATTTCTTTATTTAGAAAAAGCATCATCAATGATCAAAACATCAATCTGGATCAACTACATAGACCTATTGATCAAAGTATTGCAACATTAGTAGCTAATCAATTTGACCTCAGAAACACATTTCCAACATTTGACAAACACATCTATCGTTACTTGACTGATGCTGGATTTGACCAAGCTGATGATCAAAACAAATCTAATATCCTTAGAACATTACTCGAGGAGTTAGATAATAGCAAGTATTATTTGATAACTAAAAATGGAACCAGGCTATCTCTTCTACCAAGTCATGATGAGCAAATAATATTTGATACCCCTATCGATGTCTCGAATGAATACTCATACAAACTGCTCTCTTCATTCCATTTCAATAAGCTTAAAAATGAATTATTGGCTAAACTTCGGAAAGAACTTAAGAAATCCAATAATTATATAGGCCAGGGTTATGCAAAATTAGAACAACTAGCCATAGCCAGAAAATATGATGAAGCAGCCAATATATTAATGGCTAACCTTCATGTCAAAACATCACCCGAACAAACCAGTATCAAACTGCTAGACTTCTACACGAACGAAGATATTGAGATTAAAATCAAAAAAAACAGCACCTTACAAAACACTGCAACCAACTATTACAAAAAATCTAAAAACCAATCCAAGGAAATAGGGATTTTAGAAAAAAATATAGGAAATAAAGAGTCCTCCTTAATTAAAGTAAACTATCAGATTGAAGAGATTGAAGCTTGTCAAGGATTAAAAGAATTAAGAAATATAGCAAAACAGCACCAACCCTCTCAAGCTACTAAAGCCAATGAAAATCCATTTATGAATTTCGTCATTGATGGATATGATGTCTGGGTTGGGAAAAATGCCAAGAACAACGATCTGCTCACACAGAAATATGCGAACAAGAATGACCTTTGGATGCATGCCAAAGATGTGAGTGGTTCGCATGCCGTCATACGATTCTCAGGGTCTGAAAAATACCCTATGCCCACTATAGAAAAAGTGGCTCAGCTGGTAGGGTGGCATTCTAAAAGAAAAAATGACACCTTGTGCCCAGTGATATACACACTCAAAAAGTATGTGCGCAAACCTAAAGGCAGTCTTCCTGGGCAAGTGATTGTTACCAGGGAAGATGTTGTTATGGTGGAACCCAAAAGACATATCTAGACTGTAACTATTTGATTTACAATATGTTATTTTTATATTATATGTTGTAATATATAACTACTATTAATCAAATATTTACATATGAACACTTTACCGACACTTGGTAAGTTTATGCTATTCATACCGATGATGATTTTTGGACTATTTCATTTTATGAACGGGGATGGTATGACAGGAATGGTTCCTTCCTATTTTCCTAGTAGTATTATTTGGGTGTATTTAACTGGTGCAGCATTGATTGCAGCTGGTATTGGTATCTTTATTGGCAAAAAAGCCAAATTGGCTGCACAACTACTAGGATTGATGTTGGTATTATTTGCCTTACTCATTCACTTACCAGCTATCATGGGTGGTGATCAAGCATCTATGCCTTCGCTATTGAAAGACTTGGCCTTAGCTGGAGGAATTTGGTTTCTTTCAGGATCTCTCAAGGATTAATTTCTCAATTGATACACTCTTCGGTTGGTAGATTAGCTTCTACCAACGAGTAGTGTATCATATTCATCACCTACCATTCTGGAATTCTCTTGTAAATACCCAAAGGAATGCTTGGTATTAAGAAATTCATCTACATATCGATTGTCAACTCCTGTTTTGATAAAGCACCCTTTTTCTAGCATATTGGCAACCCCAATTAAAAAACCAGACATATAAAAATTAATTGGAGACTTAGTATTCCCAATCAATTTCAAAAATGCGTTGGTGTCAGGGTTGTTCACAACATTGACTTTAAAATTCCTTGTATTACACTCAATTAGCCTCCATTTACCACAACCAAATGAAGTTTTTATATCCAAACAAGCAGACAAAATACTTGCTCTATCTTTCCCTACTTCTCCATCTACATATTCTTTCCAATAATCAGAATTCAATAACTTCCCTACTGTGTAGTACGCATCTCCTTCACCAAGCTTAATTAAAAACGTTTTAACCTTTTTCATTCCCTCTGCACCCAAATTCTTCTTCGCTTGCATCAGCAGCTTGATTTGAACCATTGAGAAATAATTGGCAAAATGTTTAGTCAAGTGCATATCAAACTGATCTATAAGACCTTGTTTATTATCCGTACCACTCAAGTTCAAACTCATTATCCCTTCGAGAACACTGGTTCCGTTAGAAACCTCGACTAATTCTGGAAGTACCGTATCGGTACTTTGTAGATTACCTAATGAAGGTGACCCATGTATTTTCCTACTTAGACCTCTGAAAATCTCGAATCTACAAACACCTTCACCTTTTGAGAGACACTTTAATTGTTTCCCTTTGAACGTACCAGGAGCAACTTCAAAAATGGCTTCTACAGCTCCACACAAAAAACCTAAAGTAAAATTTGCCACCCCACCTTGCTCCTCTGTACGTGTACCGAAATGTGTCGCATAAGTCATGGCATAATGCTCTGACACTGCATCGATATAACCTCCCTTGGGCTGAATACTAGTCAATTCAATACGCCCAAAACCACAGTGTGCGTAAAAATCCTGCACAAATTGCTTTCTGACAAGCTCTTTGGATAGCTTTTCTTTATTCTTAAAAAACTTAGTAAAGAGTGTAAAGCTTAATTCTTGTGCGGTGGTAACAAGAATATCCGTTAGATCCAGACCACTAAAACTCTCTTCAAGTCCCTTTTGCAAATGCAAGTTCAAATACTCGCTTTGATAACATAAAGGTTCTCCCGAGATCGTAAACAGCTTTTTGTCTTCTTGATATTTATCAAAAGAAAACTCCATAAACAGGGTGATTTTGTTTGGTAATTAGAATCGAATTATTGATTCCGCTACAATATAAGCGAATTTATAATTTGTAACCTGAAAATAAAAGAAAGACACCTTATTTGAATAGGCCTTTTCGCCAAATAGTACAATTCATTCGATGAAATGCTAAGATTTTGCTATCTCTGGATACAGAATGTACAAATCTATCAATGCCTTGGTACGAGCAAATAGCTCTCGCAATATCGCTTTCTTATGCTCATATATATCCGGAGTATCTGCCAAAAAACATTCTGCCGACACACCTAACTTGTTGGCTATGAATACCGAACGATAGGCATGGTATTTTTGTGTTACTAACACACATTGATCAAAATGATAAATATCCCTCAATCTCGCGATCGACACCAATGTTCTGTTTCCATATTGATCCAAAATGACATCCTTCTTATCAACTCCAAGCTTTATTATTGCTTTTTGCATCTTGATGGCTTCATCATAGTAAACTGAATCTTTTGAACCGCTGAGCAGTAGTTTTTCTACTTTACCAGACTTCAACAAATCAGCAGCGGCCCTTACTCTATTTTTGAAAAAAGGGTTGTCCTCACCATTGACCAAACGATCGCTCGTACCAAAAACTAAAGCTACCTCTGCTCCCATGAGGGACTGTGATGTACTATGAATTTGATCTTGTGTTGAACTTATAATCCAAAGATTAGACAACAGCACAAGGAGAATTACTGAAACAGCAACCCACTTAGTCAGGCTCAATACTCTCATTTAATAAGCTTAGGATTTATGTTTTTTTTGAAAGTGTCTCAAATGAACATCTAAATTAGGCACAACTTTTTTAAACCATTCTAATTGTAGCGAGAATTTCTCTTCCTTATTCAATTCCCAGTCACCTCTCTGACGAATAATATTGTTATAATGCTCTAGGATAATTGCGGCACTTACAGAAATATTAAAACTCTCCGTAAACCCCATCATTGGGATAGTGATCAAATGATCTGCATGTTCTTGCACATAGGGACTAATTCCAGTTTCTTCCGCCCCAAATACTACGGCTACCTTTTCTGGTAATTCTATGGATTTATAATCTACCGCGTACTCATGAGGCGAGGTAGCCAATATTGAATAGCCATCTGACTTTAATTGTTTGAAACAAGCTTCGATATTTTGACTATTATCCTCATTGTGATGATGATAGCTGAGCCACTTACCTGATCCCCGTAATACATAAGGGTTAAAATCAAACGAATTCTCTTGTTCGACGATGTGAATATCCTGCACCCCAAAACACTCTGCTGTCCTCATTGCTGCACTAGCATTGTGTGGTTTGAATATATCCTCAAGAACAATAGTCAAAGACCTAGTCCTTAGATCAAGTATCTCTTCAAATTTCTTTTGCTTATGCTCAGTAATGTATACTCTGAGATACTCTAATAGGGCCTTATCGTATTCCAAATTATCCAAACAGTCCGAGTTGATCTTCTTCATCCTTTTTCTTTGTATCCAAATCAACAGTAGACCCAGGCTCAAAACCTTCTTCCTTTACATCTGGCTTCACCTCATCCAGTTCAACTGTCTCAACCGGTTCTTCTTTTTGTACTGGAATCAACTCCTTGATCAAAGTGATGTTCTGAGCGGGAAATTTATTACCAATGGATTTCCACCCTTTTTTCTCAATGAGCTGAGAAAGGTCATAAGTCACGGTACTCTTTGTCTTCTCACCCTTCTTTTTATATTTCACTTCTACCATTGGTGATTTAGTAGTCGTTAAGATCATCATCTTTGACCCTTTACTCTCTCCTATCAATGGGAATTCTTTGCCTGTCACATTACTTTCTATTTGAAAACGTTTGACATAAGCTACCTTCGATACACCATCTTGATAGACCAAAGTTACTATACCATTAGGGTCAAGCTTTTCTATCTTGTAGATCTGGTTTTGGTTGTAATGATTAGACAAATCAAATGTTGTCAATTCACATGTACCATCCTTATGAAAGACGATCACCTTGTCGTCTGCGTTGAAGTTGCCCAACAACACACCTCTACTGTCTCGGTTCAAGCGACCTACTGTCTCGTCAAACCAAATATCAGTACCAGCGAGTGTAGACACACCTTCTGATTTCAACACCACTTTACGAATAGGGTATTTGGTCAAAATATTACCTCCAGCAGAGCGACCTTTGATATCTATACTGGCAAAATCAAATTCAAATACTTTCTTACGAGCTTGCGCCCCAGCAGTCAAGTAGGCAGTTACTATCTCTGCTTCTCCATTTGGATTGGCTGTGAAATGCAACACTTTGGATCCCTTATCACTCTTTGTCAAGTTGTAAGGCTTGTCTCTGGTTATCGAGGTAACACTAAAACGCTTCACCATACTCTTGCCAGAACCACCATCCACATACGCCAAGTTGTAGACCATACGTTCATCATTCTTCTTGAATACGCCCACATAAAGAAGATCCTTTCCAACAAACACTTTATCCTGAATCCTAACGACCGTGAATGTTCCATTCTTTCTAAAAATGATTACATCATCCAAATCAGAACAATCAGAAACGAATTCATCCTTTTTCATGCCATAGCCAATGAAGCCTTCCTTGTAGTTGGCGTATAATTTGGCATTGTTGGCCGCTACTGCTGTAGCGGTGATCGTTTCTATAGAAGATATCTCTGTCTTTCTTTCACGACCTTTCCCATATTTCTCCAACAATCTAGAGAAATAAGCGACCGTGTAATCAATGATGTTGGCCAAGTCATATTCTACTTGCTCCAACTCCTCTTTCAATTTCTTCATCAACTCGTCTGCCTTGAACTTATCGAATTTAGAAATCCTCTTAATCTTAATCTCCGTCAGTCTGACAATATCCTCTTCAGTAATTTCACGATAGAATTGAGGCTTAAATGGCTCAAGACCTTCGTCAATCGTTTGGATCACGGCTTCCCAAGTCTCACACTCTTCAATGTCTCGATAGATCCTATTTTCAATGAAAATCTTCTCTAAAGAAGAGAATAATATCTTTTCGAGTAATTCAGCTTTCTTAATTTCTAATTCACGGCGTAGAAGATCTACAGTTTGTTCTGCATTCTTTTTAAGGATGGTTTCGACATCTGTAAAGACAGGTCTTTCATCAATAATCACACAAGCATTCGGTGATATAGATACTTGACAGTCGGTGAAAGCATACAAAGCGTCAATGGTGATATCTGGCGACACCCCACTAGCCAACTCTATCAGTATTTCAATATCCTTAGCGGTGTTATCAACTACCTTTTTAATTTTGATCTTTCCCTTATCATTTGCTTTGATAACAGATTCAATCAAACTTGTAGTAGTCGTCCCAAAAGGAATATCCTTGATGATCAACTGCTTCTTATCGTATTCTTCAATCTTCGCACGGACTTTTATTTTACCACCACGAGAACCCTTGTTGTATTCTGCAACATCAATGGTTCCTCCAGTTAAAAAATCCGGGTATAACTTAAAGGTTTTGCCTGTTAGATGTTTGATACAAGCATCAATCAACTCACAAAAGTTGTGAGGCATTATCTTGGTAGACAATCCAACTGCAATCCCTTCTACACCTTGGGCCAATAACAATGGGAATTTAACAGGAAGTGTAATCGGTTCCTTTTTACGACCATCATAGGACAATTGCCAGTTAGTCGTCTGCGCATTGAAAAGAATGTCTAGAGCCAACTTTGAAGGACGTGCCTCAATATACCTCGAAGCAGCTGCTCTATCACCTGTTCTTACATCTCCCCAGTTGCCTTGCATATCAATCAAGAGATCCTTCTGACCCAAATTGACCATCGCATCACCAATCGACATATCGCCATGTGGATGATATGACATGGTACTACCGATGATATTGGCTACTTTATTATAACGTCCATCATCCAATTCTTTCATGGCATGCATGATACGACGCTGCACAGGTTTAAACCCATCGTTGATCGCTGGGACCGCTCGTTCTAATATTACGTAGGAAGCATAATCCAAAAACCAATTTTCGTACATCCCAGATACCTGGATGACATCTTGGATTGGCTCGTCTGATTTGAATTCTTCGTTTGGTTCTTCTCCGTTCTCTTGCATCTAATATTATGCTACTTCCTCTACTAAATCCTTTTCTACTCTTAATTTGTCAATAATGAAATTTTGACGATCGGGCGTATTCTTACCCATATAGAACTTCAACAGGTTATCCACTTGAGTTTCCTTATTCAAAATGACAGGTTCTAACCTGATATCTTCACCAATAAAAGCACCAAATTCATCTGGTGATATCTCGCCTAACCCCTTAAATCGAGTGATCTCTGGCTTGCTACCCAACTTATTAATTGCAGCGACTCTTTCCTCATCTGAATAACAATAAATCGTCTCCTTCTTATTTCTCACTCTAAACAAGGGCGTATCCAAAATGAATAGATGACCATTTTTAACTACTTCAGGGAAAAATTGCAAAAAGTAAGTCATCAACAATAATCTGATGTGCATACCATCAACATCCGCATCCGTTGCAATCACGACCTTTCTATATCTTAATCCTTCCACACCATCTTCTATATTCAATGCGTGTTGCAGTAGGTTGAATTCTTCATTCTCGTACACCACCTTTTTAGTGTGTCCATAACAGTTAAATGGCTTGCCTCTCAAACTAAATACTGCTTGACATTGGACATCTCTGGATTTGGTAATCGAGCCACTGGCAGAATCTCCCTCTGTGATAAAAAGCATGGTGCCATTCATTTTATCCTCATCTCCCTTCTTGTCTCCAAAATGAACACGACAATCTCTTAATTTCTTATTGTGCAGATTGGCCTTTTTAGCTCTTTCGTTTGCCAGTTTTTTGATGCCCGCAATGTCTTTTCTTTCTCTTTCTGACTGCAGTATTCTCTTCAATAGCGCATCCGCGGTAGCAGGGCTTTTATGCAAATGATCGTCCAGCGCTTTGCGCAAAAAGTCTAATATAAAAGTCCTCATAGTAGCACCATCTGGCACCACGGTCAATGACCCCAACTTGGTTTTGGTCTGAGACTCAAAAATGGGCTCTTGCACTCTAACCGCAACTGCTCCTACGATACTGGCTCTGATATCAGCAGCATCATAATCCTTCTTATAGAAATCTCTAATTACACGTACATACGCCTCTCTAAAAGCTGCCAGGTGGGTCCCTCCTTGTGTCGTGTTCTGACCATTCACAAATGAATAGTACTCTTCACCATATTGATTGGAGTGTGTTATAGCTACTTCAATATCTTCTCCTTTTAAGTGAATGGTTGGGTATCGTTGTGACTCCTCATCGGTTTTTCTTCTCAATAGATCCTTTAGACCATCTTCACTATGGTATTTCTGACCATTGAAATTAATAGTCAACCCTGCATTCAGAAAAGCATAGTTCCAAAGCAAGTTATCTAGGTACTCAGGAATAAAATGAAAATTCTTAAAGACTGTATTGTCAGGCTCAAAAGCGATCAAAGTACCATTTCGTTGATCTGACTTTTCGATTGGACAATCTTTAGTGACATTACCAGCATCAAACTCTGCTAACTTTGTTTCTCCGTCTCTAAACGACTGCACTTTAAAATAAGAAGACAATGCATTCACTGCCTTGGTACCTACTCCGTTCAGACCAACTGATTTTTGAAATGCAGAAGAATCGTATTTTCCTCCAGTGTTGATTTTGGATACACAATCTATAACTTTCCCAAGTGGAATACCACGACCAAAATCTCGAACCTCAACTCGATGATCTCCTACTTTGACGTTGATGGTCTTGCCATGGCCCATCATATGCTCATCGATACAATTATCAATGACTTCTTTGACCAGTACATAGATACCATCATCCTGAGCAGAGCCATCTCCTAGCTTACCAATGTACATTCCAGGTCTTAACCTGATATGTTCTTTCCAGTCGAGGGATTTAATACTGTCCTCGTTGTATACCACCTTTTCAGCCATGCTATTTAGTCAATCGAAACGTTGTGAAAAATTGATTTTTATTCAAAAATCATATTTGAATAAGCCGTGAATATAGCTCAAATCACCCTGAAAAATAAAGTCGTTTCAGGAAGTAAAAGACAAATTCTTGAGTTCATATTTAGATGTTATCTTTAATCAACATCATGTAACTCACTGAATAACAGTAGTGTTTTAAGTCTTTGAAAATCTTAAAAATAAGAACCAAAAAAACCAACTAACAATCAAAAATGGTCCTATGTAAACCAAGAGTGCATAATTACTCACATCAAAATGCTCTCTACTATTATAGAGTCCTATGAACACGACGGACAAAATGTAAAAGATGTTAAACATTAGTGAAAGACCATTGAACCAATGATAGATGCTCTCGGCACGATTCATTTGGCTAAAATCTATATGCTCCTCTACTGCGACTCCTTTTTTAAGATAGCGATAGACGTATATTAATAGGTTAGTGATGACAAATACCCCTAGTGCACTATAGAAAAAGTCTGCTTTACTAATAGATCGTAGTACCAAACCTGTCTGACTATAATGTACCCCAACACTCTCTGGTAATAAGGCATAATAATATAGCAACACTACCAAAAAAACAGGTACAGATATTAAATAACAGAATTTGATCGCTTTAACCATAGTTTCATTTTTATGGCGCAAAACTAAGTAAACTCTTTAATTGAGAACCTCATAATCCATTATAATATCTAGTAGAATTGTCTTTCATTTTTAATCTATAATTAGTACATTAACAAGGTGAATTATGACAATTATCATATTTTATGATGACGCATGTATCAGCTCATCGTACCAATCGACGACAATAAATAGCAAACTTTAAGGCACAATTAGAATCGTGTCATTTAACCAATACATTATGCCTATATCCAGTTACCTCGCCCTACCCAGTAAACAGGGTAAACAGCAACTCATCAAAGAACTGAGTTCCTTTTCAAAATGCGAAGTGATACCTAGTAAAAACAAAGATGTAGTCATCGTGATAACCGACACCTCTACACGAGACGAACAAGAACAGCTCCTTGCAGAGCTCAATGAACTGGAAGCAGTCCAACAACTAACGATGGTATCAGGCTACCAAAATCAATAACAGGCAACTATGATTAAGACAGAACTAAACAGAAGAGATTTCCTGAAAAAAATGGCCATTGCTTCTGCTATGGCAGCAGCAGCAACGATGTTCCCAGGAATTGTATTTGCGGAAGAACAGCTCAAGAACCTACCAGATGGAGATATTGAATGGAAGAAGTCTCCTTGCCGTTTTTGTGGTGTGGGTTGTGGATTATTGATTGGTCTACAAGACAAAAAAGCAGTCGCTGTGAAAGGCGACCCTAGCAACACTGTCAACAAAGGACTATGTTGTGTGAAAGGTTACCATTCTGTCATGGCCATTTATGGAAAAGACAGACTGACCAAACCGTTGGTTAGGAAGAATGGCAAGATGGTCGAAACTAGCATGGAAGAAGCTTTGGATTTGGTGGCTTCTAAAATGAAAGAATCAATAGAGAAGAATGGTAAAGACTCTGTGTCCATGTACGGGTCAGGTCAATGGACGATTCCTGATGGATATGTCGCCTCGAAATTCATGAAAGGCGCCATTGGCACCAACAATCTTGAAGCCAATGCTAGACTCTGTATGGCAAGTGCGGTAACAGGGTTCATGACTTCCTTTGGCATGGATGAACCGATGGGCTGCTATGAAGATATCGACCATGCAGATGTATTCATATTGTGGGGTAACAATATGGCGGAGATGCACCCTGTATTGTTCTCTAGAATACTAGAGCAAAGACAAAAAAGAAAGAATGTTAAGATCATAGATTTGACTACTCGTCTGACGCGTACCTCCACGGCTACTGATAAGACGATCATGTTCAAACCTCAAGCAGATTTGGCGATTGCCAATGCGATCTCTTACGAGATCATCAAGAACAAATGGGTCAATGAAGACTTTGTATCTAAGCATTGTACTTTCAGAAAAGGAAAAACAGATATTGGTTACGGTACTGAGGATCATTTCAAATTCAAGGATGATCCACAACCCATCTCTTTTGATGAGTTCGAAGAGTTCTTAGCGCCCTACGATCCATTGAAGATGGAAGAACTCACAGGAGTATCTGCCAAGGATCTTAAATACCTCGCTGCATTATATGGCAATGCCAATACCAAAGTCATGTCGCTATGGTGCATGGGCATGAACCAGCACACAAGAGGAACTTGGATCAACAACCTAGTCTATAACATCCATCTCTTAACAGGAAAAATATCTACACCAGGCAACAGTCCGTTTTCATTGACTGGCCAACCGAGTGCTTGTGGTACAGTGAGAGAAGTAGGTACTTTGACTCACAAATTACCGCATGGTGTGGTAATGAATAAAAAGCACCGTGAACATGCTGCACATATTTGGGGAGTACCTGTAGAAAACATTCCGGCTAAACCTACCTACCATACTGTTGAGATGTTCAGAGCTTTGGACCGTGGAGATATTAACTTCATGTGGATACAAGTAACTAACCCAATGGTGACTATGCCAAACCTGATTAGGTACAGAGAGGGCATGAAAAAAGACAACCGATTTATCGTAGTATCTGATGTCTACCCTACTCCTACCACTGATGTTGCAGATGTAATCTTACCATCAGCGATGTGGATCGAACGAGAAGGGATGTTTGGAAATTCAGAAAGAAAAACGCAACATTTCGATCAGATGCTAGATGCACCCGGTGAAGCCATGAGTGATACTTGGCAAATCATAGAGGTGGCAAGACGAATGGGATATGAGAAGTTATTCCCATGGAGCAAGGAAGAGCATATCGAAAAAATATGGGATGAATACGCCCTCCACCATGAAGGAGACAAACATGGTATTGCACCTTACGAAGTACTCAAATCAGAACCAGGGGCACAATGGCCGTATGTAGATGGTAAGAGTACCAAATGGAGATTCCATGCTAAATATGACCCTGCTGCCAAAGGAGACAGTTTTGATTTTTATGGCAAGCCTGATGGCAAAGCATGGATCTGGGCAAGACCTTACGAACCAGCTGCCGAGAGTCCAGACAATGAATATCCATTCTGGTTATGTACGGGTAGAGTCATAGAGCACTGGCATTCAGGTTCTATGACCAGAAGAATACCGGTATTACATCAGGCAGTTCCTAAGTCATATGTCGAGCTTAATCCTAGTGACGCAAAGGCAATGGGCATAAGTCAAGGTGATGCAGTACGGTTGACCAGTAGACGAGGAACTATCGTCATGCCTGCTTCAATAGAAGAAAGAGGTCAGCCGGTAAAAGGTCAAGTTTTCGTTCCGTTCTTCGAAGAAGAAAAACTAATCAACGATTTGACTTTGGATGCATTTTGTCCGATCTCAAGACAGCCAGATTATAAAAAATGTGCCATTAAAGTCGAAAAAGCATGATGTCTAAAAACAGATATATCATCGTCTTTTGGTTGGTGCTGATGCTGGCCATGATCTACATTATTGACATCAGTCTCAATGAAGACACTCAAATGGCGGTTGTGAGCAGTTCCAAACTAAACGCATCGATCACGACACTACCACAGGAAGAAGGCGTTTTCAAAAGATCCTATGACATCACCTCCAATCAACCCACGGCAATAGACCCGGAAATTGAGCGGACGCTGACGACCTATTACAACAATAGAGCCTATGCGGGTGCCCCGCCTACTATTCCTCATGAAATACTGAAGGAAACAGGTATTGGAGGAAAGGATTGTTTGCAATGTCATGAGAACGGAGGTTATGTCGCTAGGTTTGATGCATTCACACCGATCACGCCGCATCCGGAGTATAGCAATTGTAAACAATGTCACGTACCTAGTCAGACAAGCAAGAACTATGTCGCAACGAATTGGCATGGAGCAAAACCACCAACCCTGCATAATTCTGCGTTGGTGACCAGTCCTCCCGTCATTCCTCATGACTTACAATACAGAGCCAATTGTTTGGCTTGTCATGCAGGAGCTGCTGCACCTAAGGAAATCCGTGTATCACATCCAGAACGAAGCAATTGTCGCCAGTGCCATGTACCAGCCACCACATTGAGTGGATTACAAAAAAACATGAAGGGTGACATAGAAGCAGGAAGTTGGACTAGAACAACCACAGAATGAAAATATTAACATACATAACCATGACCATACTGGTGGTAGGTACGCTATCATCCTGTTCTAACGAGCATGATGAAACACACTCTGAGGAGCACTTGCACCATTTGATAGACCGAGTCAATGCGGCGACAGACACGGTGATATATACCATCACATCAGATGACTTTATTGGCAACATAGAACGAACTGAGGTAAATGAAAAAGGTACCAACACTTTCTATGTACCAACAAGAACGACAGAATTAGAGTTGTTCCCTTGTTTGAATTGTCATGATCGATCAATTGAAAAATTGAGTAAAGAAAGAAGAGATCAATACAAGGTTTCCCATTGGAATATCGAAATTAAACATGCCTCCAAAGAGACCATGAACTGCTTCACCTGTCACAACAGTGACAATTTGAATCAGTTGCATTCGATCACTAAACAGGACATCTCATTTGATAAGAGTTACAACCTCTGTGGCCAATGTCATTCGACACAGAAGAAAGAATGGTTGGGTGGCGCACATGGCAAACGCATCGGTGGATGGGCTCCACCTCGAACTAGTAGGACATGTGTCAATTGTCACAATCCTCATTCGCCAGCTTTTGAATCAAGATGGCCATCAAGGTTAAACAAGACCAAAATCTTACAACAAGAAAATTAACAGAGAAATGGACAACAATAAAGACAATCCTCATGGCTGTGACAAGTCCAGTTGTGGCTGTGGCTCTAACAAAAAGGAAGACGGATTCACGCAAGTATTCAAAAAACCAACTGATCGTAGAGATGCGATAAAAAAACTCTCCATGGGACTGTTGACTGGTTCTGGATTGGTAAGTAGCTCTTGTAGCGTCACGGCTGGTGATGACAAAAAGGAAAAAGCAGAGCTCAATTGGGAGGAATACTTCAAGGGCAATTTCCGATTGATGTCCGAAGACGAGAAAGAAAGCACCGTCCAGCGACTAGAAAGACTCTACGAACTGGATAACAAAGAGAAAGTCAACATCTCTGCTGACGGCCCACAAGAGGATGTGTTGTATGGTTACGCCTTTAACATCTCCAAATGCCAAGGTTACATGGACTGTGTCAATGCCTGTGTAGAAGAAAATAACCAAGACCGTGATTCTGAAATGCAATATATCAGAATCCATGAGCACGAAAACGGCAAGATCAATTTCGAGTTTGCAGACGATGACTACTACCACGAGGTACCCGCTGAAGGTCACTTTTATATGGGTACGCAATGCTTTCACTGTGACAACCCGCCTTGTGTTGATGTTTGTCCAGTAGGTGCCACTTGGAAAGAAAAAGATGGGATCGTCGTGATCGACTATGATTGGTGTATCGGTTGTCGATACTGCATGGCAGCCTGTCCATACGATGGGCGTAGATTCAACTGGTCTGACCCTAAAATCCTCGCCGAGCAGGTCAACCAAGAGCAGCATTACCTAGGCAACAGAATGCGTAAAAAAGGCGTCATGGAAAAATGTACTTTCTGTGTGCAAAGAACGAGGAAAGGTAAAAACCCTGCCTGTGTAGAAGCCTGCCCTACTGGCGCCAGAGTATTTGGCAACTTGCTAGATCCCAACAGTGACATCAGATGGGTACTGGCCAACAAAAAGGTTTTTAGACTAAAAGAAGATTTGGGTACAGAGCCAAAGTTCTGGTACTACATGGATTAACTGATTATGAAAGCACTATTATCAATGATAAAAGATGGGTTTGCCTTGGCCACCCATGGCGGTAGAACTTATCACATCTGGATGGGGGCACTTACCTTCTTGATGCTCTTGGGCGCTTATTCCTATTCCTTGCAAGTCGAATATGGACTATCAGTCACTGGGATGAGTGACCGGGTGAGTTGGGGATTATATATTTCGAATTTCACCTTCTTGGTGGGGGTGGCTGCTGCGGCAGTGATGCTCGTACTACCTACCTACATTCTCAAGGATGTTGATTTTCAAAAGGCAGTATTGATTGGCGAAGGACTGGCCGTGTCTGCCTTGATCATGTGTTTGGCCTTTGTGACTGTAGATTTGGGAGGACCTGCGAGAGCATGGCATTTGATCCCGGTCATCGGCTATTTCAACTTCCCCTCGTCCATGTTGGCATGGGATGTACTCGTATTGAACGGGTATTTGTTCATCAATCTGACCATCCCGTTCTATATTTTATTCACCAAATACAAGGGAGGAATACCAAACAAGAATTTTTACCTACCAGGTGTCTTCTTGTCTGTCTTCTGGGCGGTTGGGATTCACATGGTGACCGCATTTTTGTATTCAGGATTACCAGCTAGACCTTTTTGGAACAATGCACTGTTAGGTCCTAGGTTTTTGGCCTCAGCATTTGCGGCTGGCCCCTCCTTGATTGTCATTGCATTGGGTGTTATTAACAAATTCACCGAATACAAGATTGAAAATAAGACCATAAAAAAAATCACCACCATCATCACCGTGGCAGCTCAGATCAACTTGATCATGTTGTTTTCTGAGCTCTTCAAAGAGTTCTATGCACCTACCCACCATAGTATCAGTGCCTATTACTTGTTCTTTGGACTGGATGGTAAGAACGCCTTGATGCCGTGGATCTATTCGTCCATCACCATGAACGTTGTAGCTACGCTCTTCCTGACGATACATACGATTCGAGCCAAGCCATTTTTCATGTACCTCTCCTGTGGACTGTTGTTCGTGGCGATATGGATAGAAAAAGGGATGGGGCTCATCATACCGGGCTTTATCCCGGGACCGTGGGGCGACATAGTAGAATATACGCCTACCCTGCCTGAGGTTGGCGTGACGATAGGCATATGGGCCATGGGCATCTTCATCTTCACCACACTGGTCAAGGTAGCCATCCCGATAGAGAATGGAAAGTTGAGGTTTAAATCCTAGAACAGTTAATCTTATTAGAAAACATCAAAAAAGGAATTCGAAAGGGTTCCTTTTTTGATTAATAGGTAATGGTTTTATCAAAACACAACCTCCCTTTACACCTTAATGTTATTGTATTATCTATGGGTTAAATTCGTTGTTATAAAAGACTTACAAATTATGGAACTAAATGATTCTAAACTGAATGATTTAATCCAATGACGCGCGTTTGAGCGGAGCGGGAACGCGTGACTGCATAATGCCTTAATGATGCCATGTATACCACCATGTAAGAATTGAGCATATCTGTTTAAATTGTATGATGTCCAAAATTTTACATGATGATACGTGCCCGTTCGGCAGACGGGTGTTCATCAAAACCTTGTAAATGATGAAATAGTTAATGAGGCATCAGCCTATTTAGGGCCTGCTTAAAAACTCCGCTAGCTATTTGATAAAAACAGCCCTCTGATCAGTGTATTGATTAAGCAAAATCAGTGGAGTACTGATTTTGCTTAATAGGCTGTCCATTTCTTGTAAAAGTATCCT
>JAOPTS010000012.1:0-32178 GCA_051531955.1 Reichenbachiella sp.
GCATGCAGGAAGGTTTCTCAATGTCAAGGGACCCCCATCTTATCCCCATTTATAGGTAGATTTAGTAGAATAGATTGGATTTACTCTATTGTTTTTTTGCTTCTCCAACAACTGTTGGAATTGTATTGGGGCCGGATTACAAATCCTATGATATTGCTGCGATATTGTAAATATCGAAGAGCTTTGGGATAATTCAACCTCAATCCTTGATACTTTAGCAACAAGCCTTGGATATCTAACAATTCGTGCTGAACAGCAAACAATCACCCCTGTCGGGCCAACAACAAGCATTGGAAGCTTAGTAACGAGTGTTGGAATCTTGACAATGACCAATGGAAACGTAACATAGCGCATTGAAACCTTAATAATGACCAGTGGAAGCTTAGCAATGCGTATTGTAACCTTAGCAATGACCTCTGTCAACTTAGCAATGAGCATTGTAACCTTAGCACAGTTTCCTGTCTGTCTACTTAGTAACAAGGAGGTATTGCCTTGAAGTATTAAAAAGGCTGCTCTGAAAGTCTGATTAACTAAGGGTAGACAATCAAAACAGCCTTGGCATATAAGATTAGTTATCAATAACTAACCTTTGTTGGAAAACGTCAGCTTGTGATTTTATCTGAATTATATAGATACCATTCGCTAAGTCCTTCGTGTCAATTTTCATCAAGTGTGCACCTTTAGATAGTTGGTCAAAAGATGTTTGTTGCATGATTTGACCACTTAGATTGATGAAACTAACCTTTAAAGTCTCTGCCGTCTCAAGATCAACTTTGAGCGTTATGCTACCCTGCGTTGCTGGATTGGGGTAGAAGCTAATCAAGCTGGATAAGCTTGATTGCGTCAGTGTTCTTGCACTGCTATTGGACCAATCATTATCATACCAGCCGTCACCACACCTTGTCAAATCTGAAGTTTGAGAACTGCCATTGTCATTGAATACAATATTGATGCATTCGGCATCTTCCAAAGTATAGCTGTACCAGTCACCTCCATCGTCTTGCATCTCTACACCAGGCCAAGCCGAACTACCCACGCTTGCAGGAGTTGCATTCCAATAATGCATGTTCACGCTATTCCAATTAGCAGGTTTTTTGAAGTGAATAGTCAAGCCCTCAACTGGACCGGGACCATTAGGTTTCATATCGTACCAAGTACCGTCTGTATACCAGCCTTCACTGCATCTAGTCAAATCAATTGTCTTTGAACTGCCGTTGTTGCTGAAAATGAAATTGGCGCAATCCGTTCCTTCAAAGGAGTAGCTGTACCAGCCATCTTCTTCGGCGGTCATAGATACACCTGGCCATCCTGTCGTTTGTGCATTTGGCGTTACTGCCCAAAAGTAGATGATGGGTTCCGTATAATCGATTGGCTTGAAATGAACGGTCAACCCTTCTGGTTCTGGGACAAATATAAAGTCAGCTGTTACCACATCGGATGATAGTCCTTCCGAATCAACGGCTATTACCGAAAGACTGATACTGCCAGAGATATCAAACGAACCTGTATAAGCAGTAGCTCCACTTGAAGCTGTCGTGCCATCAATTGTATAGAAGATACTTGGATTGGCATCTTTATCATCTGTAGCGGATAGGCTGACCGTCACTGAAGTCCCTTCGAAGAAAGTACCTCCATTTGGATCAATACTCACGCTAGGCGCTAAATTGATGTCTTCTCTTTGGTCCGTGTCAAACCAAGTGCCGTCTACATACCATCCGTTTTGGCTTCTGGTCATGTCAACTGTCTTGTTGCCGCCATTGTCACTGAAAATTAAATTAGTAGAAGTCGCACCTATGAAGTCGTACCTGTACCAGTTATCACCTTCGTCGATCATTGTTGGTCCTGGCCATGCTGCATTGGCAAGGCTGCCGTCTGGTTGTGCTGCCCAGTGATAAATATTCGCGTTGTTCCAGTTGTTATCTTTTTTGAGATAGACAGAGAATCCATCTAGTTCACCAAATGTATAACTGTTGGATACCACTGCGGAAGTGTTGCCTTGACTGTCAACTGCTAATGCTTTGACGGTACTGTTAGCTTCGATATTTATTCCAGAAGAATATACTTGACTACCAGTGTTTGGTGTGCTGCCGTCAGTGGTGTAATAGATCGTAGAAGGCTCATTCTGCGAAGAAGAGTTCATCGTCACATTGATTGCACTGCTGTAGTGTCCTGACGAAGGAGATACAGAGACGATAGGGTTACTGGTGTTCTCTCCGGATTGGAAGAACCCAACGCCATTGCCACCGATCATCCCAGGTCCGTTCAATACGAAGATACCAGCAGAACCAGCCTCTACAAAAAAGCTAGCTGCACCATTGCTTACACTGATTTCCGCACCTGTCACAGCATCTCGATAGATACCATTGGTCAATCCAGAGAAGTTGAATTGCGCACCGCCATCTTTGGCCAGTCCTACTGCTACTTCACTGTCTCCATGTTGTCTGACATATCCGACTGCATTGCCGGGTGCATTGCCATCCCATCTCCAAGTACCTTTTTGTAAGGCTGGAATAGCTCTTCTCATGGCATTCAACTTTTTGATGTGTTGGTAGATGATGTGGCTAGGTGCATTATCAAATTCAGCGCCGTAGTAGGCACGACCTGTTTCGTTGATAGATTTTTCGATCCCTGATGCATCGTGGATATCAGCATAAGTTCCTTGCATGAATCTTTTCTCCGTACCGTAATAAACAACCGGTATGCCTCTCCACGTAAACATGAAGTTCATACAGGCAGCTAGGTTCTCATCTGATCCACCATATCTTCTGTTCCAGTCATTGTTAGGGCCAAAATCATGGTTGTCCAACCAAGTCAGTAGAGTCGAAGGGTCACTATATAGATGGTCATATCTAGCAGCAGCGGTTACTCCAGAGAATGATTCTCCAGATTCGAATACACCATGAAAAGTAGCTTCTGCATAAAAGTCAAGTACTGCAATGTCCGAGTTTTCAGAAGCATTGACTGCACCTCTCCAAGTATACCAGTGTGGGTTGATTTCTTCAACATTATGAAGCTCGTGACGCAATTGCGCAACTTCTCCAAAAATGAATAAGTCAGGGTTAACTGCATGAAATGCATCTTTGAAATACAAGACATCTTCTTTGTCCATGTGCTTCATCGTATCCCATCTGAACCCATCTACCCCCATGTTGATGAAGGTGGTATAGGCATCTACTAAGTAATCACGAGCAGTTTGACTGCTAGTATTGAGGTCAGGGCAATCACCTGCCAATCCACGGTTGTATAGATTCTCCGTATCGTCCCATCCTTGTGCAAATCCATTGCCACTGTGATGGTACCATTCGATATCTGTCGTGTTGACATACGACACGGTACTTGGCCAGTTGTGCTGTGCCAAGTCTGCATTGTATGGGCCAGGTAGCGCCGGGATATTGGCTCTACTCCAAATTTTGCCATCATCTGGATTGGGTGTGATACCATCATATTCCCAATTCGGGTTAGGCTGCAAGGGATCACCATTACTGTCCTGTCCCCAAGTTTCGGTAGGGTCAGAATTGTATTTGATCTCTTGCTGTCCTTTGATACCAAACCGACCGGAGTGATTGGTGACGATATCCAATACAATTTTCATCCCTTTGGCATGCACGGCATTGACCAAGTCTTGAAAAGTCGCACCTTCTGATTCCAGCCTTGGATCCACTTTGGTGAAATCATATGCATGATAGCCATGGTAATCCAAGGGCCCTGCATTTTGTACAATCGGCGTTATCCAGATGGCCGTAAAACCAAGGTCTTGGATATAATCCAGTTTCTCCATCAATCCCTTGAAATCACCGCGCCAGGTCACGTCATTGGGGTCGGTGATGGCGGTGTTGATCGTAGGGTCTTCGTTGTAACTACACCACTCATTGGGTGCGTTGTTGTTGGGGTCACCATCAAAAAATCTGGTGGTCATTAAAAAGTAAATAGTTTCCTCCCGAAAATCTGTTTGTGCCTGAGTCGTCAAACTCAAAGCACACAGGTATGCCAAGAGACTTAAAATAGTAATCTGTCTTTTCATAATACAAGTGCTTGTTAGTGAAGAGTGTCGGCTCTTCGTATAAATAATTAGTCTTTGCTTTTTTAGAATTGACTACTATTCGCTTTCTACACTTTTCCTTCCTTTTTATAGTGGTCAGGACTCAAAGTAGAAATAACAACAAGCAAATGCGTTGCATTTTATAATGTGATACGCTTAAATTCTTTGATTCAGGGAATTAAAGCTGTCTCAAGAAAGAAGTGATGCGTTTGAATTGGTCTTAGAACTCAATTCGGTTGATAGATTTAGCGTAATTGGGGGATGAAATGTAAAAATTTTAGGCATTATGAGCATCGTGGTAGGGGTTCATTCACTTTATCTCAGTTTAGAGATTTCACTGAGATAAAGTGGTGATGATAACCAGTCTAAAAGACTGAGTAGACCTTTGGTACATTGAAAATTAAAAAAACATTGGACCTCTATTTTTATCTTTATGTGGAATAATAAATCGAAAGTTTAAATGTATATCCACATTGTCATAAAATGATAACATAACTAGTCCTCTAAAATTATCTTTTTGCCAGCCTAAATAGGATAATAATTGATAACCTGGATGGGATGATATTTGAGGACTCGAAAATGAAGAAATACTAGTAAAAGAATGACCATATATCAGTTGTGAATATTGAAAGCGAAGGTTTATGTCATGTTTATACTGAAGGTTATCAGTTATGGTGTTTGAAGCGATGTGAAAGGCTGCTTGAAGAGTAAACGAAAATTTAGAATTTTCATCTTTACGATGGAAAGAGTAACCTGCTTCTAGAACAGAATAGAAGGATGTTGTCCATTCGGGGGTGTATGCTGGTAAAAAGTTTGCCCCGCCTTTACTAAATAGTCGTACGGCATAGCCAATATAGTATTTTGGTGTATTAATTGTCAACCCTCCTGTAATGTCAACATGGTTGAAGCCTTGATCATATTCCAACACTTCATTTCTTGAAAGTCTGTCATAACCTACACCGTATTTAATTTTGATAGATGGCGAGATGGTGTATTTACCCTTGACAGATATCTTAGGGGCAATTGCTAGCTCAATATAATTGCCTTTATGGGATTTATCAACAAAATAAAGAGAATCACTGTCAATAGACGCACTATCTATAAAAGGGGAGTGTTCGTAGTGTTGTTCATATTTGTAATGGTATGTTGTCAAAGCAATACCCGTACTCAAACGTTCAATAAAGTCATCATAGGAAACATAAAGTCCATTTTTCTTATAGGTTGAACTATTAAATTCACGATTCAGATTCATCGTGAGGCGACCTTGGCCAGACATGCCAGCAAACGAACCATTGTGCTTCATAGGGATATAGCCTACTGGCAGTAATTGGGAATAAGAAACGGTTGATGTGATCCACATCAAGAAGATGAAAATAAAGTTTTTCATGGTAGTTGGTATAGGGGGTGATAAATGACGTAGTTGCTATGCATGATGCATTAAAATCGAGTCATGTCGATCGGGACAACATATGGCGTGTTTCCTTTTTGGAATTCTAATGCCTGCCTTCTTTCTAATTCTTTCCTTTTGTATCTACTGCTTTGTCTGGCTCTTTTTCGGATGTCAGCACGACTCATGATGTATTTTTTACGAGCTACCTTATAGGGTCGAGTATTGAGGTGTAGCGAAACAAGCCATTCTGGGTTAATTAACTTATAGTTTTTAGCATTTATATAATCTAATACTAATTCAAAGTCGTCTTTAGATTGTTGAACTAAAATAGGATTCGTATTCTCGTCTTCCATCAGTAGTGGTAGATGTAATCGTACGGAGGGCTTTAGTACTTCATTACTCGTGATTGTTTTCGAACTAAGTCTAGTTGGTAAGTGATTTTGTGTCATCACTTGACGTGCAGGCGCTACTTCGGTTTTCTTACTGCTATAAATTTGATGCCCTGAAATAAAGGATAGACTGAGTATTAAAAATATATTCAGGTACTTTAAAATACTGTAGCTCCTTGGTATTTTGTCAATGAGGGTTGCTTCTAGGAGGGTGGTGTCAAAATCTTCCTCTGGAACATAGGTTTGCTTCCAATCGTTGAGCTCATCCTTCAAGTATGAATCATAAAGTAGATCATTATCAAACGTAATAGTTTCTTCAGGACTCAAATTCCCTTCTAGGTAATCAAAAACCCTCATTTCCCTGATGTCTTTTAGATCATTCATAATACGTGGGTTAATGATTTGATGGAACTTTTAATTTTCTGTCTAGCTCTAAAGAGATAGACCTTCACCTGAGACTCGGATAGTTTGAGCATTTCAGATATTTCTTTATAATCATACCCTTCTAGGTCTCTAAGTAGGATAATAGATTTTTGAACAGTAGGAAGGTTACTCAAAGCCTCGTCAATGATTCGCTTTAGATCAAAGTCATTGTTTTGAAATACTTGAGAGGTATCTGTCTCATGATCCAGGGAAGTTTTTCTTGATTCTACCTTTACATAATTGAGCATAGCATGATAGGCCACAGAGAACAACCAAGATTTCACTTTGTTTTCATCAACTTTCTTTCTGTTTAACCACAGTTTTAAAAAGCAATCCTGAACCAAGTCATTAGCAGCGTCTTCATCCTTTAATGACTTATACAAAAACCGGAAGAGGCTTTTCGTATATTCATGAATGGCACGTTTGTATTTCTTTTCTGAAATCATGTAAGACTAGGTAGGTTCTATGCACGTAAGACAAACTCACGTACCAAAAGTTACAGGGGGATGTGAAAATATTTAGAAATTTAATCTTGGGTATTCATATGGTTATCAATTAGGACTTAATCTAGAGCGGTATTTGTGCTTTTAAACACCAATGCACTTGATTGTAATGGTGTAAGTTCTTAAATGACAATATCAATTTCACTCAATTCTTAAATTATTACTTACTAGGTGTTGTATGATTTTTCTTCGAGAAAGATGTTGAACATTCATATGAGGAAGCATTGTCTTTTTGCTAAAGACAGACGCTTGATGAAAACCGGCTGTTACTGTTGCACCAAATACTGACTAGGCCGAGTAGCTTTGGTTGAATCAGGGAATTAAAGCTTTCTCAAAAAAGTCGTAATGAGTCTAAAATAATCCTCGAACTCAGTGAGCGGCAAGGTTTCTGATCGATCATAGATGTCATGATAGGCTTGGATACCTCCTAAAGTATAGATGAAAAATGAAGGGACACCTTTCATGTGAAACAAACAATGATCACTGTTACAGGCTTCTCCTCTGATTTTGACTTGGGGTAAATAGTTTTGTATTTTGTTGATTTTCGATAGGAGGTCAAATTGCTTTCGGTATACCGAGCCATTGACTACTTGGATGCCCTCGTCTCCAGTGCCTGCGATATCAAAATTGAGGAGGAGTTTGATGATTGATAAATCAATCATAGGGTTTTGTACAAAATATTGTGAACCTAACAAGCCCAATTCTTCTCCTCCAAAAGCAATCAATACCGTATTGTATTTGGGAGGGAAGTCTTGGTAGTGTTTGGCTAGAGAGAGTAGCATCGCTACGCCACTGGCATTGTCATTTGCTCCTGGGAAAATAGCGGTCGACCCCATCATGCCCAAGTGATCATAGTGTGCGGTCAATACGATTAAGGAATCTTTGTTCTGACCTTCTATAAAACCGACGATGTTTTGAGAAGTGTAGTTTGCATGATGTTTGGCCGCTACATCAATACTGATAGATTGCAAGTCACTATAGTTGTCTTGCCATACCACGGTGAATAATGGTATGATACTTTGATGTTGCGAGGCAGACCATGTGAGTTTGTCAGTAGTCATTTGTATCAATGCTTGTATAGGGCTTTCTCCAGATAATAAGAACTGCGTGTTCTTCTGTATTTGCTTGTAATCTTCTTTGTCAAAATCATTTTTGTTAAAAGGCTTTATGATCAAGACTTTAGATTTGGACTGCTTGAGGAGTTTTTTGAATGATTTATCTTCAATTAATAGGGATGCATCAATAAGAACGGATTTGAAAGTTCCACTAATACTTGGAGAGTTTGGGTTGATAAGAAAGTCTTTACCAGGCGTCAAACTCTGTCCATCAAAGGAAAGTGTCATGGCTGATGGAAAGGTATTGACTGATAATTCGAAGGGTTGGAAAAAATCTTTCCCTAATTTCAAAACATCGAATTCTTGAAATTGATTTTTGATATAGTCAGCTGCCAATTGGTCTCCGCCCTCTACATAACCTCTGCCTTTTAATTCATCAGAAGCGAGTTGTTCCACTACACTTTTAGCATAATCTATGTATTGACTGTGCGAAGGGTGAATGGAAAAAGAGAAGAATAATATAAGAAAATATTTCACGTGGGCAGTATTTAATAGATTGAGGTTTAAACCCCTTGTTAAGTTATTCGTAATTAAAATTAAACATAACTAAAAAGATAAATATGAAGACCATTGTATTAATTAGTGCCTTGACTTTTTTATTGGGAGGTGATTTAGCTACTTCTTTTTATGATTTTAAAATTCAAGCTTTGGATAGTGAAGAGGAAATCAATTTTGCTGATTTCAAAGGAAAGAAAGTTTTGGTTGTCAATGTAGCTTCCAAATGTGGATACACACCACAATACAAGGATTTACAAGCTTTATCTCAACGCTATTCCGACAAGTTGGTGGTGATAGGGTTGCCCTGTGATCAGTTCATGGGACAAGAATTGAATGAAGAGTCCTTGATTAAAGAATTTTGCACGGGTGAATACAATGTGACATTCCCGATGACATCCGTGGTAGAAGTCAAAGGAAAGAATCAACACCCGATCTACAAATGGTTGACGAACAAAGATCAAAATGGTAAAGACGATTATAGTATCTCATGGAATTTCAACAAATTCATGATAGATGAAGAAGGGAATTTGTTAGAATATTATGGATCAGGTGTAGAACCATTTAGTGAAGAGATTGTGAAGTATTTGAAGTAGTACTTTAGTTTTGAGTAGAGTATGACATTATTATAGTTAAGTCATGAAGATAATTAACTGTGATTAATTGACTACTGAGTTAAACTCCTTTATTTTAGGGCAAATAATATTAAATACTAACGCTATGAATGCAAAAGTTAAATCGGCAGCAATTTCAATTTTAATTGGAGCCTTTTTCATTTACTGGGCCATGACCCACTCTCCAAAGTCTGGGCTAGGTAATCGAATTGGCAATGAAATGGCAGGTTCATACACCATGAGTGAAGGTAGCTATTACATCACGTTGGCTATAGGGGCTGCAGCTGCAGTTTATGGGATATGGAAGCTGATCAAAAAATAAGCTAGACAAAGGATACCTTAATCGGTATCCTTTTTTTTATCTTTGCGTTGTTAGAATAGAATGAAGAAAATTTTCACCATATCATTTATCGTACTTTACGGCCTCTTGGCAGTAGAGGCTTCTTTCTCTTTGCACAAGTGCATGGGAGAGTTGATGTCGATTACTATTGGTGAAGAAGATAAGAAATGTTGTTGTGGTGACATGGTTGACAATGACTGTTGTGGAAGTGAGGAAGTCGCTTTTGAGGATGGTCAGGCGGATGAAATCATCTCTTCATTTTTATATCAATTCGATAACAGTTTTTTCACGACAATTGAATTACCTGCCGCTCGGCTGGTTGTGCAAAGTGAAAATAAATGGCTAATTGAACATTTGGATTTGCCTCCTCCTATGGGAGAGGAATTATATAAAATCAACTGTTCATATATCGTCTACGGCTAATTGCTAATTCTATAATATCCTTTCTCGCTCAACCTTGAGCATTTTTTAGAATTAAAATTAGAATCATGAAATCATTAAAATATATCATCATCACTGGAATAGTGATGATCTTTTCTTTATCAGTACAAGCACAAGAAAGTAAAAGTAAAACTTGCGAATTTGAAGTCTTAGGCGTTTGTGGAATGTGCAAAGAACGTATTGAGAATGCCGCTTATATCAAAGGGGTGAAATTTGTGGAATGGGATAATCCGACTGGAAAGATGACAGTTATTTATAAGCCAGGGAAAATCACCGAATTAGAAATACACCAATCCATTGCTGCTATAGGTCACGATACAGACCAAGTGAAGGCAGACTCTGCTTCATATGCTACTTTGCCAGATTGTTGTGCATATCGCAACGGGGTTCACAAGCATTAATTTGTCATGAGAAAATCATTGTTGGGACTAGCATTGGTCATGTTAGCGATAGGAAGTGTATGCGCACAGTCAAATGTGATCAGTGGCGTAGTACAGGAGTTTTCGGAGGGCAAGAAGGAAGTTTTGATTGGAGCTAATGTCTATTGGTTGAATACAACCAATGGCGCTATTACAAATGAAAAGGGTGAATTTTCCCTTTCAAAAGTAGCATCTACCAATCAATTGGTGGTTAGTTTCGTCGGCTATATGTCCGATACGGTAGCCGTGAACGGAGAGGAAGAGTTGACAGTCATATTAAGATCTTCTACTACACTGGAGGATGTAGTCATCACCCAAGAACAAAGTGGGATCCAAGTGGAGTATCTTAATCCATTGAAGTCAGAGTTGATCAGTGAGAAAGAACTGCTGAAGGCAGCTTGTTGTAACCTCAGTGAAAGCTTTGAGACCAATCCAAGTGTTGATGTGTCGTTTACTGATGCAGTCACTGGGACAAGGCAAATTCAAATGTTGGGATTGTCAGGTCCGTATATTCAGATCACAAGAGAGAATATGCCGGATGTGAGAGGTTTGTCATCTATCTATGGAATGGTATATATACCGGGTACTTGGATTGAAAGCATCCAACTCAATAAAGGGACAGGTTCGGTAGTCAATGGGTTTGAAAGTGTTGCAGGACAAATCAATGTGGAATTGCGCAAACCAGAAGAAGGTGATCGATTGTATCTCAATATCTATGGAAATGAAGGTGGAAGACTAGAAGCCAACGTGAATCTCCGTAACCAAGTCAATTATCATTGGTCAACGGCTACTTTGTTACATGCCAAAAACTCTTCGTTCGAAAGAGATCGAAATGAAGATGGATTTTTGGATATGCCGTTGAGCAATCACTTTATCGGATTGAACAGATGGAAATATATTGGAGACGATGGATTGCGTGTGCAATTGGGTGTGAAGGCGACCTATTTGGATAATATAGGAGGTCAAGTGGATTTTGATAAGGACAAAGACAAAGGAACTACCAATGCTTGGGGCATGCATTCTACTACGAAACGCATCGAAGGGTGGACAAAAGTAGGTTGGGTATTCGAAGATCAGCCATGGAAATCATTTGGCTTACAAATGTCGGGGCTTCACCATGATCAAGCGTCTTATTTTGGATTGAGAGATTATGACGCTACTCAAAATTCATTCTATTCGAATTTCATCTATCACACCATGATTGGAAATACCAACCACAAGGTGAAAACAGGGTTGAGTTTGCAATACGACGAATATGAAGAGGTATTTGATCAGGTGGATTATAGCCGCACAGAAATTGTGCCTGGGTCTTTCTTAGAATATAATTATAGCAGTGGGAGTGAGTTTAGTTTGATGGCGGGTGTGAGGTTGGATCACCACAATGCGTATGGAGCTTTTGTTACACCTAGACTTCATGCAAGATATGAAATCGTCGAAGGGTTAGTAGCAAGAGGTAACATAGGTAGAGGGCAGCGTACAGCCAATGTGTTAGCAGAGAATGTAGGGATGTTTGCATCATCTAGAGAGGTTATGATTCTAGGTGATGATAGTGACAAACCTTATGGTCTCGAAGCGGAGGTCGCCTGGAACTATGGATTGAGTTTGGTGAAGAATTTTACCTTAGATTATCGTGAGGGAATTCTCTCTGTAGAGTATTATAGAACCAATTTTGAGAATCAAATCGTGGCTGATTTTGATAGTGATGTACGAGCAGTGTCTTTCTATAATCTAGAAGGTCAATCCTATTCTAATAGCTTTCAAGCACAGGTGGATTATGAATTGTTCAGAAGGTTTGATGTGAGAATTGGGTATCGATGGTTTGATGTTCAGACCACCTATGGAGATGTTACTATGAAAAAGCCATTGGTGTCTGCACAGCGTACGTTTGTCAATCTTGGTTACAAAACGAGAAACAAATGGATGTTTGATTACACCATCAACTGGCAAGGGGAGAAGCGTCTTCCTAGTACAGCCGGAAACCCTGTGGAATATCAACTGGAGGATTACTCACCGTCGTTTGTGGTGATGAATTTGCAAGTTTCTAAAGCTTGGAAGTCAGGTTTTGAAGCCTATGTCGGAATGGAGAATATGCTGAATTATGCTCAAAGCAACCCTATAGTAGCAAGTGAAGATCCTTTTGGGGATTATTTCGATAGTTCTATGGTGTGGGGGCCGATATTTGGGAGGAATACCTATTTAGGTTTAAGGTATAGATTAAAATAAAAAAGTAGAGTAGGGTAACAATCCCTACTCTACTTTTTTTCATTTTAGTTATGATTATAATTTTGAAACTGAAACCTGACTTTTTCGAATACTCATGATTTCATTGCTTCCTTCAACTATCACAGTCATATTGTCACCTTCTGGAATATATTCTGCTATCACATCATTGACATAAGGAGACATGGTATCGATGTACTTCCCTTCGTTGATGGTCTTTTTATCAATATCAAATGCGTAAGCATTGATCGTTCCTATTGCATGACCATTTTTGTCTACCAAATGAATCATGAAATCATATTTCTCTAAATCAAACGCTGAGTTATTAGTGAGTCGATATTTGATCTCTAGATTGTCCCATCCGTATTTTTCTACTCGTTCCACTTCGAGAATTTCCACTTTGACATTCTTCTTGATCTGAAACGCAGTGTAGGGTGAGAGATCTTGAGCCATGGTGGCCAGCGCTGCTAGTCCACCAACTAGCGTTAAAATAAGTTTTTTCATAACATTAACATTTTTATACATAACATGTATATAACTCAAGTGCATGGGGTGATAGTATGAAATCCCTAATAAATGTTTTGTCTTTATACGACCATCTCTTCCCTTTGCTGCGGCACCACATTTTGTTTTGTGTTTTCAAATATGTTTAGTACCAATTGTGCTACATGATCATTCCAAAGCATTCGGTAGTGACCTGTTTCCTTTATTTCAATTAAAGTGGCATTGTCCCATTTTTCAATCACCTCTTGGGCTTCTTTGATGTTGATTATTTTATCTTTTTGGTCATGAATCAATGTCATTTGATTGTAGTTGATCATGGGACCAAATTTCTCTGTAGATGCATTGGTGAGCGGCTCTCCAAGAAGTTGTCCTGCTCTTTTAGTCAGGTGAGCATAGCTTTTATTACTCAGTCCTATCATTTTTTTAAATATCTGAAATATGGTCGTAGAATGATTTGGGCTGGTTAGGAATACGATTTGATCCACTTCATAGTTAGTTTTGGACAATCCAAAACTCGATACTAACGACCCAAAAGAATGTGCTACTACTGAAAAAGGTTCTTTTGGATCAAAATGATTGATGACATTCAAAAGCGTGTCGTAGCAAAACTTAAGGTTGGTTTTTTTGAGTTTTGAATAACCATGCCCCGGTAGGTCGAACAAAATGATTCTAAAACCCAAATCAGCTAATTGTTCACCAATCCAAGATAGGCTCGCAGCGTTGGACTCCCATCCATGCACCATGAAGATCATTTTGCCCTCACTAGGTCCTATTTCGTAGACTTTAACCTCTTCCAAATAAGTGGAGATGACGTGAGGTTGATACTTGTCATAAAATGGAAGTTCTTTATTTCTAATCTTTTTGTTTTGCGGAATTTGAAATAATTCAAATGCTTGATTGCCAGCAATCTTGGGTAGAAGTGCTGACATAAATTGGAAATATAGTTTTATTATTTTTAGCATGACTCTTTTTTTTATACTGTTCGGTATATTTTAGGTTAAATTTTTTTATAATTTCATTTCGTTATCAATCATATACTCAATGTGGTCCATCATGGACTTCATACTTTGATTAGATTTGGACATGATGGCGAGGAATATGCTGCCTTGTATTTGGCTGTATATTCTTTCTGCATATTCTCTAGGGTTTAACTCAGGTTTGATAGTTCCTTCGGTTTGACCTTGAGCAATGACGGCTGCTATGCCGTCAGTCATTTTGTTGATGACAGAAGAGACTCTTTGATACAAGGCGCCATTGTGGTTCATCGAATCTACCCCGACGTTCAATACTGGACAACCGCCATACTCTTTGACTTGATCATAGTAGTAGCGATAAAAGATGGTGATGGCCTGTAATTTACCCAAGCCAGTATTTTCTCTTTGCATCAATTCTATAACTGGACCTAATCTAGATTTTACGGTGTAATTGAATGCTTTTATAGCCAGATCTTCTTTATTTTCAAAGTTGCCATAGATAGCACCTTTTGTCAGACCAGTAGCTTTTGTGATGTCCGATAGACTCGTACCTGTGTAGCCATGTTTATTGAAAAATGGAGCAACAGTTTCTATTATGTATTGAGTGGTTTTTTCCGCCTTGGTCTGCATAATCGTCTGCAATATAGGGATTTATTTTTAAATACCAATCGGTATAAATTATGGTTTGTAAAATCACCTGTTTTATCTTAATAGGTGAAAGTACAATCAATTATGAGTCTGAGGAAGTGCAATTTTGTATGATGAATCAATTAACGCTTTCAAACGTGTGAATTAAATCAATAGAATTAAAAAACGAACCTCTATTGTTGCGCTGATAATCACAATCACAGGTTTGTCTCAGATTGGGACTTCAAATCCTTTTGACAAAGGAGATGTGCATAGAAAGTAAAAATTATAATATAATAGCCTTGTGCTATTATTTATTCTGAAATGCTAAGTAGGGTTATTGTTGCCATCACCCTTTTATAAGAAGAAGATAGCAATACAAGCAATTTTACGTATTTACCTAATGATATAATTAGGAGGATACTCTATTTATAATCATTAAAAATGGTCTCATATTTGTATCGTACTAGGAACGTAAGTAAATTCTTGGTACCCACTTGTAAAAAATACATTGAAATGAATAAGTTGTCAATTATACTTTTAGCTACTTTCATGATCTTCTCACAGAATGTGTCAGGACAGTTAAGCACCAATAACGATTATTCAGGTACTTGGAGTGATGTGGCTTCATGGTCAACTGCTCAGCCAGCTCCGTTGACAACCCTTATAGCAGAAAGTCAAGATATTATTATTAATGGCTACATAACTCGTGAGGGGGATTTGAGTTTTGCCAATATTGGGAATAATTCTTTTGAATTAAGAGTAATTGATACTCTTGTAGTTGAAGGTGATTTATCATTTGCCAATAACTCAATTAGCCTTAGTATAGAATCTGGAGGGGTACTGGTTGTTTTTGGTAGCCTTAATGTGAATAACAAAGTTGATTTACAAAATGGAGGAAACTTGGTAGTGCAAGGGGATTTGACATTGAGTGGTGGTAATGCTGATTATACTGACAATGGAGGAGGGGTGTATGTAGCAGGAACAATTACTGCTTCTAATGCCACGCTTGAAACTGCTATTATTGCACTTGATCAACCTATTACTAATCTAGATGGAGGTGCTGATCCAGATCAAAGCCTGTTTGATTTTGTTGATGGTGGAGGTGCAACACCATTACCTGTCGAATTATTTTCTTTCGAATCGAGAGTATCTGATACAGGTAATTACTTGAAGTGGGAGACAGCTTCCGAATTAAACAATGCTGGTTTTGAAATAGAAGTAAAGACGGGAGTTGATGAAGAGTTTAGATATATAGCCTTTATAGAAGGGAATGGAACTACCAATGAAAACCAATCTTATAGTTTGAGTATTGACATACCTAAGAGTGATACTTATTACAGGTTGAAGCAAGTGGATTTTGATGGAGCGCATGAGTATAGTAAAACGATAATTGTAAAGGTTGAAAATGGAATCCATATTCCAGCTGCAGTTTTTCCAAACCCTACATCTGGCGAAGTGTTCATCTCTGCTCAAAATGTAGAGGCGTATCAGTTATATAATATCAATGGAGCTTTATTAACCTCTGGGAGACCCAATAGCATCTTTGCTATGGAAGTAGATATTTCTTCACAATTGAGTGCTACTGAACCAGGTATGTATTATTTGAAGCTGGTCACAAGAGACGGTGAAGAAACAATCAAGATAATTAAGCAATAGCGTTTAGCTATTGCTTTGCTTTTCCTTTTTTTGAAGGATATACTCGTCCATTCTAGAGAGTAGTCTCCACCATTCAGAGCCATCTTTTCGGAACTCACGAATTGCACCTGCTCTTACCAATATCTTTCTCAATTCGTTGTCCTCAAAACCACCAAGATGCTTTTGTAAGGTGTCAAATGACCGGTCTGTGTACTTCTCATGACTTAAAAAATGCTTGGCAGTTTCTTCCGCCATGAAGTCTGTTTTATTAGCCAGTTTCAGTTTGTCAATATCATGTGCAAACTGTCTTCGTTGCGATAGGTAAGTGAGTGCACCGCCAATGATTGTACCAGTCATTGCGCTTAGGGTTGGTATTAGTATTTCAAACATGCATAAAACTAATGTGGTGAGACGAAAGAGACAAATCAGTTATTCAACAAAAATGTTCTGAATTCTTCCGTGTCATACTTAGCCATGCCAGATCTCTTGGCTACTATCTTTCCTTTTTTAGAAAGGACATAGGTCGTAGGGATCGAATTGGAATTATAAACGACTGGTCTTTGACTTGCCATTTGATAGATAGGGAAGTCATATCCTTTACGGTCAACAAACTTTTTTGCTTTATCAAAGTCTTCATCCAAACTAATCATGACGAACTCAATGTTTTGATCTTTCATGTTGTGGTAGAGATCATTGATGTCTGGCATTTCGGCGATACATGGAGGGCACCAAGTAGCCCAATAGTTGATGAAGACAGTTTTACCTTCGAATGAATGGAAGTCAATTTTCTGTCCATTGACATCCCTAATGAAAAAGTCATAGCTAGCCGTTTGCTGGTCGTTCTCTTCTATTTGGTCAGGTTTCATGAACCCTATTTCAAGAATCATACCTTGTAAGAACCCTGCTACATCTTTGTAGTAGCCTGTGAAATACAAGGTCCCAAAGATTACAATCATAATTCCCCACTCTTTCAATTCTTTACTGATTTTCATTCTAAATGTTGTTTGTATTCACTCAATGCTAATGTGGATAAATAATTCACAACTAATACAAATCTCAAGGCGAAATAATTCACCGAAGGGCTTATTTTTGACGTCCCAGAAATAAAAATGCACATTATGAGTCAAAAGCACATATCTATCATTGCACAAGAAAATAATCTTGTGCCAGCCAAAGTAGCAGCAGTTATTGAATTATTAGATGGAGGAGGAACCGTACCGTTTATTTCTCGATATAGAAAGGAAATGACGGATAGTATGGATGAAGTTCAAATTGGCACTATCCAAGACCGTATTCAAAAGCTTCGTGATTTAGATAAGCGTCGTGAGGCAATTTTGAAGTCAATCTTTGAGCAAGGGAAATTGACTGATATTCTTAAAAGTAAGATACATGCAGCTACAACGCTGACCGTATTAGAAGATATCTACTTGCCCTACAAGCAAAAAAGAAAAACGAAAGCCTCAATCGCTAAAGAGAAGGGACTTGAGCCCTTGGCAACTGTGCTTTTCAAGCAGGGGTTAGAAGATCCGTTGTCTGTTGCTGAGCAATACATCAATGAAGAAAAAGGAGTAAAGGATATAGATGAAGCTTTGGAAGGTGCAAGGAATATTGTTGCGGAATGGGTGAGTGAGGATATTGAAGTACGTGCAAGCTTGAGGAAGATATTTGCTGGTAGAGCGATTGTTAAATCTACCGTGATGAAAGGGAAGGAGCAGGAAGGTCAGAAGTACAAAGATTATTTCGAATGGGAGGAGCCTTTGAGCAAAATCCCTTCACATAGATTGTTGGCCATGAGGCGTGGGGAGAAAGAAATGATTTTATCCTTAGATATTTTACCTGAAGAAGAAATGGCAGTGATGGCTGTGGAAAACAAGGTGTTGAAAGGACAAAATGCATGTGTCGAGCAAGTGCGAGTAGCACTAAAGGATGCTTACAAGAGATTGTTGAAACCCTCAATGGAGACGGAATCAAGAGTGACTTCAAAAAAGTCAGCAGATGAAGAAGCAATTGCAGTATTCTCTGACAACCTGAGACAATTGTTGTTGGCTCCAGCAATTGGACAAAAAAATATATTGGCGCTGGATCCTGGTTTTAAATCCGGTTGTAAAGCGGTGTCTTTAGACAAACAAGGTAAGCTTCTTGAGTTTGAGGCTATTTATCCTAATCCTCCACAAAACAGAACTGCTCAAGCAGGAGCTGTTGTCAAGATGATGGTGGAGCGACATAACATTGAAGCGATCGCTATTGGTAATGGTACGGCAAGTAGAGAGACCGAACAGTTTGTAAAGTCTTTGGGCTTGGATTCTTCTATTATCGTGGCGATGGTCAATGAGAGTGGTGCTTCGATCTATTCAGCTTCAGAAGTAGCGAGAGAAGAATTTCCCAATGAAGATATTACCGTAAGAGGTGCTGTGTCTATTGGTAGAAGAATGATGGATCCATTGGCCGAGTTGGTGAAAATTGATGCTAAGTCTATCGGTGTAGGACAATATCAACATGATGTGGATCAGCCTGCTTTGAAAGGGTCTTTGGATCATGTTGTCGCAAGTTGTGTGAATGGTGTAGGAGTAGAGTTGAACACGGCAAGTAAGCAGTTGTTAACTTATGTGTCTGGATTAGGCCCTCAATTGGCCGATAATATCGTGAAGCATAGAGAGGCGAATGGACCATTTAAGTCAAGAAAAGAACTGAAAGAAGTCCCTCGGATGGGAGCAAAGGCTTTTGAACAAGCAGCAGGGTTTTTAAGGATTAGAAATAGTGAGAATGTACTGGATAAAAGTGCGGTACACCCAGAGCGATATAAGTTAGTTCAGAAAATGGCTAAAGATGTAGGTGCTTCTGTTGGAGAATTGATGTCAGACTCTACAATCAGAACTCAGATTGACCCGAAAAATTATGTCAGTGAAGAAGTTGGACTTCCAACTTTAAAAGATATAATGGAAGAGCTAGCTAAACCGGGGCGAGATCCAAGAGAGCAATTTGAAGCCTTTAGTTTTGAAGAGGGGATCAATGAAATGAAGGATCTGAAAATTGGTATGAAATTGCCAGGTATTGTGACGAATATCACCAAATTCGGTGCATTTGTAGATATCGGAGTTCATCAAGATGGATTGGTGCATGTCAGCCAAATGTCAGATTCTTTTGTGAGCGATCCTTCTAAAGCTGTCAAGTTGCAACAACAGTTGCACGTAACAATTACTGATATCAATGTTGAGCAGAAAAGAATCTCCTTGTCATTGAAATCAGACCCGTTTGGCAAGCAACCCGCTAAGAAGCAAGAACGGAAAAGAGAAGATAAAAAAGAAGTGGAGGGAGACTTACAATCTAAATTGGCTATGCTAAAAGGGAAATTTAGTAACTAAATCTTCGTTACAATTGTTAATGCTCTTTATTTGACCTTATTTTGACTCATACAGCTCTATTTGGAAGATTGCCAGATAGTGCTTTTTGTTGGAAGCCATTCAATCAGAAAACGTACAAAAATGCCGAAACCAATTATCGTAATACTAGCCTTGATATTCAGTCTATCAATAGTTGAAGCTAATGCTCAAAAGTACAAGGATATATTCCCGCTTTTGGATGCCAAAGACTATGAAACTGCGATTCCTCAGTTAGAGACTTTTTTAGCTAATCCTAAATATGCGGATCATGCCAATGCCAATTTTCAAATGGCATTGTATTTCGAAAGCAAAGTAAAAGGTTATCATTTGATCAATGATTCTACTGTGATAATAGAGGCTGCCGAAACTGCATTGACATTTCTGACAAAAGCAAAGACTTTGATAACAGAAAAGGAGTTAAAAAAGAATGACGAGTATTATCAGGCGTATTATAGAAGGGATTTGAGGACAGGAGATTTTGGTATCAAAATCTCAGATGTACAGCTTGATGTAGATAAGAAGATAGAATCAACTAGGAGTATTATTAATAGTGGTAGTGAGATTTATACTAACCTCTATGCCATTAATGAGGCTAATAAATTCTGTAGAGATACTTACCTATCGTTTGTTAAAGACTATGTTGAAATTAATGAGTTTTATTTGAGAGCAACTCAACAGCAATTGGATCTACTGGACGAAATGATCGATAAGAGGGACATTATAGAAAATGCCTTTAAAACAGTTCGTAAAGGTGTAAGTAAAATCCAATCGAAAGGATATAGCCCAGAGTTGAACTTCAATGAGATTAGTGAGTTTGGTACAGATGGTATAGAAGAGGTGAACTTATATGGTAATGACGTAGAAGCTTGGGATTACGGTAGTTGGGCAGATGAGGCTTTTACCGAGATAGATAGGAAGGTCAAAGTAATGCAAGAGCAATTAGTGACACTCAATAAGAAGTTGATTGAAGAAGGAGAGTCTATGGGTGGTTTGACCACCATTTTATATGAGGATTTAACTCATGCAATTGACCCATCACTGATTGAGCGTGTGAAAGCGTATGATAGAGACCCTTTACCTCTGAAATTGTTGATGATCTTGATCAAGAAGAATGAGTATGATTTCATGACCAAACCATTGCAAAACCCAAGAATAGAAGATTTGGATGATGTCGATTATCAATTGTTGATTGCTGATAGTCTTGTTCGAGTATTGACGGAAATCGAGGAAGATATCAAAGTGTTGATAGAGCCAGATGTGACAGATGCTAAAGCCCGTTATACTGCTTTGGTAGATGGGGAGTATGGTGGAGACTTTGGGTTAATCAAGTTTCGAAAGAAAATGGAGTCGCTGTTAGGTTCTGCCAAAGAAAAATGGAATGTAAGAAGAGATGAAATCTGGTTGAAGAGTCTATGGGCTATCAATGCGTCACAAACTGACTCAATATATTTGTTGACAGAGTTGGATAGTATGTATGAAGCACCAATGTTTGATGGGTATTATACGATCGCGACTATGAAAGATGATTCTTCCAATATTTATGTCATAGGTCTTGAATTTACAGGAAGTGGTGATAAAGGATTTTTGGCTTGTGTTTCTAACAGTAGAGATGTGCTATGGAAGGAAAATTTTGAGTTGACAGGTTTTAGTTATGGTGATGGTGAGAAATTAGTGATGGGGAAATTTACACCTTCTCAGGTTGGACGTACTACAGCGTATATTTATAGTTTGGTTGATGGGGTTAATAAAAACTTGATCGTCGTATCTGCTGATAATGAAGTGGGGCAGATCAAATGGGTCAATTCAATTTCTGCTCCAAAGAGACCGGTTGAAGTGAAATTTAATGACATTGTCAAAGAGACCATATTCTATTATGTGACGGAGGAAGAATTGGAAACATACGAGGGAGAAGAGTCACCATATTTTGTAATAGATCGTAGTGGTAAAGTCAGATAGTATTAGTTGGAGATTAATTGTTTTTGTAGGGATCGTATTTTCGTTGTTTTCTTGTATTGAAGATGTAGCGCAAAATCTCGATGGGGATCAGTCCAATAGATTGTTGAACAATGGATTTGGAAAAGAGTGGTTCCTACAGTCTAAAACAATTAACGGAAGAGATATCCCATTAGAAGAGTGCGTTGATGCTGTCAAACTTGTTTTTATTGAAAATGGGGACGCAGACTCTCTTTATATGGTCAATAAAATGTCTTTTTGTAATGCTGATCAGGACCCTGATACCTTATTATTAGCAGATTATTCAGTTGTTACCAATAATGATGGGGATTTCGAATTTCAATTGGCACTTTCTAATATTGCTGGATATGATACCGAAATAATCAATGTTTCTCAACTGACTTCATTGAACCTTTCAATTAATTATACTGTCAACGGAGATGAGGTAGAAGATCTGTACACTTATAATTCGGAGCGTTTTTTATCTAAAGTGGATGCTAACTATTTGTTGTCCAATTTTGGGATAAAAAAATGGTATCGAAACTCTAGAAGTGAAGATAGTACAGACATCAAATTAGATTCTTGTGTAGGTGATTTGAATCTAGTATTTGATAATTCAGATACGGACCGTCTTTATTTTATTGAACAAGTGGCACGCTGTGAAGAAGGTGTTTGGCCAAATAATGTCTTTACTAGTTTCTATGATTTGAGTGTGAATGAAAACGATGATTTTACAGGTTTAATCCTATTAGAAGATGCTAACGGGAACAGTGTAGGTGAGATGAGTATTTCAAATTTAACAAGTGAGGATTTAAGTCTCAATTACATCAGAAATGGTGTTGAAATTATAGAGACGTATACTGAGGTTACTGAGTAAGCATTACGAATAAAAAGATTATTTTAGAGAATAGAAATTCTTATAGCATTTATTAAATTGGACATGAATTACTACCATACTTTCAATATGAAATACTCTTTTTTACTTCTAATCTTGAGTTTGTTTTTTTATCAATGTAAAACGACCAAGACTTTAGAACGTAATCATGTAGAAGTAGTGGAAGCGTATATTGCTGCCATCGAAAATAAGGATTTTGATACGATGGATTCTTTGACCACAGATCAATTTTATTCCGTTGGACCATCTTTAGGAGACACTATTCAGAAAGATGAAATGCTAAGGAATTGGAGAGTAAATTCGAAGACAACTATTGAACAAATTAACTTTAGAGAGTCAAGAGTTTCGTTGTTAGCCATGCCCTCTCGTAGCGAATACGGTGATTGGGTTGGTGAATGGTCTATCGCGAAAATTAAATATAAAAATGGTAATGATCCGGTGAAATTATTTATCAACTCTAACTATTTGGTAGTTGGAGGTAAGATCTCAAGAGCTTTGATATTGTATAATCAAGCTGATATGTATAATCAGTTAGGGTATCGTTTTTCTAAGCCTGACTCTGTAGTTGCTCAATAGCATGCTTCTGGGTTTAACTAGGTCATTCCATCTAGTTAATTAGGGGATTCACTTAGTGTTAATGTCTTTACTCAATTTTAAATTTAGGTAATTACTATTTCGTTAATTCAGTCATAATGCGTCTTTTTGTATGGTAGCATAAAGAGAATAACATGAAAAAGGTAATTGCAGTTATAGTATTGGTATTAGTATGTGGGGTGTCAATGGCTCAAAATAGAGTGTTATGGAAAGATCATAATGTTATTTTGGAGCAAAAAATAGATGATGCAACGGGAGATTCTGTTTATTCTTTGTACGCTAAGGAATCAAAATATCAAGAGATGTATTACCTTTTGACAGTGAGCTCTGGCAGTTTGGATCAAGTGTATCAGGATGTGCAATTGATGAATGAAATGTGCAACGATAAAAAAGGGAGAGTTGAAAAAATTGATGGAAGAGAATTAGCTTCTAGAGATGTTAAATCTGTCTTTGTTATTGTGAAAGGCGATTTAGGTTTTGCACTCCTTCAACAACAAGAAATGAAGAAAGTTACCAAAGTATTAGAAAAAAAGGCGGCCGAAATAGGTATCGAATTGGCTTCTGTTGGTTCTGATAACATAGCAAAATAGATATTAAGAGTAAAAAGACATAGTTTAGTTATAGTGCTTATAAATGCCTTATCGGTTTCAGGACCGATGAGGCATTTTTTTGTATTCATGTTGAGAGGAGATTAATTGATAATGATCCCTTTCTAGATCGATGATTTCCATACATATTTGCAGAGATGGATAAAAACTCACCAATTGGTATATTTGATAGTGGTACAGGAGGTTTGACAGTAGCTAGAGCTGTTAAAAACTATTTACCAGGAGAAAGTATGATCTATTTTGGTGATACAGCCCACCTGCCATATGGTGACAAATCGGCAACAACCATTCAATCTTATTCTATAAAAATCACAAATGTCCTATTAGAGAGAGGATGCAAAGTGATTCTGATCGCTTGTAACTCTGCTTCCGCTGCTGCATACGAATTGATTAAGGAATATGTCGGGAGCAAGGCATTGGTAATTAATGTTATTGATCCTGTAGTCGACTACCTCGAAGAAAATTTCGTTAAAAGGAAAGTTGGTTTAATTGGGACCTTGCAGACAGTCAACTCTGATGTTTTTAATACGAAATTGCAAGAAAGAGGACTAGCAGTTGACCTGACTTCATTGGCGACCCCTTTGTTGGCCCCCATGATTGAAGAGGGATTTGTAAATGACTCGATTAGTCAAGAAGTGATATCAAAGTATTTAAGTGATGATAAGCTTAAAAATATTGAGGCATTAATTATGGGTTGTACGCATTATCCAATAATCAAGGAAGACATAAAAGAATTCTATAAAAGCAAGGTAGAGTTGATTGATTCTGCTAATATTGTAGCGGAAAAATTGAAACAACAGTTACACAACCTGAAGTTATTAAGTGAACAAAACCACGGTAATGATCAATTTCTCGTATCAGACTATACGCCCTCATTCGCAAAAGCTGCAAGCTTTTTCTTCAATCAAGATGTCCATCTTGAGAAGTACCCTCTTTGGGAATAACTATTGTTGTTGCTGATCACATCAACAATTGACACGAATTATCTTTCTGAGATATAGTGTCTCCATAAATAGTTAATCTATAAATTACGCTTTCAAATTCCATCGATGATTGCCTTTTTGTTCTACCTCCCCTTCTTATTCATTTTTGCGCTTTTGGCAGTCTATGCAGAGCGTAAGGTGTCGGCTTTTATACAAGATCGAGTAGGACCTATGGTCGTTGGGAAGTTTGGTATACTTCAAACCCTTGCTGATGGGCTGAAAATGATGCAAAAAGAAGATTTAGTTTCAAAGTCAGCAGACAGAAAGCTTTTTTTACTTGCACCATTAGTCATATTTGTTGCCGTGTTTATGGGGTTTTCTTTATTGCCGATTTCTCCTAATATTCAAGGTTCAAAGGCACAAACGGGTATTTATTTTCTAATGGCTGTTATTTCTTTAGATGTAGTAGGAGTGTTGATGGCAGGTTGGGGGTCGAATAGTAAATTCGCCTTGTTTGGTGCCTTGCGTTCGGTTGCTCAAATTGTATCCTATGAGATTCCGTTGGGGTTGTCTGTATTGTGCGTAGTGATGCTTTCACAAAGTTTGAGTTTACAAGAAATATCATTTCAACAATCGGGGGAATGGGGAATGGCTAATTGGAATATCATTCGTTATCCATTTTTGATTGTACCATTTATAATATTTTTCATCTCTTCAATGGCAGAATCCAATAGATCTCCTTTTGATCTATCAGAGTCAGAGTCAGAATTGATTGGTGGTTTTCATACCGAATATTCTGGGATTAGATGGGGGGTTATTATGATGGCAGAATATGGAATGATGCTGTTAGTTTCCATTATCGCAGCAGTATTGTTTTTAGGGAGTTGGAATACACCATTGCCCAATATGGGAGGGTTTTCACTTGGAGATTGGACATCAGGGACGCTGGGTGAGATATCATCAGATTTGTGGGGAGGATTTTGGCTTTTATCAAAAGCATTAACATTAGTATTTGTTCAGATGTGGGCGAGATGGACCTATCCTCGAATTAGAGTGGATCAAATGATGTCATTGAGTTGGAAATATTTAACACCAATTGGATTGGTGATGGTGTTTGTGTCTGGTGCATGGAAAATTTGGGTAGGATAATATGAGTAATTATTTCAAAAATATCGCTCAAACTGCCGGTTCATTATTATATGGACTGAAAGTTACTTTTCGACATATGTTGGAGGCACGTGAATCTCGTACTCCGATTGGCGTAGAAGACAAGGATTACTTTGAACAAAGTGAAGGTATTGTAACACTACAATATCCATTTCAAGAATTTCCAGTTCCGGATAATGGTAGGTACCAGTTACATAATGAGATTGATGATTGTATTGTCTGTGATAAGTGTGCAAAAGTATGCCCTGTCAATTGTATAGATATTGAGCCTGTAAGGGCAACTGAAGAAATTGGGAAAACTTCTGATGGGACTTCTAAGAAAATTCATGCAGCTAAGTTTGATATAGACATGTCAAAATGTTGTTTCTGTGGGCTGTGTACTACGGTATGTCCTACAGAGTGTTTGACCATGACTAAAGAATATGACTTTAGTGTTTTTGATTTGAAGGCTCACAATTTTGAGTTTTCTGACATGACTCCTGAGCTGATTGATGAGAAGAAGAAGGATTTTGAGGTATTTAGTGCTGAGAAGGAAAAAGCTAAGGCGGAGGCGGCTGCACTTAAGGCAAGCAAACCTACTTCGGTTGTAAAACCTTCTTTCAAGCCTAAAGTGAAGTCTATTGATACTAATACAGAATCGGACGCTTCAGATCAGCCAGTAGTGAAAAAACCAATGTTCAAACCGAAGGTGAAAGCTGCTTCGACAGAGGATGGGGAGAAAAAGACAGTATTCAAGCCAAAAGTGAAAGCGAAGGAAACTGATCAAGAGGATGAATTAGTAGAGAAGAAAAAGCCTGTTTTTAAACCAAAGATCAAAGTAAAACTTGAAGAAGGAATTGAGGAGGGCGAATCTGTTGAAAAACCTAAAGCTGCTAAACCAGTATTCAGGCCTAAGGTTAAAAAGAAGGAAGTAGATAATCTTGATTCTGAAACTTTGAATATTGAATCAAAAAATGAAAGCGAAGAGCCAAAGGCTATTAGCAAAAAACCAGTATTTAGACCAAAGATTAAACCCAAGAAAAAGGATTGATGAATAGTGTAGACTTGAACATATTGGCTTTTTATGGATGTGCTGGACTCATTGTGTTTAGTGCATTGATGATTCTATTTTCTAAGAATATTGTGCATGCGGTGTTCATGTTGGTGATTACGTTTTTGGGTGTTGCGGGTATTTATTTGATATCTAATGCAGAGTTTGTAGGCGTGACTCAAATCATGATCTATATAGGCGGTATATTGATTTTGTTGATGTTTGGCGTGATGCTGACACAACGAATAGATGGTTCCAAAATGATGACTGGACATCAACGCGTGGTGCCAGGAGTTTTGATTGGTCTTTTGTTATTGACTGCTATTCTATACCCCATCGGGGAAGGCTTTCAATGGTTTGCACAATCTGCTCCAGTTCAAACGGAGTATAGCGTGACAGAAACTATCGGTATCAATCTGATGACGGATCAATTGGTGGTGCTAGAATTGACAGCTGTTTTACTTCTAATGGCATTAATTGGTGCTGCATTTTTGGCGGGTTCTAAATTGAAAGAGGGGAAATGATACCAATAGAACACTATATCATTCTGAGTGCGGTGCTATTGTGCATTGGTGTGATGATAATGGTAATCAAACGAAATGCTATCATGATTTTGGTGGGGGTTGAGCTAGTATTGAATGCTGCAAATATCAATTTGGTTGCGTTCTCTCAACATGATCCAAGTATCCAAGGTCAAATGATGAGTCTTTTTGTAATTGTGGTAGCAGTAGCTGAATCAGCAGTTGCATTGGCCATATTATATCAAATTTATAGACATCAAGGTGTCTCCAACATTGATGAGTTGAATGAATTAAATGGATAATTTAACTATCATATTGATTGCAAGTATCATGATTCTGCCATTGTTGGGATCATTAGTTACCTATGTTTTAGGTAATAAAGGTGCTGGTATGGTGCTTTTAACGCTGTTTTCATTGGTGTTCGCTTTGAGCGTCTATTCATTTTTAAATGTTACAGATCCAATTGAAGTGAATGCGCAGTGGATCACTTTCAAAGACTATTCATTTGACATAGGTTTGAGATATGATCCACTAGCAGGAATCATGACCATGGTAGTCTCCTTGATAGCCTTGTTAGTAGTGATGTTTTCAATTGAATACATGAAACATGATGAAGGCAGAGCAAGGTACTTTTCTCATCTTGGTTTGTTTGCATTCTCAATGTACGGAATTGTTTTGTCGTCTAATTTACTCTTCACGTTTGTGTTTTGGGAGTTGGTAGGATTTTCTTCCTACTTATTGATTGGATTTTGGTATGACCAGGAAAAGCCACCTATATCTTCATTCAAGGCTTTCATAATGAACAAAGTAGGAGATGCAGGATTTCTATTGGGGATCTTTATACTCTTCGCTTATTTCAAGACTTTAAATATTCAAGAACTAGTTTGGTCGGACTTCAGTGCTGTACCAAGTGAATGGGTGTTCTTAGCCGGACTTGGGTTGTTTTTAGCAGCAGTGGGTAAGTCAGCTCAATTTCCCTTACAATCTTGGTTGCCCGATGCAATGACTGGGCCTACACCAGTTTCAGCATTGATACATGCTGCAACTATGGTGGCTGCAGGTGTCTACCTGATGGTGCGTGTATTCCCTATTCTGTCTCCAGACTTGTTAACAGTGATAGGCGTGATAGGAGGATTGACTGCATTTATAGGAGCATTTTCTGCATTTGCTCAGAATGATATTAAAAAGGTATTGGCTTACTCTACAGTATCTCAATTGGGGTACATGGTGTTGGCTTTGGGTGCTGGTTTTCCTTTGGTCGCCTTCTTTCACTTGGTAACGCATGCTTTCTTCAAGGCAGGATTGTTCTTATGTTCGGGTAGTATCATTCATTATTATCATGAGACCAATCATGATCATAGTTTTGATGCGCAGGATATCCGAAATATGGGAGGGTTAAAAAAAGTGCTGCCTGTCACATTTGTTGTGTTTACGGTATGTACGCTCTCATTAGCAGGTATCCCATTGTTCTCAGGTTTCCTTTCCAAAGAATTGATATTGAACGGTGTTCTTTCATCTGAGCTGCCAATGATCGCAGTTGTATTTGCATTTGCTTCTGTATTTATGACAGCAGCCTATATGTCTAGATTGTATTTCAAGGTGTTCTTCAATTCGATTGAGCATAAGGAAAAGTACCAAGAGAGTGTCTATACCAGTATTCCTTTGGTGGTATTGGCTGTGCTTTCTGTTTGGGTTGTATTTAGTTTCAACCCTTTCGGGCCAGAATCCAATTGGGTTAGTCATTCATTAGAAAGTATGATTTCTAATCCCGAACCGGGTCATAGTATGTTGGTTTTAGTGGCTTCCATTTCTTTGGCAACAATGGGTCTTTTATTCTCCTATCTCTACGTTGAGAAAAAGCAATTTGTAGGGGTTGTTAATGGGAGTAAGAAAGCATTGTATAGTTTGTCTTCTAATAGCTTCTATATAGATGCTTTTCATAGAAAAGTGATGGCACATGGTAGTATGGGAGTTGGGCAAGTGCTGAGTTATTTTGATAAGAAAATTTTGGATCATTTGATTGACTTGATTGCCAAGACCGAAGTGGTATTGGCTTATTTGATTGCGTGGTTTGATAAATATATAGTGGACGGAGCGGTGAATTTTATTGCTGGGCTATCCAAATTTTTAGGTGACCGAACGAGAAGTGTTCAAAGCGGAAATGTACAAGCGTACTTCGTTTGGGCTTTGTTTGGCTTTTTGGTTATCGTTTATTTTTTGAATTTTTAATCTAGGCTTATGATCCTTGATCACATATTGACATGGTTGGTTTTTATTCCGCTGATAGCAGCAGGAATCATGATCGTTATACCAAAGGACAAACATTCCTTGTTTAGAATCATTGCATTGGCAGCCTTGTCAATAGAAATGGTCTTGACGATTATCCTGATGCTTAATTTCGATAAGGGGTTGCAAGGTTATGGAGCCGAGAGCCTTCAATTCGTAGAGCGTCTTGATTGGATCGATTTGACGATTGGTTCATTCGGTAGTATATCGATTAAGTATTTCGTAGCAGTGGATGGTGTTAGTATTCTGATGGTGTTGTTGTCATCCATCGTCATGTTGATCGGTGTTGTGTCGTCATGGAATATCAACAAGAGCATTAAAGGGTATTTTATCCTTTATATGATATTGAGTACAAGTGTGATGGGCTGTTTTGTAGCGATGGACATGTTCTTGTTCTACTTGTTCTTTGAGTTTATGCTATTGCCCATGTATTTTTTGATTGGTATTTGGGGTGGTAAAAACAGAGATTACGCTTCCATGAAATTTTTCATTTACACCTTAGTAGGTTCTTTGTTCATACTGATGGTGATGATCGGATTGAACCTCTCTGTAGTAGAAAGCCCTGGAAGTACCGTTCACACATTCGATATCATGAAAATGATGAATCCAGAAAATTATGTCCCGGGTGCACTATTAGGTTTCTCAAGTGAGTGGTTGGGTATGAGTTTGAGAGGATGGGCTTTTGTATTTGTCATTATAGGGTTTGCGATTAAGCTTCCGGCTGTCCCATTTCATACATGGTTACCAGATGCACACGTCGAAGCACCTACACCTATTTCAGTTGTACTAGCAGGTGTGTTATTGAAAATTGGAGGGTACGGATTTTTCAGGATTGGTTATACGGTGTTCCCCGAGTATGCTATGATATTTGGGTGGTGGATAGCCTTGATTGGTGTATTTGCCATTATATATGCTGCATTGGTAGCAATGGCACAATCTGATTTAAAGAAATTAATAGCTTATTCTTCTATTTCTCATATGGGATTTGTGATGTTAGGTTTGGCTTCTGTGACTATCGAGGGTAATTCTGGCGCAATGTTCCAGATGTTTAGCCATGGTGTGATTTCAGCTTTATTGTTTATCGTAGTGGGTGTGATTTATGATCGTACTGGTAACAGAGATATCGCTAGTTATAGTGGGTTGGCTACAAAAGTTCCTCATTACACGACTGCCGTATTATTAGCATTTTTTGCAGCACTAGGTCTTCCAGGGTTCTCAGGTTTTATTGCGGAGTTCTTGGTGTTGATAGGAGCGTTTGATGGTGCCATCAATGGAGATATAATTAGTCCATGGATGCCAATTGCGGCATTGGTAGGGTTGATATTAGGAGCTGCTTATTTCTTATGGACCTTGCAAAGAATGTTCTTTGGGAAATTTTGGCTCAAAGAAGCATCATGGAGTTTGCCTGATTTGAATAAAAGAGAATGGATCATGATCATACCATTGGTTTTGATGTCTATTCTATTTGGGATATTTCCAAATCTTCTGTTAGACTATTCTAATGAGACGATCACTGGTTTCGTGGAGTATGTGCAAGGGCAGTCAAAAGCGAATTTTTTACTTTTATTAGAATCAAATTGAACGAGCTGACATTCAATAGTAAAGTCACGACGCTGGTAGGTGAATTTGGGTATTTGTTACCTGAGTTTTGCCTTATTGTGGGTAGTCTACTGATGGTTATCATTGAATTACTATTACCTGATAAGAAGGCAGGGCTAAAAACTGCATATGTACTCTTGGTATTAATGATTACTGCTTGGGCAGTCAGTGTTGTGAAAGTTGATGGAGATTTTTTGAATGGTGTCCTTCATCAGAATAATGTAATTAGAACGTTTAAATATGTGTTCTTAGCAACCACTGCAGCTATACTGTTGTTTCCGGGAAGTTGGAGTTTAAGAAAGAGAGGAGAGTACTTCTATTTGGTTTTAATGATTGTATTGGGGGCTTTCTTTTTGATTCAGTCCAACAATCTTCTATTGTTTTATGTTTCCTTAGAGTTAATTTCTATTACCTCTTATGTGTTAATCACTTTTAGTTTTAGTAGAAAGGGGTTCGAAGCAGGAATAAAATATTTGTTGTTTGGAGCATTAGCTTCTGGTTTGATGCTTTACGGTATGTCATTGATGTATGGACTCACAGGGAGTTTAGAAATTGATGGCATGATAACGGAGATTATTGTACAGAGTGAATGGATCAACATTGCTACATTATTATTCTTTGTAGGTATCCTATTCAAATTGGCATTGATTCCGATGCATATTTGGTCGCCAGATGCCTATGAAGCAGGTCCGTCTGCAGTGATTGCATTGATTTCTACATTGCCGAAAATTGCCGTTTTGTTATTTGTGTTCCATTTTATAGAGGTTGGTAATTATGATTTACTTCAATATAACTGGCAGGCATTGCTAAGTGCTGTCGCTATAGGGAGTTTGTTTATAGGTAACCTATCTGCATTACGACAAAATAATATCAAAAGGATGATGGCTTATTCTTCCATCGCCCATTCGGGGGTATTAGTAATAGGTTTAATCGTTGGAACTGCTTTTGCCTATCAAGCCATGCTGTTTTATGCTGTTGTCTATGCAATTATGAATGTGGGAGCATTCTATTTTGCAGATTGGATGGAAGAGTAAAGAATAAAGGATATATCTGAGCTTCATGGTTTGGGGCGGAAATTTCCAATTATTGGA
>JAOPTS010000013.1:0-13584 GCA_051531955.1 Reichenbachiella sp.
AGTCAAACAGGAAATGATAACTTCAATGGAGCAGAAGCAACGGTAAGTTTTGAGGTAACAGAGTTGGTTATAGAGAAATCTAATCAATTGATCACCATCACTACAATAGCAGACAAGTTAACCACTGATGCAGCTTTTGATGTGGAGGCAAGTACAGACTCAGATCTAGTATTGACTTATGCAGTGACAGGTCCTGCTAGTATCTCTGGAACAACTATAACATTGGAAGGTACGATTGGTACAGTAACAGTGACAGCCAGTCAATCGGGAGATGACAACTTCAATGCATCAGAAGTAACGGCAATTTTTGAAGTAAATGAAGGTCCAATTGTTACCGGTGTCGAGGATACTAGTTTTGAAATCAAAATATATCCTAATCCAGTAAGTAATTGGTTGAAGATCGAAACAGATCAAACCGAGGAGATGAGTTATGCATTTTATATGCAAAACGGTGTGCTCGTTAACTTTGGGGAAGTAGACAGGAACACAAGTATTGATGTGCAAAACTTACAAACTGGTATCTATTTATTGAAGATAATCACACAACAACATAATTCAACTACAAAAATTCTTATCAATAGATAAGGGCATAGGTTTTTGTAGCTTCTAAGTGAGGGACAGATTAATTTCTGTCCCTTTTTTATTTCAAGATTGGAATTCGAAAAGTGCAGGGTTATGCGGCCAATAGAAATTGTAATACTTCCTTTCTGTTCTTAACACCGGTTTTCTTGAAGATATTCTTGAAATGAAATTTGATGGTATTGACTGATACGTCCAGTTCTTTGGCTATCTCCGTATTGGATTTTTTGGTGAAGGTGAATTTTAAAATTTCGAATTCACGCTCCGTGAGGGACTGCTCCAAGGCCCCATTTAGATCCACGAGTTTGATATTGAAACTGTCAGGATCTGATTGCAGTAGCGCATTGATTTTGTTTTGTAATACAGTGATCTCTTGTTGGTATAATTCGTATTTCTTAGCTTGTACTCGTCTGATGACTAAGAAAGTAATGACTAAGATCATCATACTAACTATCGCTATCCAGATCAACATGGTTTGGTGGTCTGATTTCAAGTTGTTAGATTTTTTAATAGCGGTATTTGCCATTTTTGACATTTCTACATCTTTCCTGCCCAACTCATTGACCAATTCCAGTTTGTGGAGGCGATTGCTATTTTCTACGGAGTACATAGAAGCTTTTAAGATTCTCACTTTGTTATCGAGTGTAGGTGTTTCACTAGCATTACCAGCGATATTGAGATAGTTGATTTTGAGCTCATAATGTTTGACTAAATCTTGAAAATAATCATTGTCTTCTGCGATCATAATAGCACTATCCAAATGGGTAAAAGCAAGCTGATAATCATTTAGTGCAAAATATCCTTTCGCCAAATGGTTATGAGCAAGAGAGATCAAGTTAAGCGCTTTGAATTCTGAATAAATCACCAATGCTTCATGAAAATTGATCAGCGCCTCATTTGATTTTTTGTTTTTTAATAAAATGATACCTAACAAGTCAATACGCTTTGCGTAGGAAAGATTATCATTGATTTCTTTGGCCAGGATGATGGCTTTAGTCGCATTGCGACCTGCTTGAATGAGGTCTCCTTTTTCTAAGTACAAAGCGGAAATATTGGCGTATCGAGCTGACATTTCTTTTTTTCTATTGGCGTTTGTCATGATCACCAAAGACTCTTGATAGTACTTCAGTGCTTGATCAAATTTGCCCCATTCTTGAAAAAAAGCGGCAATGGTATAGAGGTCATAGGCCATGCCAATACTGTCATTCAAGGCTTTGTCGAGGTGATAGGCTTCATCTAAATGTATCAAAGCCTCGTTATAATTACCTAGTCGTTTATGTGCCAAGCCTATATTAGCTGTTGAGGATGCCATCTCCAACGAATCGCCACTTTCATAAGCGTACTGGTAGGCCTGTGAGCCATAGTAAATTGTTTCTTCAAAGAGCCCTAAGTAAAAAAGACAATAAGCAGCATTGCCATAGGATTCCGAAATTAAGGTAAGGTTTCGATCACTTCTGAGCTCTTCTTGTCTGGCGGCCATGAGATAGTACTCAAGTGACTGTTCGATATCATTCAGATAATATAGAAGATCTGCCTTTTTCTGAATAAGTTGATTATTGAGTTTACGAGAATTTTTGAGCGTTGAATCGGACAAAAGCGAATCAATCAAATTCATACCTGCTTCATATTGTTGATTTTCAATCAAACGAACTAACGTGTCTATAGGGGTACTATCGCTGGCATGATTGAACGTCGAAAACCCCAGAATGAGGAGCATGGTGTAGGCATAGGTTTTTAGCATTGGGGGCAAGTTATTCAAGAACAGCAAGTTTTACTTTTCAGAATGCAAAACTTTTTCCAATGCTGCCTTACGACTGGTCACACCTAGCTTGTTATATACATTCTTGAGGTGAGTTTTTATCGTGTTGACAGATACAAAAAGTTGCTCCGCTATTTGTTTATTGCTTTGTTCGGAGCATGTTAGTTGCAAGACTTTAAACTCACTTTGAGTTAATGGATTGACCAGATTGGAATTCATCGAATCAAATGAATCAATCAGATCTTCGGGACTCATAACCAATGTGGAAACCTTCAATCGTAATACTTCTAAATCGGTGTTGGATTGTACTTCCTTCAATTTGAATGCTTTTTGCTGCTTGAAAAAAAACAAGAGCAATGTGGCTATCATGACTATGGCCAACACAATAGTTATATTCCTTACCATTTCGGCATTCAGCAGATTGGTATTCGTAATTATGTTTTTGTCTTTGAGTGATATGATCTCTCTTTTATTGTTTTTCGATTCAAACTGAGCCGTCAATTTATTAATGTTAGTATGGTTGTTAATATTTCTAATGGAATCACTTAACTCGATGTACTGGTTTCGATATTTGAGTGCCTTTTGATATTTTTTTTGCGCGAAAGCAATTTTATATAATAAGTCATAAGTGTTTTTGCGATGTGTAGCCAATTGATTGATTTGCTGATAGCGCATAATTTTTTTGGCATAATTTATAGCAGTTTGGTATTCTTGCTGGTCTAAGGCAATGAATCCCAATTTGTTCAAACTACCAACAAAAGTTTCGGCTTCACCAAATTGATCTGCCAGTTGATTGGCTATCAAAAAATGTGTCTTAGCATTATCCAAATCATGAATTTGATAATAGGCAGAGGCTAAGCTATAATACTGATAGACTAACCCTAGAGAGTCATTGGTTTTTTGAAAATATTCTAGGGCAGTTTGGCTACTTTCTAACGCCAAGTCTAGGCTGTCCAATTCACTGTATAAATATCCCAGCTGACTATATCCATAGGCCATGGATTGATCATTATTGGTTTGATCAGCTAAGGCAAGCGCTTCCTGACAGAGTTTTAAGGAGGTTTTGAAGTCAGTTAAATCAAAATAAACCCCAGCCAAATTGCCGAGTAACTTAGTCTTCCATTCCAGATCATCAATATCTTCTCCGATACTTGATTTTTCCAAAGCTTGATGAAAATAGCCTATCGCCAGCTGATTGTTGTTCTCTATTCGGGCAACATTGCCCAACCCATTCAGTATACCTATTTCCATTTGTCGCCAAGCATTGGGTTCTGCTAATGCCAATGCTTGTTTGAAAAAATAAATTGACGAGTCCAGGTGATACAGTTTGCCATGAGTGGTTCCTAGTTGAAAATAAAGATGAGCTTCTACACTGTCCTGCATTTCATAGACATAAAGATAGGCTTTGTTGAGAAGGGTCAATGCGGTCGTTGGATTTTGCTCTTCACTACCTAGATGCAAGTAATCAGATGTGTTAACTTCAGCTATTTGATATGAAAAGACTTGTTCACTTACTAATATCCAAAATATTGACAGGACTAGGATTTTATTCATGTAGGATTTCAATGACAACCAGTTACGAATATAATGAGACCATCGAGGTTATCTACTTAGAATTCAAATTTCCATCAGACACTGTTTCGACATTTTTAAAATTGACGCAATAAATTTCACTTCAATCTTTTGTGTAAAACTATTAAAAAAGCGTTTGAGTTAAATTGGTAACAATGAATGAATAGACTTGTTTTGAAAAAGAATGCATAATTCAAAACAAGTCCTGTTACACCTGTTAAGGTATTAATTTGTTAAGAATTGATTCGATTTGGGTTTCTAGAAGCATAACTCTTTCTTCAATCATTTTGGGAGGGTTGAGGTAGGTGCTATATGCTCCAATGACCTTCCAGATTTGAGTGATGTCTTTGATATTGACAATTGAGCTAAGGTAATTAGGGTCATCACTGGCGAAAACTAAGGTGTCTTCTTTGATTTCACTGAGTCGTCTTGTTTTTATATAAGCCAAAGTGATGATCGTATATACATGTCCTAATTCCAGTGTTTGGATTGAAGTTTTGACTTCTTCTGTTAGCAATATATCACCATGGTGTAATCCATTTTGATTGTACTCCATTTCACTTCCCTCTAACTCAAATGCACGACATATTGCTTCTGTATTTGTAGGCAAATCAATCGTGTTTAGTTTTGAAATGAAATCTTTGCTGTTGTGGTTAGCCAAATATTCTAAGCTCCTTACGGAAGTTACCAGCGCGACATTTCGTTTTTTACGCTCAATGTTTGGACTATCCGAAAAATGATGGGCTTCATCCATTTTTTTGTTGAGAATATTGAACTTGTACAGCTCAACGGTTGTCAACTCTTTCGTAAGTAAAATGTCAATAGACAGGTTAAAGTGACTGGCAATTTGCATCAGAGACTCTATTTTTGGTTCGGAACGTTCCTCTTCGTAGGCACCTACAGCTCCTCTATTGAGCCCGAAAAGGTCGCCAAATTGAGATTGACTGAGCTTTTTTACCGATCGAATCTTCTTGATATTTTTCCCTATATATGACATAATGAAACAAAAATTGCCAATTTTATTGGCATTGCCAAAACTTTTTGCATCTTTGAATCGTAAAAGATGTCATAACCGATTACTACCTGTTTGAAAAGATGAGTAGAATTGTTAACAGAAATTATTAGAACACGTTTTTCACAAGAGGAAACAAAATTAATTTTGACTAAATGAACGAATCATTTTTAAAGGTAAAGGAGTATTTAACGGAGCTTGAGTATAATATCACTAGCGAAAACGAAGAAGATGGATTGCTTGTGATTGAGAATAAAGCCAATGGTATCGAAAACTTGGTACTTGGTGTAGCGGATCCATTGTTGATCATAGAGCAGTTTATAACAGAGATCAAAAATCCTTCTCCTGCCATATATCTGCAATTGCTTCAGAAAAGTAGAGATATCATTCATGGGGCGTTTGTGTTAGATGAATCTGGGAAGAAACTCATTTTTAGAAATACACATGAGTTAGACAATCTTGATTTGAATGAATTGGAAGCTACTTTCAATTCTTTGGCGCTTCTGTTGGGAGAGTATTCGAATGAATTAATAAAATTATCAGAGAAATAAAACAATAAATATATGAACGTATTTAAAAGACTTTTTAGAATTGGAGAAGCTGAAGCACAATCAGCAATAGATAAATTAGAAGATCCTATCAAATTGACCGAGCAAGGTATTCGGGATTTGAAGAAGGATCTAGACGCTAGTCTAAAGGCTTTGGCAGAAGTGAAGGCCATGACCATTCGTGCAAAGAATGAAGTAGAGACGAATAAGAGCAAAGCCAAAGATTATGAAAATAAGGCCATGTTGCTTTTGAAAAAAGGTCAGTCTGGAGACATGGAACAAGCGGAAGCGGATCGTTTAGCAAGTGAAGCTTTAGTCAAGAAAGATGAGGCAACAGGTCAAATGAATCGTGCTATCGAAGAACGTGATCGTTTCGACAAGAATGTGTCTCAGTTGGATGGCAGTGTAAAGAAAAATAGAGCTACAATTAGTCAGTATGAAAATGAGCTGAAAACACTTAAAGCCAGAGTGAAAGTGAGTAGTGCGACGAAAAAACTCAATAAGCAAATGTCCCAAATCGATACTTCTGGTACAGTATCTATGCTTGAGAGGATGAAAGAGAAAGTAGCTGAAGAAGAAGCGCTAGCTGAGGCTTATGGTGAAATCGCCAACGAAAGCAAGAGTGTAGACGATGAGATTGACAAAGCATTAGAAGGGACTTCTTCAGAAATGAAAGCCGCTGATGATTTAGCTGCTATGAAAGCTAAATTAGGCTTAGATAAATAATTTTTATGCACCCTAATACTTTTTTTGGGGTGCATACATATTTCCAATTACCTGATTGAGGTTCAATGTTCTATTCAGGTTCTTATTACCAATAAAACAGTTCTAATGTTTGATATACTAAAACTCCTTATAGTTGTAGCAATTGCTTTTTTTCTGTTGGGATTCGTTTTTTCTATACTCTTCAAAGTAGGTTTCTTCTTACTTATCTTAATGGGGGTTATATATATGTTTGACCGAGTTTTTGGATCTAAAGAATAATCATCTCCTGCATTAAACTTCATCTAGTCAATTTCTTAATTTCACTTTTAAGAGTAAGTACAGACTTTGAATGAAAGGAAGAGTTATAAAGGAGAATGGGATATTAAATTTGAGAATAACGTTATTTGACCAACCCAAAACAACGAAAACAATAAATTATGGGACTACTAGATATATTTAAAAAAAAGAAAGAAGAACCGGATTACGATGTGACCAACCTGAGTGTTGAAGATTTGGCGATGGGGTTTATCATAGACTATGATATGAGTACTTGGCGTGTCAAAGAAGAATATCAGTATGATTGGGGTTCAGATAATTTCTCCAAAGAGTATTTGTTAGATGATGGTACTAAGAGGATCTATCTAGAAGTAGAAAACAAAGGAGAGATTTCTATTCTTGTAACCGAAAAGATAAAGATTCGCGACCTTGGTAGTGATATCATCGATAGGACTGTAAAAGATGAAACGCCACCCAAAGAAGTAAGCTATGATGGGGTCAAGTATTATTTACACACAGACTGTGCAGGCCATTTCAATGATAAAACCAAAAAATCCAAAGAGTGGGAAGAGCTATTGTCATGGCAGTATTTCGATGATACAGAAGAGAAGGTGATTGGTATTACACAATGGGGAGAACGAGAGTTCGATGCAGTCGTAGGAAAAGTGGTCCAACCTTTTGAAATATCTAATATTATCCCTACTTAGGTATAGTTCCAATAGGATTGTTTTATAAATTGTCACTCGATTAGAAATTCTGTAAGTTTTCAAATATGGAATCGAATTTTGAGGACAATAAGAGGTTCCACGTATCAAAATAGTATTATGAATAAATTAATCCATTCGGGTCTTTTCGTCTTTATCTTATTGGTGCTTGCAAGTTGCGGCAATAGATATGTCCAGAATCCTGTAGATGCGATCATCAAGGAAATACCTTCTGACCGTGTATTTTCTATTGTACTCAACGATATGGATGTGGAAGGGACTTTTGTGAGTACCTATAAGCATGAGTACAAAGTTATTTTAGAGAATGAAGATGGAGTACCTGAAGAAACAGGGGCTTTCTGGAGAGAAGTAGAAGAAAGCTACTTCGGTTTACATGCAAACGATATGGGGATGGAAATTGCCTCTCGTGGTGAAGATGGTAAGTTGATTAAGACTGCCAACCCTCCAGGTTATAATAACTATGTCGGTAACGAAAGATATGGACACTGGGACAATCGTGGAGGTTCGAGTTTTTGGGCATTTTATGGTCAGTACGCTTTCATGAGTAGTATGTTCAGAATGTCTGCTTATCCAGTACATAGATCTCATTATACAAATTATAGAACTTCATATTACGGAACTGGTAGATCTTATTATGGACCTACGACTTCTGGTAGACCTGCTTATGGAACAAGAAGTAACTATACGTCTTCTACTAGACCTAATTCTACATGGGGCAACAAAAGTTCCAGTTTTAAGCAGCGGGTAACGAACCGAACCTCTAGATCTGGTTCCAGATATGGTGGTACTTCGAGTCGATCTTCTGGTGGAGGGTACGGTAAATAATCAACACATTAATTTTAATTAAGAAATTATGCTTTCTATAATTGACGGTATCCTAGCCACGTTTGTCTTTCTAATAGCCTCTTTTGTGTTGTTTTTTGTTGGTAAACTGGTGTATCAATTGTTCCATCCCAAGTTCAATATCTCTCATGAATTAGTAGAGAAAGACAACTTTGCCTTTTCGGTAGCTTATGTAGGATATTTTATTGGTTTATTATTGGCGATTGGTAGTGCGATGATGGGGGAGAGTACCGATATCGTGACAGATTTAATAGATGTTGCAATCTATGGTGGCTTATCTATTGTGTTATTGAACCTATCTATCATTGTTAATGATAAGTTGATACTGAATAAATTCAATGTTGAAAAAGAAATCATCGAAGACCACAATGTCGGTAGCGGTGTAGTAGAAGGCGCTATTGGTGTTTCTACTGGTTTGATTATTCTGGGAGCCATTCATGGAGAAGGGTTCGGGGCAGGCGGTCCTATTGTTACCGCTTTGCTGTACTGGTTGATCGGGATGGCATTACTCTATGTAACGTCTTTGGTATATAATCTGATTACGCCATATGATATTCATGAACATATCGAAAAAAAGAATGTAGCAGTAGGGATAGGCTTTGCAGGTGCCTTAATTGCGATTGCCAACTTGGTTCGTTTTGCACTCATGCATGATTTCGAAAGTTGGATCGTTACCCTGCAAGATGTCGGTATTGATGTCGCTATTGGATTGGTGTTTTTGCCAATCGTTAGAGTGCTTACTGACAAAATACTCTTACCAGGGCAAAACCTTACCGATGAGATCGTGAACCAAGAGCATCCAAACAATGGTGCAGCTTTAGTAGAAGCATTCGCTTACATAGGAGGTTCCGTATTGATCACTTGGGCATTACAATAGCCCCGTAGCTAACCAAAACATTGTCCGCGCGTCCGAATCATGACGCGAAGTATCTAATGAAAGAGGGATCTAATATATTGAAAGTTGCCTTGTTTGCAACAGGCATGTCGGGTATTGTAGCCGAGTACATTCTTTCTACACTTGCTACTTATTTTCTAGGGGATTCCGTGTTTCAATGGACCATGATACTATCTATCATGTTGTTTTCTATGGGCTTGGGCAGTCGTTTTAGCAAAATATTTAAGGACAACCTGCTTCAAAAATTCGTTTACATAGAGTTTGTATTGTCTATTCTGACTGCTTTTGTATCGATCATCACTTATTCAGCATCCGCCTATTATGGCAGTCCTGCTTTTATCATATACATCCTCAGTGTTGCGATCGGTCTGCTGATTGGGATGGAAATTCCAATCGTTATTCGACTCAATGACCAGTACGAGGAACTCCGTGTCAATGTCTCCAGTATCATGGAGAAGGATTACTACGGTAGTTTGTTGGGAGGTATGTTTTTTGCCTTTGTTGGCTTGCCCTATTTGGGACTTACTTATACACCGTTTGTATTGGGGACGATCAATTTTCTTGTAGCAAGTAGCTTGATTTTTGTGCTTAGTGAAAAATTTAAAGGGCCTATGAAAGGGCAGTTGATTTGGCGTTCAGTGATGATTTTTTTGGTTTTAATCTTAGGTGTTGTTTTTGCCAAGCCTATTATTCATCATGGTGAGACGGTGAGGTACAAAGACAAAGTAGTATACGAGCAGCAGAGTCGCTATCAGAAAATAGTCATTACCCAATCCAAAGGGGACTTTTGGTTGTTTATCAATGGGAATCAACAACTAAGTACGGTTGATGAGGTCATGTACCACGAGCCGCTCGTACACCCTGTGATGAAACTCCTGAAAAACCCAACACACGTGCTAGTGATGGGAGGAGGAGACGGTGGTGCTGTTCGAGAAATTTTGAAGTACCCATCAGTAGAACAAATCACGTTGGTGGATCTGGACCCTGCCATGACACAACTAGGGCAACAGCATGACTTGTTAGTGGCCATGAATCAAAATGCCATGAACCATCCCAAGGTCAATATTCTGAACGAAGATGGTTTTAACTTTTTAGAGAAAAGTGAAGTGTACTATGACGCCATTATCATCGATCTGCCTGACCCGAAATCGATAGAGTTGGGACGTTTGTATTCCTATGAATTCTATAAGATGTGTTACAAGCGTTTGCGAAAAGCAGGCGTGCTGATCACACAAGCGGGTAGCCCATACTATGCAGCGGATGCATTTAACTGCATAGACAAGACAATAGACGATGCAGGTTTCGAAACAGCCAAACTGCACAATCAAGTCATTACATTGGGTGAGTGGGGATGGATTCTAGGTGTAAAAGGAATGAGTAAAGAATCTTTGAAATCTTCACTTCAAGAACTAGCGTTCGAGGATATTGAGACACGATGGATCAACCATGCCGCCATGACGTTGATTACTTCGTTTGGTAAAAACACTTTCGGCAAAGACACTGCCAAGATAGAGGTCAACAGAATCCATAACCCCGTACTCTACAAATACTACCTCAATGGTAAGTGGGATTTGTATTGAATAGGGATTGGTCTATGAATGATTTATGACGCTTCAAGACTATTTTAAAATTATGAATCTTATACTAGAACAAGAAGCTGATGGCAAGAAATTGACGAATGATCGTCCGAGTCAAGTGTCAATCATCGCACTTGTTCGTAGCTTAGATTGGTCAATTTTCACCTTTTTAACCCTTAAAGTTGATTCTCAAAACTTAATAGAAATTAGTGGGAATCTTGGCGATGATGGTCTAGCTATTGTGATTGAAAAAAATGGAACTCAAGAAATATCAGAACGTTCTCCTGAATCAATTACAGAAGTAGAGAACATACTTATTGATTACCTCAATGATAATCATGACAAAATATCTGAGTACTTTGATTCACAAACAGTCCTCAGTCAAAATTACTACAACTGGAAGGCTGCTCAGGAATCAAAACTCAAACATGGTGTTTTTATTAAACTAATTTCGATTGTAGTAACATTAATGATTATCACCACTGTAGTTTATGGATTGTATTTATGGACATCTCACGAATTTAAGTTCATTGGACACGCTACCTCAATGTCCGTAGCAACAGTAGTCGAAACGAAATACAGACCTTACATGAAGTCAATGGTTCAAATAGCAAAATATGAGTTCATTATTGATGAACTAGTATATTTTGGCTATTTCAAAGCAGCTACTGCTGCAACACGCAAGCATTATATTGGCGATAGAGTAAAAATCAAGTATGCGACAGATGACCCATTCATTTCAAAAAGGCTTGCCACATATAAAAGTAAGTATAAGGCAAACTACCCTTCCATGGTGCAGTAGTTGTCTCAATCACTCTACACTCTATCAGCATCGTGAAATCTTCGTTTTTCCTTACATGGAACAAAAAGGTAGTGATGAAAGTCTAGAGATTTTTAAAAATAACTGAACATCTCTACGTGCGTATCTAAGGGTAGAATTGGAGGGGTTGAGACTGAATATGGTTTATTGGCTAAGACCATCTGAGTACTGTCTAAGGACATAAAAGTATTGACCTAAGTAATAAGTGTATTTCCTAAGAGCATCTCTGTATTTCCCTAGAGCATATTTGTACTTTCTTATATGATAAATGTATTGGCCAAGAACAACTATGTACTTCCCTAGATAATAAAAGTACTTCCCAAGTACATATCTGTATTGACCTAGATAATAAAAGTATTGTAAAACGTAATAATTGTATTACTTAAAGTGATAAATGTAATTTCCGAGAGCATCTGTGTATTGGGGAAGATCATCCTAGTACTAGCTAGGTGCAACCGTGAACTGACTAATCCAACCTGTTTAATAGCGAGGGGAATCGTTGCGAAACAAGCAACAAATACGAGGTTAAAGTAGTGCGTATACGAATACGCATGCTAATTCACCATTGTTTCAAGTGTTCTTTGGATCACTTGAAACCTACCAATGATACGCAGTGTCTACGACACGCTCTCCTTTTTCAATGCTTTCTGCTTTCAGTATAATGAATGCCTCCGATTGCAGTTTTTTGAGTTCTCGAATGCTAATGCACAGGTCATATTTCTTTGTACTAATAATGCTTCCTACATTGGAGGATGACTAATACTGCATCATCAACTCTATAAACTAGCCTATGTTCCCCCGTAATTCTTCTTGACCACCAGCCAGACATGTTTTCCTTTAGTTGTTCGGGTTTTCCTGTGCCTTCAAACGGGTGCCTTTGGCATTCCTTAATTAGAGAATTGACTTTCTTGAGTACTTTATTATCGATTTTTTGCCAATACAAATAGTCTTCCCAACCGTGGGTCATGAATTTTATTTGCATTAGTCTTCGATCAATGCTTTATGAATTCCGCCACCAGACTCATACTCTTTGATACTGGCATTAATTCTTTCTGCGTTTTTTGGGCTACTCATTAAATGGAAAGTCTCCATTATCCCTTCGTAATCTGATTTAGATAATAAAACTAGATCTTCCTTTCCTTGTCGAGTTACAAATAGTGGTGACTGACTTTTAGTTACAAGGTCCATGAAACTACTAAGCTTTTGGCGAAATGAACTGTATGTTGTGATCTCCATACAGTAATTTAAATAAGTACAATGATAAGTACAATGATTTTTATTTAAAAAGGAAGGGAGCGCCAATTTAGCTAAGTATATACCAGCCAAAAAGGTTATTTTCAACAACTATAATCCTAGACCTGGAAAGTGCTGTCAAACTTCATATAACTGTCTAACCCTCCAAACACCTCACCGCTTCTATACCACTATCCAAGGCCTCATATAACAACGGTAGTCGACTATTGTCTACACCAGCATACGCTATGCTTTTGTTTTTGCGCTGCGCATTTTTGTCATTGAAAAGATAGCCAGGGGTGGGTATCGGCATGGCATGTCCCATGACCTTGATATTGACATGCACAATGTCTTTGGAGATATCCTGTTTGAAGTAGTTATTCAATTGCTCAATGGTCTTCTCAGTGATGATGCTTTTGTTCTCTGGAACATTTAGAAGGTCTTTTCGCGAAGCAGGGGGTAGACAGTAATAGCAAGTGAGGGTTCTGTGAGATTTTGATTTTCGCTGTTGGGTGGCAGAGTCAACGAATCCCATGAAGGTATCGTCTGTTGTTAGCATTTCGTTTTGCCAAAAGGCTGGCATGGGTAAGTTGTCTTTCAGGATGATATTAACGACCATCCATGGCGAATAATTAGTCCCTGAGAAAAGTTCATACTCTTGAGGGTAAATGAACTTTAATGCATGCTTTTGTCCCGCATATACGATTTGTTCGCAATGCACGGTATCTATTTTACTGGTCGTTACATTGATGACCTGTACTTCAAAACCATGATCGTTCTCTTCTATTTTTCGGACGAGTTGTTGGGTTCTTAGTTTTTCCTTTGGCAGTGATTGCGCCATTTTGTTGATGAAGTAGCTGTTGCCTTCTGGTGGAGAAAACAGTTCTACTTCCTGATCATAGTAGGGTCTGCAAATGAAATAATGAATACCTGCCAGTGCTGAAACGGATTCGGTACCTGCACCGTAATCATCTTTCATATGGTAATCCAACCCTCTGATGAATTCAGATGTTAGCGTCAGTTTTTCGTTGAGGTAGCTG